>JBDTXP010000010.1:0-25411 GCA_040006135.1 Ginsengibacter sp. | reverse complement strand
GATTCAATTATGATTACCAGCTTATGATTAATGAGATAGTGAGAAATATAAAAGTAGGCTGCAAGAAAAGTAAAGTTCCAATGCCTAATATTTTTACTGAGTTTGGCAGCTATACAGTAGGGGAGAGTATGGCCCATATTTATAGCGTACTTGGAGAGAAAATGCAGAATGATCGTGAAACATGGTATATGATTGATTCCTCTTTTATTACAACATTGCCTGATACCTGGGGTATTGGTGAAAAATTTTTAATGCTGCCGGTAAATAAATGGGATGAAGAGTATCAAAGGGTTACTCTTGGTGGCATCACCTGTGACAGCCATGATTATTACGATTCAGAAGAGCATATCAATGAAGTATTCTTACCCAAATTAGGTAATGGTGAGCCGTTGTATGTTGGCTTCTTCCATACCGGCGCTTACCAGGACCAGATTAGTGGTTATGGCGGAATTAAACATTGTCTTATTCCTTCTCCAAAATATATAGTGATAGAAAAAGATAAAAATGGGAAACTTGTGGACTGGGTTTATGCAAAAGAACAGAGTGCCGCAAGTATGCTTAAAATATTGGGTTATAAATAAAAAGACCTTCCTGTAAAAAACAGAAAGGTCTTCAAATAAATCATTTTGTTTACTTCACTGAAATCTCTTTTGGAAGTACTTTCACTTCTTCCTTTTTAGGAAGTGTGAGATACAGAATTCCATTTTCATATTTAGCATCAATAGCATCAGCCTTTATTTTTTCATCAAGAGTAAAAGATCTTTTGAATGATTGAGTAGAAAATTCTCTTTTAATAAATTGCTTTCCTTCCTGTTTTGTTTCTTCTTTATTCTCAAAAGAAACAGATAAAATATTTTTATCTACCGTGATTTTAAAATCTTCTTTTTTTCTTCCGGGAACGTTAAACTCAAGCAGGTAATCATCTTTGGTTTCGCAAATGTTTACTGCAGGAAAGTTTAATGAATTATTATTTGCCACTGGCAAATCACCTAATAGATTGTCTAGAAAACTGTCTAAAGTTTTTAAAGTCGGTTGATTAAATTTTAGTGTTGTCATTTTTTATGTTTTTAAGGTTTATGTATTTTACTATAGAACATCAAAATAAATACCATTAGGTATTTGTCCTTTTTATGACGACAGATTGACAAATTAAAAATTTTATTGTGACATAATTTCCGCAACCAACTATTTTAGCTTAAATACGATATATCTGTTGTAAATTCGCAACCAAAAAAAGTTATGTATCCTGAACAAATAGTACTTCCTATGAAGGAAGAGTTAACCCAAAAAGGGTTTGAAGATCTTGCTGATCAATCACAAGTAGAAGACGCTTTAGCAAAACCCGGGACTACTTTACTCGTTATCAATTCAGTTTGTGGTTGCTCGGCCGGAACTGCCCGTCCTGGAGTTTTAATGGCGGTGGATAAAAGCGAGAAAAAACCCGCGCATCTTACTACTAGTTTTGCCGGCTTTGATATGGAAGCAGTTGAAAAAGTCCGTGAGCATCTCATGCCATATCCGCCTTCATCACCTTCAATCGCTTTGTTTAAAGATGGTAAGTTGGTTCATTTTCTTGAGCGTCATAATATTGAAGGCCACTCAGCAGAAATGATTTCTCAAAATCTTGAGGCTGCATTTGAAGAATATTGCTAATTAATAGTTTCTCAGATAAATAAAACCTTCCCCTAAAATGAAGGTTTTATTTTTTTAAGTTTTCTTTGTTGTAAAATAACTGCTATGTATCCCAATTTATACTATGTGCTCAATGATTGGTTTGGCTGGAAGATCAATATGTTTAAGATCTTTTACACCTTCGGTATTTTCGTAGCAATTTCTTTTATTATTTCAGCTTATTTTCTTACCATCGAATTAAAAAGGAAAGAGAAAAAGGGGCAGTTAACCTTCAGAGAAGAAAGTATTATTACCGGCAAGCCCGCATCTTATATGGACCTGTTGATCAATGGTATTGTGGGATTTATTTTTGGTTACAAATTAATTGGAGCATTTATAGCAAGCCGGCAAGCAGATACTGATCTTCAACAATATGTTTTTTCTTCTTCAGGTAGTTGGGTAGGCGGAATTATAATTGCAGTAGCTCTTGTTTATTTAAAATACCGTGAGAAGAATAAGCAAAAACTGGTTGCGCCGGAGAAAAGAATTTTACGCATTTGGCCTCATGACCGTGTGGGAGATATTGTGATCCTTGCTTTAATATTTGGAATAATTGGAGCCAAATTATTTGACAACCTAGAAAACTGGGATCGGTTTATCCAAAATCCAATTGCCAATTTGCTTTCTCCAAGTGGCCTTACTTTTTATGGAGGATTAATATGTGCAACTATTGCCATTCTTATTTATGCACGAAAAAAGGGAATTGGATTATTACATCTTTGCGACGCTGCAGCACCTGCTTTGATGATTGCTTATGCAATCGGCAGAATGGGCTGCCAGGTTGCAGGTGATGGAGACTGGGGTATTTACAACAGCGCATACATAAGTAATGAAGCAGGCAAAGTAGTAAAAAGTGCACCGGGTCAATTTGAGCAAAAACTTACAACTGATTCACTTTACTTTTTGCATGGTTATGTCTTGGATGCGAATGGAGAAAAAACGTTTGTAAGTGATCGTGATGCTGAAACTTTAGATAGGGTTCCTCATAAAAGTTTCGCCGGCCCATCCTTTCTTCCAACCTGGCTTTTTGCATATACTTACCCGCATAATGTGAATGAAGATGGTATATTACTACCTAACTGTGAGGGTAAATTTTGCAGGGCTTTACCTCAGCCTGTTTTCCCGACTCCGCTTTATGAAATAATAGGTTGCGGCATATTATTTATGGTCCTTTGGTTAAGCAGGAAAAAAATTAAAGCACCAGGAGTAATGTTTTCTTTTTATTTAATTTTGACCGGGGTCGAACGATTTCTTATTGAAACTATACGAGTAAATACAACTTATTCTATTTTTGGATTGCATCCCACGCAAGCAGAATTAATATCGGTCTTTCTCGTCCTGGCAGGAATAATAGGTTGGTTTTATTTTAATAAGAAATATCAGAAAGATGATTTCTAACTTTTACTACACTTGATTCAGAATCAATAATTCGCATGTTTTACGCTATCTAAGCAGGATGCAACATAATCGGCCGCTTGTATATCAAATCCTTTTTACTAAATCAGCGACGAAAATTTTGAAGGAAACTGGTTGCCAATTTAAAATGTGATAAACTGTAATTCACGATTGTAACCTTTTCTCACCTCCCCCCGTTTAATCCTTATTCTTTACCACTAAAATATTATTTTTTACCATTTATGTATGACTATGTACTATGTGATACACAGTACATAGTTTTACATCGTAATATTTATAACATAGCAAACGAAACAAAATGAAAAAATTATTTATCTTAAGCATTGCTACTTTCTTTTTAAGTGCGGCAAGCAAAGCGCAAATAGGGGGCGGAACTGCTTCCATATATGGTATGGTGAGAGATGGTGGTAATCAGAAAATAATCGAAGCTGCTACCATTTCTCTTTATAATCAGAATGACTCATCACTAGTTAAAGTGAGTCTGGCAGACTATGAAGGTAAATTCAGTTTTGAAACTTTAAAGGCCGGATCCTATTATTTGACTGCTACTTCTGTAGGCACATACGCTGTGGAGGGAAATACATTTAACCTGAAAGAAGCAGAGAATTATAATGCAGGAACTTTGGTATTAAAGGAGAAAATTAAAAGCCTTGCAGAAGTAAAAGTCGAGATCAAAAAACCTTTTATCGAAAGAAAAATTGATCGTACAGTGGTAAATGTTGATGCCTCAATAACAAATGCGGGTACCACTGCTCTTGAGGTGTTGGAAAAAGCACCGGGAGTATCTGTGGATAAAGATGGGAACGTAAGTCTCAAAGGTAAGTCTGGTGTCATGATAATGATGGATGGCCGGCCGTCTTACCTCAGTGGGGCTGAGCTGGCGAATCTTTTGCGGAACATGCCATCTTCCGGCATCGATCAAATTGAAATTATGACCAATCCATCCGCAAAATATGATGCAGCTGGTAACTCTGGCGTAATAAATATTAAAACTAAAAAGATTAAGACAAAAGGGTTTAACGGAAACATTAGTACTTCGGCGAGGCAATCTAAATTCTTCAGTACAAATAATAGTCTCAACCTGAATTACCGCACGGGTAAATTTAATTTGTTTAGCAATTATTCTTACGCTACTTCACGAGGTGAAAGCACTTTATATCTCACCAGGAAGTTTAGGGATGGAAATACAAAATTGGTTGAAACCATTTTTGACCAAAAAACACCAATGAATAGAAAATATTCATACCAGAATTTAAAATTGGGAATGGACTTTTATGCCAGTAAAAAAACCACACTTGGTGTAGTTGTATCTGGTTATCTAAATCCAGGCAAAGAAAGCAGCCACAACCAAACAAATCTTAATGATGCTAACAATCATACTGATTCAATTGTGATTGCTAATAATTTTGAAAGTAAAAGATCAAATAATTTATCCGCTAATTTTAATATGAAGCACACGTTTGACTCTACGGGGAAGGAATTTACTGTAGATCTGGACTATCTTAATTATTATTCGACAAATGACCAATTTCTGCAAAATAATTTTCTCAATCCTGATTTCACTATACAGAGAGACCCATCAATACTTTTAGGAAATCTACCCTCAAGAATAAACATATATTCAGCAAAAACTGATTTTACTTTCCCGCTTAAAAAATCTGCAAAAATAGAAGCAGGTGCAAAAAGTAGTTACGTAACTACTGATAACGATGCACTTTATCAAAATAAAACAAATACAGGTTATGAAACTGATGAGGGAAAAACAAATCATTTCATTTATAAAGAAAATATAAACGCCGTTTATGTCAACTATAGCAGGGAAATTAAGAAGTGGGCAATCCAGGCAGGTCTGAGAGCAGAAAATACAAACGCAAAAGGTCACCAGGAAGGAAATAGCACAAGGCCTGATTCGCTATTTACAAAACAATACACCAATCTCTTTCCAACAGGGTATATTAGTTACACTTTAAATGCAAAGAACACACTTGCAGTCAATTATGGGCGCAGGATTGACCGTCCTGATTATGAAGATTTGAATCCTTTCTATTATTTTTTAGATGAATATACATACCAGGTAGGTAACACCTTATTGCAACCACAAATAACTGATAACATAGAATTATCACATACTTACAATGGATTTCTCACAACAACGCTTAATTATGGAAAAACAAATAATGTAATGCAAGAGGTTATAAAGCAAAATACTGCTGAAAGGAAAACTTTTCAAACAAAAGAAAACCTTGCTTCAAAAACCAATCTTGGCATGGCAGTAAGCGCAAATTTTCCAGTGGCATCTTTCTGGAACGCCAATTTATACGGAAATGTAAATTATGATACATACAGTGGTCAATTAAATGGCGGGATGTTGAAAGTAAACGGTGTCTCCTATTTTCTAAACGTTGGTAACCAATTAAAATTTAAAAAAGGTTGGAGTGGCGAATTGAGCGGTTGGTATCGTTCAGGCGGTCTGGAAGGACAATTAATTTCAAATCCTATGTGGAGAATAGATGCCGGTATAGCAAAGCAGGTTTTAAAGAAAAAAGGTTCATTGAAATTAAGCGTCCGCGATATTTTTCTCAGTCAACAATTTAGCGGGGCTGTTAAATACCAGGATATAGATTTAAACATTAAAAATATCCGCGACAGCCGTATGGTTACACTTACTTTTTCATACCGGTTTGGTAAGCCAATGAAGGAACAGCGTAGAAAATCCGGTGGCGCCGGAGATGAGCAAAGTAGAGTGAAGTCAGGGGGAAATTAATTTGGATAGTTGATAGGGTGGTGCAGACCGGATAAGTAAAAAGCCGGGTATCTTCAAAATAATTTTTAAGACCTGTAAGGAAAAATAAATAAACTTAAGTGGCAGCAATTAATTTTGCAGCCACTTTTTATTTGATCGATTGATATAATTTTATAGGGCAACTTTTAAGTATATTTGGTGGTAATTTTAAAAATAAAATTCTCAACAGATGCCTTCATTTGACCTTGTAAGCAAAGTAGATCTTCAAACTCTGGACAACGCAATCAATATTGTAGAAAAAGAAATAAAAAATCGTTTTGATTTCAAAGGAAGTCACGTTGTAATTAATTTAAATAAAAAGGATTTTACTGTATCTCTGGAAGCGGACAGCGAAATGAAATTGCAACAAATTATCGATGTACTAATTAGCAAGAGTATAAAACAGGGATTGGCTGGTGAGATTTACGATTTGAGCAAAGAGCCATATCAAAGCGGTAAGATCGTGAAAAAAGAGATAAAAGTGCGCAATGGAATTAGCCAGGAAGATGCTAAGAAAATAGTAAAGTTGATCAAAGATCAAAATCTCAAAGTTCAGGCCGCTATTATGGATGATATTGTAAGAATTACCTCAAAGAAAATAGATGATTTACAGGAAGTAATCCAGGCATCCAAAAGTTGGGATCTTGGTCTCGCCCTTCAGTATATAAATATGAAATAAAGTTTAGATATTTCACTTGATCAAATTGCGTACACCAACAGGGATAGTACAATGGTATTACGTTAAGAAAAGTAGTTACCTTCTCTCTTTTCTCTCAAATTCTACTCAATTTCAGTTTTGTCGGTAACACATTTTACTTTACTTTTGCAACCTTTAAAATTACATGGAGACTCATACTGAGGTAGCCATGTCAAAAACAAATCAACATGAAAAAAGAAATTCACCCATCCAACTATCGCAAAGTCATATTTCGCGACACTAGTAATGGTCATATGTTTTTAAGTAAATCTACTGCGTCTAGCAAGGAAATGGTAAAATGGGAAGACGGCAATGAATACCCTGTAATAAAACTCGAGATATCCAATACTTCTCATCCCTTTTATACAGGTAAAAATATGCTAGTGGATACTGCCGGACGTATTGATAAATTCAAAAGACGTTACGAGAAGAAAAAATAATTTGAAAATTTTTTTTACAAAGCCTCTTACAAAAAGAGGTTTTTTTTTGCCCGGTATATCATAAATACGTTAGATTAGCCTATGAAGATTTTGCTGGATGATGTGAGTTTCCGGGATTTTTTATTTCCTTTTGGACAATTGAAATCGATTGCACATTTGAGGCCTGGTATTCTTTCTATTTATGAAAAATGGGATGCCGTATTTCCTGGAAATGTGTACCTCGTATCAGAACACCTGGTTGAGGAAAATAATTGTCTTTCTTTTCCAGCGAATGCTATTCCATCCATTTCCTTTTTATTAAAATTAACGCAATCAGGAAATGATAATTTTTCGTTAGAAAGAATTGCATTTGAAGGAAAGATTTTTAAATATCCATGGCAGTTACCATCAATCAATAGTTGGGCAATCAGGGAGGATTTCAACCTAATAACAAAGGACCGGAAAAGTATTACTTTATCCACTGATTGTGTAATTTATAATGCTCAAAATATTTTTATAGAGCCTGGCGCAAAAGTTTACGCTTCAACAATAAATGCAGAAGCAGGTCCGGTTTATATTGGAAAAAATGCGCTTGTTATGGAGGGAGTTTGTATGAGAGGTCCCATTTCAATTGGTGAAGGAGCAGTAATAAAAATGGGAGCACATTTATATGAAGGAACTTCCATAGGCAAAAATTGTATTGCCGGCGGTGAAATAAAAAATTCAATTTTAATGGATTACTCCAATAAAGCGCATGATGGTTATTTGGGTGATTCGGTAATAGGAGAGTGGTGTAACATAGGAGCAGGGAGTAGTAATTCTAATTTAAAAAATAACGCTGAGCCCGTAAAATACTGGTCAGTTGCTGATAATGCCTTTGTTACTTCCGGCATAAAAGGGGGATTAGTGATGGGAGATTTTAGCCGGTGTGCGATTAATACTTCATTTAATACAGCTACACTTACAGGAATCAGTTGCAACATTTTTGATCAGGGGTTTCCTCCTAAATTTGTGGACAATTTTTCCTGGGGAGATCAAAAATATGAGATTGATAGAGTGATTCGCGATATAAACAATTGGAAAAAATTAAAAGATCAATTCTTATCAGAAGAAACTATATATCAATTAAAAAAAATTTATAAATAACTACATGAGAAAACAAATTGCGGCCGCTAACTGGAAGATGAATTTATTATATTATGAAGCAAAAGATCTTCTTAATAAATTGAAAGAATTTAAAGTTGAGAATGAAAATGCTGAAGTTATTTTGGGAGTTCCTTTTCCTTATCTTTTATTGGCTAATGAAATAATTAAAAATAAGAACTCATTTTATGTTGCAGCACAAAACTGCTCAAATCATTCTTCCGGCGCTTATACGGGTGAGGTAAGCACAGCAATGCTTAATTCATGTGGCATAAACTATGTAATTATTGGTCACAGCGAACGACGGGAATTATATTGTGAGGACAATAAAGTAATCGCTGAAAAGATAGATGCAGCGTTGACAAATAATGTGCGACCAATCTTCTGCTGTGGAGAGCCTCTTTCTGTTCGTCAGAAAAATGAAGAAAATCAATACGTTGAAAAACAGCTTAGTGAAGGCCTTTTTCATTTGCCCGCTGAGAAATTGCAAAACTTTATCATCGCTTATGAACCAATATGGGCAATAGGTACTGGTAAAACGGCTAGTGCTGTAGAAGCCCAGTCTATGCATGCATATATAAGAAATGTAATGGCAAAAAAATATGGTGTGGGTGTAGCCGATAGTATTTCCATTTTGTATGGTGGTAGCGTAAAAGGTGCAAATGCAAAAGAGATTTTTGGCCAGAAGGATGTAGATGGCGGGTTGGTAGGAGGGGCATCCTTAAATGCATCAGAATTTGAAATGATTATTCATAGCCTAAAATGATTGTATCATAGAATTGTAAAAGTTTTATTTTATTAAATTAATTAACCAATTATAAGTTTTTAAAATAATCGGATTGTATAATTTGGTGATTCAAAAAAAAACTAAAAATGAAAAAGATTTTGATCGCTGTGCTACTTACAGCCGGCACGTTTGGATTTGCTAATGCTCAGGCCAAGCAAAAAGTTATGAAGCCGGTTGCAGCCACACATACAACTGTTACAGCTAAAACAAAAACCACAGCTCCCGTAAAGGCAACAGTTACTGCTGCACCTGTTAAAGTAACTACTACAACAACAACTCCTAAAAAAACAGCAACTAAAACCGCAGTTTCCAGTAAAACTGTAGTGGCAGTTTCATCAGGTAGTCACCTCAAAAGTGATGGAACAGCTGACAAAAGATATAAAGAAAATAAAATGACTGTTCAGCATGTAAAAAAGGATGGCACTCCCGATATGAGGTACAAGACTAATAAAAAGTAATCTTTGTTTCAGTTGCTATTAAGTGCCGGGTTGTCCGGCACTTTTTTTATGGGCGGGGGGACAGGTTTTTTAATTGAATTTAATTGATCAAGATTTAATATTGTTTTATTGCCTTTTTCTGCGCGATGAAACATGCTGGCAAATGAAGCGTCCAAAATTATTTCTTCCAATGTATAGGAAGTTCTTGCAACTACCATATTAGAAAATGTTTCCTCAAATGCTTTTATAAATACAATCAATTCGCCCTTTAAATTTTTATAATCCGAATCTTTAAAATGATGAAAAGGGCTTTCCTCATTTACCGGGTGTACAATAGTCCAACTGAGAGACAACGAATTCACATGAGAATATTCAAGAGGTAATTGATAAAATTTATTTACCATATTCCCGTCTTCTTCGGTGATCAGTCCTAATGTGACATTCGCCTCAACGTCTGTAAGGATCGAGTTCTTATAAGGCGCAAGCCTGAACATGATCGCTTTGCCACTATGAAACGGGGAGAGCAATGCATTTTTACTAAAACGTAAATATGCCTTGGGGCGGGAGAAACGCCCGTATAGCAAACCTGTAATAACGGCTAATGTTAACAGTCCAAGCAAAGCTTCAAAAGAGGAAATTGCACTTGCGACAAAACCCACAGGACTTATTCGGCCATATCCTACTGTTGTAAAGGTTTGGCAACTAAAAAAGAAAGATTCTGCAAAATTCCCTAAATGACTATTTGATGAAATGCCCAGGATATCGGTCGGATCCAGCAGGAAATAAATTAAGCCAAAGATTAAGTTCATAACGATGTAAAATACCAGGATCGTTCCCATAAATTTCCACCTTGGCATTTTTAAAAAAGTGTGATACCAGCTGAGCCTTTCAAAATATCCAATTCCTTTTTTTCTAACATTTGGCGAACCATCTTTATTTATAAACCGGCCGCCATAGTGTTTTGAATTGGTACCATAGCCAGTGTTTATCTCTGGTGTGGCTGTGACATTTACTTTTCTATTTCGAAACATAAAACAATTTAGGAAAACAAATATCCAGAAATAAATGCTTGAATAACTTTTAAATAAATATCCCTGAACTGTTACTCATGAAATTTTCATTTTACTTTTTAAATAATATTACTTCTAATGACAGGAATTAATTTTCTACGGCAATAAGATTTTAGAGCGAATACTTCTCAATGGTACAGTTTGTGATAAGTTGAAAATTAAAAAGGTTTATGGCAGCAGGAAAGAAAATTATAATTCAGAAAAATATTTCTTCAATAAAAGGGAAAAAAGAGAAATTCCCTGTAGACCTTTCTCCAATGCTTGCAACTTTGGTAGATGAGCCCTTTGATTCGGAAGAGTGGCTATTTGAAATAAAGTGGGATGGATATAGAGCAGTAGCATTTGTGAATAAAGGCAAAGTAAATATTGCTTCACGGAATAATAAACCTTTCGATGAAAAATTTTATCCCATCCATGATGCACTTTCTTCCTTCAAAATAAATGCTGTTTTGGATGGTGAGGTAATCGTAGCCAATAAGGAAGGTATGGCCGACTTTGGTGCATTGCAAAATTGGCGTAGTGAAGCAGATGGTATATTACGATATTATGTATTTGATATACTTTGGTATGATGGCAGGTCATTGCTTGATGTTCCTTTAATAGAACGCCATGAATTACTTAAGGAAGTGTTACCTAAAAATGAGTCAGTTATTTTGAGCCAGCATATAGATACGGATGGTGTTGCCTTTTATAAATCTGCTGAGCAACTGGGACTTGAAGGTATTATCGCCAAGAGGTCTTCGTCAATTTATTTGCCAGGCAAAAGATCAAAGGATTGGTTGAAAATAAAAACGCAATTAAGGCAGGAAGTTGTAATTGGTGGGTATACACTTAATGAGGGAAGTTCTAAATTATTCAGCTCTCTTTTGGTGGGTGTATTTGAGAAAGATCAATTGGTTTACACTGGTAAGGTTGGTACAGGGTTTAATGCTAAGGATCAAAAGTCGATGATGAATTCCTTTAAAAATATTATAATTCCGGAAAGCCCTTTTACTACTGAGCCGGATGTGAATAAACCTTCCCGGTTCAGACCGGATCCGCCAAAGGCACGAGCAGTATGGTTAAAGCCCGGCTTAGTTTGCGAAGTTGCATACAGGGAATTAACTACCGATGGTGTAATGCGCCATCCCTCCTTCCAGGGTATGAGAGCAGATAAATCAGCAAAAAAAGTAGTACTAGAAAAAGAAACATCAACAGAAAAAGTAATTGATAAAAAAAATAAAGCCTCTGATATTATGAAAGAGACATCTTCAAATAAGCCTGCCACTTTTTTAAATCCGAAGGATGAAACACAAGTAAGAAAAATTGGCGGGCAGGAAATAAAATTTACTAATCTTAGTAAAATTTATTGGCCGGGAGAAAATATTTTAAAGCGGGATATGCTTAATTATTATTACCAGGCATCCTCCTTTATGTTGCCTTATTTAAAGAATCGTCCCCAATCTTTAAATCGCTTTCCAAATGGTATCAAAGGAAAAAGTTTTTATCAAAAAGATGTAACAGGAAAAGTGCCTGCGTGGATCGAAAAATATCCCTATGTCTCTGAAGGCATTGATAAGAACTTTATGCTTTGTAATAATGAAGCAACTCTTTTATACATGGCATCACTTGGTTGTATAGAATTTAACCCATGGAGCAGTACAATTAAAAAACCTGATAATCCCGATTGGTGTATTATAGACCTTGACCCTGATAAAAACACCTTCAACCAGGTAATCGAAGCTGCGAATGTTACTCATCAAATATTAGATGCTGCAGGTATCGCAAATCATTGCAAAACATCCGGCTCAACAGGGCTACATATTTATATCCCCCTTGGTAAAAAATATACTTATGAAGAAAGTAAAGAATTTGCGCGTTTGATCGCAACTCTTGTGAACGATCAAATTCCTGGTTACACTTCTATCGAACGGGCAATAGCCAATCGCAATGGAAAACTTTATATTGATTTTTTGCAGAACCGGCCCCAGGCAACGGTTGCCTGCGCCTATTCTTTAAGACCTAAACCAGGCGCTACTGTATCAATGCCGCTTCATTGGGATGAAGTAAAGAAGGGTTTGAAGATGAGTAATTTTAATATAAAAAATGCTATTGCACGAATGATAGAAGTTGGTGATATTTTTGAACCTGTGTTGGGGAAGGGGATAGTTATGAAAAAGGCCCTTGAAAAATTACAATCGCTTTAATTCCTTTTTTCACACCATTATCGTAAACCCTACCTTTTACTTTATTGTTTTATATTGCACGTGTCAGAAACGGTTGGTCCATTCCAACTTTATTTAGCTATTAAAAGATACCATGACGATAACAATAATTATCATTGTCTGCTTACTGCTTTTGCTTGGATATCTTTTTGATCTTACATCCTCTAAAACCAGGATACCCTCGGTAATATTATTATTGCTTCTTGGCTGGGGTGGAAGGCAGGCATCTAACTTTTTCGATTTCCCAATTTTGGATCTTAACCAGTTACTACCTGTGTTAGGCACATTAGGACTTATACTTATTGTATTAGAAGGTGCATTGGAGTTGGAGATGGATAAAAGCAAATTAAAACTGATTAAAAAGTCATTTTTGGGAGCCTTTAGCTCTATGTTTGCTATTGCATTTATAATCACTCTTGCATTTCGATATTTCGCAGATGTGTCTATTGCTAAAAGCTTAGTGAATGCAATCCCATTATGTATTATAAGTAGTTCTGTAGCAATCTCCAGCGCAAAAAACCTTACAGGTGCAAATAAGGAATTTGTGATTTATGAAAGCAGTCTATCGGATATTCTGGGAGTCTTATTTTTTAATTTTATAGTACTCAATACTACTATATCATTTACCTCGTTTGGTCATTTCGGCTTGCAGGTATTGATCATATGTATTATATCATTTGCGGCTACTATTTTACTATCTCTATTATTAAGTAAAATTGATCATCCTATTAAGCATGCGCCTATTATCATTCTGCTAATCCTTATTTATGCTATATCGGAAATTTATCATTTGCCCGCATTGATCTTTATTTTATTCTTTGGATTATTCCTTGGAAATATTGATGAGCTGAAGCAATTTAAATGGATAAAAAAATTAAACCCTTATGAATTTAATAAGGAGGTAAAAAAATTTCGGGAAATAGTTACAGAGGGAGCTTTTTTAATTCGTACATTTTTCTTCACTTTATTTGGATATTCCTTTCGCACCTCGGAGATTATAGAAACAGAAACACTGGGTCTCGCTATACTGATATTTTTCTCTATATTTTTAGTGAGGGCAATTATTCTTAAATTATCAAAGTTGCCGATGTTTCCTTTGTTATTCGTGGCGCCACGGGGACTTATAACTATCTTATTATTTTTTGCTATACCCGTTACCCAGGCAATTCCCATTGTTAATAAGTCATTAGTAATACAGGTAATAGTGCTTACCGCATTATTTATGATGATCGGCTTAATGGTAACCGGTGGCGATGAAAAAAAAGCCGGGGATAAGAAAATCCAAAAAATTATTAGCGACGTTCCTGTTAGCGATATGCCTTTATCTGATGAAATGCTAATTGATATCACTAAAAATAAAAAACTTAACGAGTAATTTTTTTTCAAAGGCTTATTACAATACTTTTGCGCCAAAATATTTAAATAAAAATTTGAAGATTATGAAAAAACTTTCAGTTGCGTCGTTTATTGCAATTTTTATGATTTCACTAAGCGTTAATGCACAAACTTATTCTACAGCTGTAGGAGCAAAATTTTATGCCGGCAATGGTTCTATTGGAGGTATTAATATCAAACATTCACTTGCACAACATACGGCACTTGAAGGTTCCCTGTTATTTTATAGCGGTGGTATTGGTCTTGAAGGCCTTTATGAATATCAGGGTCCAATAAATGGAGCGCCGGGACTACAATATTTTGTTGGTGGTGGTGGTCTATTAGGATTTTCAAATTCTAATCATGGAGGAGGCACTTCATTTGCACTCAGGCTGACAGGTGGTTTGGATTACAAATTTGCAGATGCACCTTTAAACGTAGCACTTGGTTTTGATCCATTTTTTTATATAGCTCCATCTACAGGTTCGCAACTTACTCTTGGCATTGCCTTCCGATACGTTATTAAATAAAATGTTTTTATATAATTCCCGCGATTTTTCGCGGGAATTTTTTATTTGGATTCTATGCGAAACCGTATAATTTCCCTGGTCGATTTTTTTTATCCACCTTTCAGGAAAATGTTTCCCTTGCAAACATTTCGTTATGCTGTATGTGGTGGAAGTAATATGCTCCTTGATATTATATTGTTTTATATAAGTTTCAATTATATTTTACATAAGCAAGTACTTGACCTCGGTTTTATTTCCTTAAAACCCTATAATGCCGCATTATTAATGGCATTTTGTATCACCTTTCCCTTAGGATTCCTATTATCAAAATATGTAGTGTTCGATGGTTCTTATCTGAAAGGGTATGTACAACTGTTGCGCTATGTTCTTATTGTGGGTATTAATTTAATTCTCAATTATGTTATCCTAAATGTACTTGTTCAATACATGAATTTCTATCCCACAGTCGCCAGGATATTTGCCGTGGCAATCATTGTCACCTTCAGCTATCTTTCACAAAAGCATTTTACTTTCAAACAACGTTAAGTACAGAGAATCTCAGTAAATATTTAAACTGACATTATTTCATCTTTTTGCCATTGGCACAAACCTTGTCAAATCATATAATATAAAAAAATATTTATTATGGCAAAGATTATAGGTATAGACCTTGGTACCACCAATAGTTGTGTCGCTGTTATGGAAGGTAGCGAGCCCGTGGTGATTCCAAACGATGAAGGTCGCAGAACAACCCCTTCCGTAGTGGCATTCCTAAAAAATGGTGAGCGTAAAGTGGGCGATCCTGCAAAGCGCCAGGCTATTACCAACCCTACCAATACCATCATGAGTGTAAAACGCTTCATGGGTCATAAGTGGGACGAGGTGACTAAAGAGGCAGGTCACTGGAGTTACAAATTAGTAAAAGGTGATAATGATACAATTCGCATTGATATAGATGGCAGACAATATACTCCACAGGAAATTTCTGCAATGATCCTTCAGAAAATGAAGAAAATTGCTGAAGATTATCTGGGACAGGAAGTTTCAGAAGCGGTAATTACAGTACCAGCTTATTTTAATGATTCTCAAAGGCAGGCAACTAAAGAAGCTGGCGAAATAGCAGGGTTAAAGGTTCGGAGAATTATTAATGAGCCAACTGCTGCAGCACTTGCATATGGCCTGGACAAAAAAAGTATAGATCAAAAAGTAGCAGTGTTTGATCTTGGTGGCGGTACATTTGACATATCAATTCTTGAATTGGGTGACGGTGTATTTGAAGTAAAATCTACTAATGGTGATACGCATCTTGGCGGTGATGATTTTGATAAGGTAATCATGGATTGGTTAGCAGCTGAATTTAAAAAAGATGAAGGTATTGACCTTCAAAAAGACCCAATGGCATGGCAGCGGCTTAAAGAAGCCTCTGAAAAAGCTAAAGTAGAATTGTCATCTGCAACAGAAACTGAAATTAATTTACCTTATGTGACTGCTGTGGATGGTGTACCTAAGCACCTGGTAAAAAAATTAACCCGTGCTCATTTTGAAAAGCTTGCTGATGATTTGTTTTCAAGATGTTTGAAACCTTGCGAGGCAGCTTTAAAAGATGCCGGACTTTCTGTGGCAGAAATAAACGAGGTTATACTTGTGGGTGGTTCTACCCGTATTCCTAAAGTTCAGGAAATTGTAGAAAACTTTTTCAAGAGAAAACCACACAAAGGTGTGAATCCTGACGAAGTAGTTGCAATTGGAGCTGCGATACAAGGTGGTGTGCTTACCGGTGAAATCAAAGATGTATTGTTGTTAGATGTAACACCTCTTTCACTAGGTATCGAAACTATGGGTGGTGTAATGACAAGGCTCATTGATAGTAATACGACCATTCCAACCAAAAAGACAGAAGTTTTTTCTACAGCTAGCGATAACCAACCTGGAGTTCAGATTCACGTGTTGCAGGGAGAGCGCCCAATGGCAGGACAAAATAAAAGTCTTGGAACTTTTAACCTTGATGGAATTCCCCCGGCACCAAGAGGTGTTCCGCAAGTAGAGGTAACTTTTGATATAGATGCAAACGGTATTTTAAATGTTTCTGCAAAAGATAAAGGAACCGGAAAATCTCATAATATTCGAATAGAAGCGGGTAGTGGACTTAGCAAAGAAGAAATTGAGAAAATGAAGAATGAGGCTAAAGCAAATGAAGCAACAGATAAAGAAGCGAGAGAAAAAGTAGATAAGGTGAACCAGGCAGATAGTTTGATTTTTCAAACAGAAAAGCAACTGAAAGAGTATGGGGATAAAATATCTGCGGATAAAAAAGAACCCATTGAATCTGCTTTAAGCAAACTGAAAGAAGCTCATAAAACTCAGGATGTCGCTGCTATTGACAGCGCTGTTGCTACTTTAAACGCTGCGTGGACAACTGCCAGTGAAGAAATGTATAAAGCTTCTCAGGAGGCTGGTGCGCAAGGTGGAGATCAGCAGGAAAATGGTCAACATGAAGGTCCGGAAAATGCAGAAGCTACTGCCGGTGGTGATAATGTCACCGACGCTGAATTTGAAGAAGTAAAATAAAAAGTATAAACAATTTTAAAAGGTTATCCATTATTGGATAACCTTTTTTTTTGCACCATACATTTTTAAAAATACATTTGCTTTCATTAGTTCATCTTCTTAAAGCCTTTGTATTGAAAAAGTATCCATTTTTTATTCTAGCCATTTTATTAATTTTTGCAAATCAGCTACATTCCTTTGCCATTAATGTTTCACCGCATAGTTTTATTGAAGTGAAAATAATCGAGAGGCCATTATTTGCGCGGGATGTTGTGAAAATGAATGCAAAAGAATTTTCAATTGCAACAGGTCATCAGTTAAATTTTATTCAAAAAATTTACTTTAAGATCCTTAAATCAAAATTAAAAACCACCATCAAAAATGATAATGATTTGCTTCTGGAAAAATATTATGAGCCCAAAAAGGGTAAATTTAAATTTGATTCACTATGGTTTATTATTGGCTCCATAATCGGCCCGCTCGGCATTTTATTTGCCTTTACTTCTAAACAGCCTAAAAATAAACGACTCTCTGCTGTTTTAGGTACCATCGTATTTATTATATGGTTTAGTCTACTTACATTATTATAAAAAGTATGTGGAGTAATATTTAAATTATGATTATTTCATGCTGAGCAGTAATATAATACTGTGTATTTTTTACATTATAGTTGAAAGGGTTTAAATTGCCGCCATACTCAAGATGAATAACTGATGACAATTACTTTTTATATAAGTTACCATACCAATCCGGGCGAGAAAATTTTTCTATTAGGGAATAATGGCTTTATGGGCGATAATGATGACACAAAAGCATTGCCCATGCAGTATTTTAACGACCAGTATTGGAAGGTTTCCGTTGAACTTCCAAAAGATTTTGATGACACAATTCATTATAATTACTTTATAACCCGGGAAGGAAGTGCTTATAAAACTTTCGATGGTGACCGCTACCGTATTCTACATACCGAAAATTATAAAAGAAAGAATTTTATAATCCGCGACGTGTGGAATGATGCTTCATATCTGGGAAATATATTTTTCACAAGCGCTTTCAGCAAGGTATTATTACCACAGGTTTCCAAAGTAAAAAAGATTACAACAAAAAATTTTACACATGAATTCAGGGTAAAGGCGCCCATATTACAGGAAGGTGAAACGCTCTGCCTTTCAGGCTCTGTAGATTCTCTAAAAAACTGGGATGAAACAAGTACAATCATAATGACTCCAGAAAATAATTGGTATGTAGCAAGGGTTAGGTTTTCTGAGAACGAATGGCCTGCTACATATAAATATGGTATCTATAACCTTTCTGAAAAAAAATTAATTAAATATGAAGGTGGTTCAAACCGCACTCTTCCTATAATAGATGCAGCTTTAGATATCACGATTATTCACGATAACTTTGCAAATATTCAGACGAGTCTTTGGAAAGGTTCCGGTGTTTCCATTCCAGTATTTTCTTTACGCAGTCAAAAAAGCTTTGGCGTAGGTGAATTCTTAGATATTAAATTATTAATTGACTGGGCTTGTGTTTCAGGTATCCAGTTGATTCAATTATTACCCGTAAATGATACAACAGCACACCATACCTGGCGAGACTCCTACCCATATGCGTCTATTTCCGCTTTCGCACTGCACCCACTATATATTAATTTGGATAAGGTAGCCCGAACAAAAGATGCTGCAATTGTAAAGCCATTAAAGAAAAAACAGAAGCAATTAAATAGTCTGTCGGAATTTGATTATGAGCAGGTAATGAAATTCAAATGGAATGTATTGCGGGAATTATTTGATGCGCAAAAAAAGGAATTTAAAAACGATGTAAATTATTTTCAATTTTTTGAAATGAACAGGGAATGGCTGGTTCCTTATGCGGCCTTTTCTTACCTGCGTGATAAAAATAAGACCTCCGATTTTAAAAAGTGGAAATCACATTCCAGTTATGATGAAGATGCGATTCAGAAATTTGTGTCTCCTTCACAGGCACATTATGATGAAGTATGTTTTTTCTATTTTGTGCAATATCATTTACATCTTCAGCTTACCGAAGTAGTAAATTATGCTAGTAGAAAAAATATAGTTTTAAAAGGAGACATTCCTATTGGGATATATCGATATGGTTGCGACGCATGGGAAAACCCCGAATTATACAATATGAACGAGCAGGCAGGTGCGCCACCCGATGACTTTGCTGTTAAAGGTCAGAATTGGGGATTCCCTACTTACAACTGGCAGCAGATGCAGGCAGATAACTATAATTGGTGGCAACGTCGTTTTGATCAGATGAGTAAATATTTTGACGCATTTCGAATTGATCATATTCTTGGATTTTTTAGGATATGGAGTATTCCAATTGAAAGTGTTGAGGGAATTATGGGAAAATTTGTACCTGCAATTCCGGTAGATATCATGGAATTCGGTGAAAAAAATATTTCGTTTGATCATAACCGTTATTGCAGTCCTTTTTTAAATGATGATGTTGTGTGGCAGTTTTTTGGAGATAATGCATCCTATGTGAAAGAAAATTATCTGCAACAGGATCATGATGGAAATTATTCACTTAGAGAAAATGTGAATACACAGGTAAAGATCCAAAATGCATTAAATGGTACAAAGGATCAACATTTGCAGCAAGGTTTATTTGACGTTGTAAGTAATGTAATACTCTTTGAGGAACCAGGTTCCGGCGGCAGTAAATTTCACTTCCGTATTGCAATGGATCAAACACTTTCGTATCAGCGCCTGGACGATCACTTGAAATTTCAGTTGCAACAATTATATGTTGATTATTTTTTTCGCCGGCAAAATAACTTTTGGAAAGAGGAAAGTTTAAAAAAATTACCTCAACTTAAGAGGAGCACCAATATGCTTGTTTGTGGTGAAGACCTTGGAATGGTGCCCGATTGTGTGCCTGAAGTTATGCGTCAACTAGCAATTCTTGGACTGGAAATAGAGCGTATGCCTAAAAATAGTGAGTCAAGATTTTTTCATCCTAACGATGCACCTTATTTATCCATTGTAACACCATCCACACATGACATGAGCACTATTCGCGGCTGGTGGGAAGAAAATAGAGAAAACACCCAATATTTTTATAATCATATGTTGGGCCATTATGGCCTTGCACCTTACTTTTGTGAAGACTGGATAAATAAAGAAATTGTATTGCAGCACTTATATTCTCCTGCAATGCTTGCCATATTTCAGCTTCAGGACCTTTTAGGGATGGATGATAGTTTACGTAGGCAAAATCCTAATGACGAAAGAATAAACGTTCCATCTGACCCAAACCATTACTGGCATTACAGAATGAACATTGACCTGGAAAAATTAATTAAAAACAAGGGCTTCAACGATTCGCTTAGAAAATTCATTTTTGAGAGTGGGCGTCTTAAATAATATTATGCAGATAAAGTATAAAAAAATAAATCTTCCCTTTAAGCATCCTTTCACTATAAGTAAAGGAACAAAAACTCATCAGCCTTCGTTACTTGTTGAGTTGGATTATTTTGGAATTAAAGGATATGGCGAGGCTGCGGCTATAGTCTATTATAATATTTCTTTAGAAAAAATGATTGCTGATATTGAAGAGAAAAGAGAGATGATCGAAAAATTTGCTTTTACCACTCCAGATCGATATTGGCATTACCTGCACCATCTTTTTCCTAAAAATTCCTTTTTAGTATGCGCTTTGGATATGGCTGCCTGGGATATTTATGGAAAAATGAAAAAGAAACCTTTGTATGATTTGTGGAACCTGGACATTTCTAAAGCGCCACCTACAGATGTAACGATAGGAATTGATACAATTGAAAAAATGGTGGAGAAGATTAGAGAAAATAATTGGCCTATTTATAAAATTAAATTGGGAACTACTGAAGATGTAAAGATCATACAGGAACTTAGAAAAAACACTGAATCGCATTTTAGAATAGATGCGAACGCTGCATGGACAGCAGATGAGGCACTTGAGAAAATTAATATTTTTAAGGACCTCGATGTTCAATTTATTGAACAACCGCTGGCAAAAGATGATTGGGACGGAATGCGCTACCTAAAAGATAATTCTCCACTTCCTTTGATTGCAGACGAAAGTTGTGTAAATGAAAATGATGTAAATAAATGTGCTGAATATTTTCATGGAATAAATATTAAACTCACGAAGTGTGGCGGAATTACGCCTGCTTTACGCATGATCGAAAATGCCAGGTCACAAAATATTCAGATCATGTTAGGATGTATGAATGAAAGTTCAGTAGGAACAGCGGCTTTGGCCCAATTGGCGCCTATGGTTGATTATGCAGATATGGATGGCCCGCTCATACTTTCAGAAGATGTTGCGGAAGGTGTAAAATTTGAGCATGGCAAAATCATTTACAATAAATTACCAGGGTTAGGACTAACGATTGATGTGTTTTAAAAGGTAGTAAGAGAAATCTCATTGAAGAATTTTTGCGAATAATAAGTATTTCCCTAAAAATAAAAACCCCGCAATTTGCAGGGTTCTTAATAATAATATCAGGTTTTATTATTTAGTTGCATCTTTTGCTGCATCTTTAGCTTTGTTAGCTCCTTCTTTCATTTTATCAGCAGCGTCACTCATTTTATCAGCAGCTTTATCTACCATTTTGTTAGCAGTATCAACCATCTTAGAAGCATCAGCAGCCATTTTAGAGGCAGAATCACTTAAGTTGCTTGCAGCCATGCTATCTGATGTAGCAGGAGTAACTGTCATTGTAGAATCATTTGTAGTTTCAGTAGTAGTTGCACTGTCATTACATGATGTCATGAAAGCAGCGATGGCTACGATTGCGAGAAATTTTTTCATTGTTTTGAGTTTAAGATTTTTTGAAGAAGCGCAAAGTTAACCGTTCTGGCGACTTATGCAAATATTTTATTAATTACTTTTTTCGGAAAAAGATACGAACCGGCACACCGGTAAAATCAAAATTCTCGCGTAATTTATTTTCAAGGTAATTTTTGTAAGGATTTTTGATATCATCAGGGAAATTACAAAAGAAGGCAAAGGATGGTACTTTAGTAGGCAATTGGGTAATGTAATTGATCTTAACGGCATGACCTCTCACTACAGGAGCATGATAATCCTGTACAGCTTTAAGCATTACATCGTTGAGTTTAGATGTGGTAATTTTTTGATTTCTATTATCAAATACTTTTAAAGCGGTTTCCATTGCCTGAAAAATCCTTAATTTTTCTGTTGCTGATACAAAAATGATGGGCACATCAGTAAAAGGAGCAAGCTTTTTCTTTAGAAGTTTTTCATAATCTCTTGCAGTGTTCGTTTCCTTTTCAAGGAGATCCCATTTATTTACTAAAACCACAATACCTTTTCCTTTAGTTACTGCCAGGGAAAAAATGCTTAAATCCTGTGCGGTGATTCCATTTTTTGCATCTAATAATAATAAGCATACATCGGCTTCGTCAACTGCATTGATGGCCCTTATGACGCTATAAAATTCCAGGTCTTCATTTACTTTATTTTTTCTACGAATACCTGCTGTATCTATCAGCATAAATTCTTTATTAAAAAGATTGTAAGTAGTATGAATTGCATCCCGCGTAGTGCCGCTTATATCACTTACAATAGTGCGTTCCTGACCTATAAGTGCATTAAGCAAACTTGATTTTCCAACATTAGGTTGCCCTATTATTGCAAACTTAGGAATGGTTTCATCCTCTTCATCAATTTTAGCTTCAGGTATCGCATTGCAAATTTCATCGAGCAATTCGCCTGTACCAGAACCGCTAACCGATGAGATAAAAAATATATGATTGAATCCAAGGCTATAGAACTCCGCTGCATCTAATTGACGCATGTGATTATCAACTTTATTAACTACGAGGTATACAGGTTTTGTGCTTCGGCGCAATACGTCTGACATTTCCTCATCAAGGCTGGTAATTCCTGATGTGACATCCACCATAAATATAATTGCATTAGCCTCTTCCACTGCAAGGTGTACTTGTTTGCGTATTTCTTTTTCAAATACATCATTACTGTTAGCCACAAAGCCACCTGTGTCCACTACATTAAATTGTTTACCTGCCCATTCTGCTACTCCGTATTGCCTGTCTCGGGTTACGCCACTAAAATCATCAACGATCGCTTTGCGCTTTTCTAGTAGCCTGTTAAAAAAAGTACTTTTTCCCACATTGGGTCTGCCAGTGATGGCCACGGTATATGATGCCATAAAAATTTAATTAATGCTGTAGGATTATTTGAGTGTTTGCAAAGAACGTTTATTTTATGCAAGGAATTTAAAAGATAGGGGAACCGCCTATGACCTGTCAACTATTAAATATTACACTGCTAGCACTTGTTGTCTGAGTTCATTTTCCTATTTTTTTTCTAACATTGTTTATATTTGTACAATGAATTTCAATGGAAAAGATACTTTTTCAATTGCCATATTAGATTTGTATGAAGGATTCGAAAACCAGGGCATGCGGGGTCTTAGAGAGATTATCCGTGAATTTGGCGAGAAGAATGAAATAAACATTCGACTTAAGGAGTTTGATGTGAGGCTAAAAAATGAATTACCTGGGAATGATTTTGATGCATATATAAGTAGTGGCGGTCCTGGCAGCCCAATAGAAAGTGAAGGGCTCGCGTGGGATAATCAGTTTTTTGAATGGTTTAAAAGTATGGAAGAGTGGAATAATAATCCTTCTTGTATACAGAAAAAACATGTTTATTTAATATGCCATTCTTTTCAATTGGTGTGCCGGCATTACGGTATAGGCTTTCTCAATAAACGACATTCAACTTCATTTGGAATATTTCCTATACATCTTACACAAGCCGGAAAACGAGAACCTGTTTTTGAAGGATTAAATGATCCATTTTTTGCAGTAGATAGCCGCGATTACCAGGTCGTTCAACCTGATCATGATAAATTAGAAGAATTGGGCGCAGAAATATTATGTATTGAAAAAGAAAGGGCACATGTTCCTTATGAACGGGCAATCATGGGTGTGCGATTCTCAGATTACATCATTGGAAGCCAGTTTCATCCTGAAGCTGACGCGATTGGTATGAGTCTTTATTTGCAGCAAGAAGATAAAAAAAATAATGTAATTGAAAATCATGGGTTAGCTAAATGGCAAAGAATGATTGACAGGTTAAATGATCCTGATAAAATAGCCTGGACGCAATCGCATGTTATACCTAATTTTTTAAAGATCGCTTTAAAGGATCTAAGTCCGGTGATGGTCCCATAGGGATTAAAATTTACATTTTAATATTCCTGATTTTTCTCTGAAAAATAGATATAAATAACCTACTGCCTTGCCTTTTTAATATTTGATATTAAATTTCAATTAACTTTATTTTCGTATGGATGAAGAGAAGTTGGATACCATTAATACCTGCAAAAACTGTGGCAATAAATTCACTGGACGTTTTTGCAATATTTGTGGCGAAAAAGTTTATTCCCGCAAGGATAAAAAAGTTTGGAATTTGATAAGTGAGGTTACTCATTTTATCACACATTTTGAAGGAACGATTTTCAATACTTTGCGGGTATTATTTACACAGCCTGGCAAACTTTCGGAAGATTATTGCAATGGTTTACGAAAAAAATATTTCAAGCCTGTCTCTTTTTTTTTATTGCTTGTAGTAATTTATCTATTGTTTCCAGTATTTGAAGGCTTGAATCAAAAACTTTATTACCATATGAGCAACCCAGGTTATGGTAATTTTGCTACTGAAAAAATTCATAATCTTGAAAAGATTTCAGGACTTAATTTTGATCAAATTTCTGTTAAGTTTCAAGCAAAAGGTGAAAAAGTTTCTAAATTCTTATTGTTTCTTTTACTACCCGTTTCAGCCCTTTTTCTAAAACTATTTTTGTTCAGTAAGAATCGCTTATTTTTTGACCACTTCATTTTTGCAACAGAGATTAACATTATTTTCTTGCTCTGGGGATTTCTATTATTCCCCTTAATTCTAGTTGTTATTGAATTTTTTTATAAACTATTTTTCGGTAGTTATTTGAGCGTTACTGATTCGATGACCGGCATTTTGATGTATTTAGCGGTATCAACATATACTGCCATTGCAGCTAAAAGATTTTATAGTCTTAAATTATGGCAGGCAATATTATTATCCTTTGAATTTCTTGTATGCTATTTTATTTTCATCATGGTTGTTTACAAATTTATTTTGTTCATGCTTGTTTTTTGGCAGATTAGTTAAGCGTAGGTAACTTCCATTATCCCGTTAATCATTAAAGACATTTTTTATGATACCTGCTTTGAGAGAACAATTCAATAAGGATTTTACTGAGGAAAAATATAAAGATTTTTTGGCTGACCTGGATAGCAAACATCC
>JBDTXP010000009.1:0-25468 GCA_040006135.1 Ginsengibacter sp. | reverse complement strand
AGCATCGGATTCATAACCCGAAGGTCGGCGGTTCAAGTCCGCTCCCCGATACTTTTGCTTTTATTAATGAATGACTCCGATGTTGGTGTTCTGAATTGCTTATTTCCCTGAAGCGCTAAAAGAATATTTAGATAAAATATTATTTCTCTGTATTCCTGCGATAAGTTTCAAGATCACTGGCAACCATTTCTTTTATTAATTGATTAAGAGTGTGTTTGGGCACCCAGCCTAATTTTTCGTTTGCCTTTCTCGCATCGCCAATTAACAAGTCTACCTCTGTAGGCCTGTAATAACCCGCATCAATAGCAATAACTTCTTTGCCTACCGGCAACTGGTATAACGGATTATTGCATGAGCTAATATTACCTTTTTCTTTATCATCCTTACCTGTAAACTCTAACTCTACGCCTATTTCAGCAAAGGCCAACCTGGCAAATTCTCTCACCGTGGTTGTTGTGCCTGTGGCTATTACGAAATCTTCTGCCTCCTCCTGTTGTAGAATAAGCCACATGGCTTCAACGTAATCTTTCGCATGACCCCAATCCCGCTGTGCATCGAGGTTGCCGAGGTATAAAGTATCCTGAACACCCTGTGCAATCGCAGCGACAGCGCGCGTAATTTTTCTAGTTACAAAAGTTTCTCCCCGCTTAGGGCTTTCGTGATTAAAAAGGATGCCATTGCTTGCGAAAATATTATAAGCTTCACGATAGTTTACAACAGTCCAATATGCAAATAACTTGGCTACACCATAGGGGCTACGGGGATAAAATGGTGTTTTCTCACTTTGAGGCACTTCCTGCACGAGTCCATACATTTCTGATGTGGAAGCCTGGTAAAATTTAGTTTTACTTTCAAGTTTTAATATTCTAATGGCCTCTAATAGGCGCAATGTCCCGATCCCATCTGCATTTGCTGTGTATTCAGGCGTATCAAAACTTACTTTTACATGACTCATAGCTCCCAAATTATAAATCTCATCAGGCTGAGTTTCCTGAACCACGCGAATTATGTTTGTGCTATCCGTCATGTCTCCGTAGTGTAACTTAAAATTTACATGATCCTCATGAGGATCCATATAAATATGATCGATACGATGTGTATTAATTAAGGAAGAGCGTCTTTTTAATCCATGGACCATATACCCCTTTTTTAAAAGTAAGTCCGCGAGGTAGGCGCCATCCTGGCCTGTAATGCCTGTAACAAGTGCTGTTTTCATTTATAAAACTGAAATTTTGTGTGTAAAAATAGGAGGATAAATTTAAAAACAGGCAATAGTATACCCATTAAATATTCCAATGTTTATCATAAATATTTTTTCAATGGGATAATTATAATATTTAAGCCAGATGCCACTATATATTTTTTTATTGATTATCAAATATCAGATAAGATCTAACGTTATTATAAGCGATGGATTTTTCCTAAGATTTTGAAATAAAATCCTCTCCTATGAAAAGACTTTACATTTTATCATTACTCTTTTACTTTTCTGCTCAATATAATTTTTTGTATGCGCAAAACTGTGCTTTGCTAAATGCGACTTTTACTACTTATGAATCAAGATGTGCTGCTACAGGAGCTATTAAGATCGCAGCAACTGGAGGATCAGGCAGTTATAAATACAAAGCGAGTGGGCCGGTTAATACAAATTTTACTTCTACCGATTCAATAACCGGTCTTTCGGCAGGCAGTTATTCGATTGTAATTATTGATGTTATAAGTAATTGTTCACTTACTGTACCTGCAGTTTTAATACCCGGTAGCTACATAGATCCTCGGTTTACATTAGAAAAGACAGATGTAACATGTGATCATGGTAGTAATGGCTCAATAATTACAACCGGACTCGTTAATGGTAGGTCGCCATTTCAATATTCAATTGTTGCTCCCTCACCAATGGGAGTCGGAAGTATAAATAACACTGGCCTTTTTACTGGATTAATAGCCGGAACATATTCAATAAGGCTTACAGATTCCTGTGGCGGGATACAGACACGCACCCTAACTATAAATGATTATTCATGGTTTATAGATTCCTATAATTTTAATAAATTCTCTTGTGATTCTGCCAGTGGCTTCATTAAAGTGATAGATAGTAAAGGGAATATAAGCACAGTTGGTGGAATTCCGGGTCTGCAATACGCAGTTATTACAGTAGCCGGCGATACAACCTGGTCGTTAACTCCGAATTTTAGATTTGGTGCATCAGGCCTTAGTTCAATAGAAGTATTGGTAAAAGATGATTGTGGAATTATCAAAAAAGTATCTGTTCCTCTTTTGCTGGTCCCTTCTGTTGGCACATTGGTAGTATTGTCAAAAAAGACCTGTGTGGATTTTACAGCTTCGGTTACTGGAGTCACAAATTTTTTTAATCCGCAATTTTGTCTTTATGATGTCAATGATGTTTTGATTTCCTGTAATTCCACTGGAATATTTGATAATCTGGCATATGGTAATTATTGCATTAAAGCACATGATGAATGTACTGATACTATAATAACACGGTGCTTCGATGCCCGGCGGTCGCCGGTCTCAATTGATGCTAATGTATTAGTTACCAATAAAACCTGCAATTATTTTGATGTAGCGATTACCGGCCAAAGTGGAGTTACAACGCCTCAGTACATATTAGTGAATGGAAGTTATATGTATATCAACAGCAACAGCACGGGGATTTTTACCGGGCTCCCTTATGGTGACTATTGTATTTTAATGAAAGATGGTTGCATCGATACAACAATTACCAGGTGCTTTTCTGTAAGAAAACCAGAACCAAAAGTGGATTCTATAATTTTACCAGCATATATCAATTGTATAAATTTTGGTTTATTACTTGGAGGTGACAGCCTTACTTTTCCCACATATTGTCTTTATGATACCAATGGGGTAGTAATTGCATGTAACAATACCGGGAAATTTGACAGTATTTTACTGGGCAGTTATTGCGTTACTATTCACGATGCGTGTTTAGATACTATTTTCCGTAGATGCTTTACAGTAAATCCGCCTACAATTAATAATGATATTGTATTGAATATTCTCAATAAGACTTGTAATTCATTTACGGTTTCTGCAAGTAGCGCAACATTTGTAAGCGCTCTTTATTGTCTTTATGATAGTGTGAATACGCTGATTGCCTGTGATAGTAGTGGCATTTTCAATAATCTTAGTTATGGCAATTACTGTATAAAAACACGAAATGGTTGCCCAGATACAACGGTAATAAATTGTTTCAGCGCTTCTCCGCCAATTCCTTTTGTAAATGCTTCGCCTATTATCAACAATAAAACATGTAGCACCTTTACTGCAAAAATATCCGGTCAACTAAATTTAACCAACCCGGAATACTGTCTGATTAATCTTCTTGGTGACACACTTAATTGCAATTCCACCGGAACATTTACTAACCTTACATATGGGTCTTATTGTATCTCTATAAAAAACACTTGCTACGATACCATTATTAAAGTTTGCTTTTCCGCTTCTCCAACACCTTTTAGTATTAGTTCCAGTGCACTTAAATCATGTACTTATGGGAAAACCAAACTAAAAATTAATCTTACGGGGACTTTCCCTGTTAATGTAAAAGTTTATGATACAGCATTTGTACTTGTAGCGGATACTATATTCAACAGCAGTCCTGCATATGTTGATAACCTGAAGGATATGGGGCCAGGGTTTTATAAAGTAGTTGCAGTCGATAAATGTGGCAATCGTGATAGCGTTTCAGTGTTATCAATTATCGGTTTTTTAAATCATTCTATTAACCTGGTAAATAAATGCCCTGGAGGTGCGTCTGCAAATGGATCCTCAGATATACAAGCAACTTCAACATCCAACATGGGTACCATCACTGTAGCCATTATTTCTAAAGATGGAATTGGTTATTTACCTTCAATAACTCCTGATAATATATCAGGATCTCAATATTCTTTTAATGATCAGTCGCCAGGAGTTTATATTATAAGTTTTAGAGCCAATGATGGGTGTAATGTTTTATTTTATGACACAGTTACCGTATTTCCATATCAGTATCCTAATCTTAGCAGATCATCTGCATACCAATGTGATGTAAATGGCTTTAGTATAGGTGCGGTAGTAACTGATGGTGTTGGTCCATTCACTTATGAAATAATAGGTAGCACTCCTGCTGTTCCCAGTATAATTGCGGGACCACAGGCCAGCCCAATTTTTAATATTAATAACGGGTTTAATTATTCATTAATACGCTTGCGTGCATTAGATGCTTGTGGAAATGCCACATTAGGAGATGCAAGTATACTCCCGCTTTCGCTTAATGGGATTAAAGTAAATTTAAATTGTTTTGGACACCCCACTTTACTTACTGTAGATACAATTTTTAATTCCACTTATTCTTGGTATCGTAAAACCAGTATAAATGCTACCGATAGCATTTTCCTTGCAACTGGGTTCAGCTACTTTGTGCCTTCAGTTAAAGTAACTGATACAGCGTGGTATGTATGCCATCTATCTGTAAATAATGGATGCATTAACCGAACATATTATTTTCATTTGACTGGTGACTGTTATCCTGTACTTCCGGTCATGATCTTAGAATTTTCAGGTCGTAAATTTTCAGATGAAAATGAACTTACCTGGACGATTGCAAATCCCGGAGAATTATCGAAAATAATTCTTGAAAGAAAAATGGATAATCAATTTAATCTAATAGCATCATTTGAGTCCAGGACAGAACCAAATGCAGTATATAGATACTTAGATAAAAACTTTTCAGATCAATCTTTTTACCGTCTAAAATTGGTAAAAAATGATCACACTTTCCTTTACAGTAATATAATTCTTCTTAAAAGAATTGCTACTTCAATAGTAAATATTTATCCTAATCCTGCCGATGAAGTGATAAACGTTGAATTTAATAAGTCCAACGAACATTCATATAAGATCACCTTATTGAATGTTACCAACCAGGTGGTTGCACAATACAAATTTAAAAATGTGACAGGTGCACAACTTCAAATTCTGCGAACTAAAAATATGGCTGCTGGTTTTTATTTATTAAAATTTGAAGATCAACAAACCTCTGATGTATTTACTCAAAAAATTATTTTTAGAGGTAAGTAATAACTACGTATATCTAAGTCGTAAAAGTACGTTGTGAATAACTAATTATTCTTTCTACTTGCAAGTGTGAGTTGCAATACTTAGTTTTACAATCACAATCTCTATAACCCGCTATCCCGCTGATTTTCCAAAACTTTTTTCCATTATTCTAATGAACCACACCAGTGGGTAATTTTCTCAACGCCAGTCGTTTAAGAAATGAGTTTTTCCACTTTTCCTCCTTCCTATGAGTTCCGCGTAATTGTGGCATCAAATTTATTGTAAGTAATTAAGTCTTACACAAAAAATGAATGCTGCCGCTCACTTTTAAAACTTGGAATCATGGAAAACATTTACGAAGCTTACACAAGGGAGATTAATAACCGCACTTATTTTTTTGTAAAAAAGAAGACCCGTTTCCCGGAATTAACCGGCATGCCAGAGGTCTTAGACAGCTACGCGATGCATGTTGATTTTCAAAAGGCATGCAGGATAGCCCGAATCAATGATGTGAGCATTATTAATTATCTCATGGAGTGCGTTCACATTGTACCTGAAAGTGCTAGGGTAGTGCCAATGGTTAGGGAAAAAAGTTTCAACAAGGCTATTATTAGAAATACCCATCATGTACTTAGCCGGTTAAGACTTGCAGGTATTTAATGATAAAATTTACAATTTTCTAATTGGTAAGTTTGCAGCATGCACTCTTTTAATAAGTCCGGTAGAATAATTGTCACCTGCAGTAAAGGCATTGCCCCGTTTTTACAAAAAGAAATTGATGAGTTGGGTTTTAAAATAATTTCCTTCTTTCAAACGGGGGTGAAAATATCCGGCACCCTCAATGATTGTATCCAACTCAATCTTAATTTAAGATGCGCTAATCGCGTTTTGTTTTCCCTAAAATCATTTGAATGCCGTGATGCGGCACAACTTTACAATGTAATTTTTAACGATATTCAATGGGAGAATATAATTGATGATAATGGATATTTTTCTGTAATTAGTAATGTTCAAAATGAAACTATTACCAATTCTCTATATGCAAACGTGAAAGTAAAAGATGCCATTGCTGATCGTTTCATAAAGGTAAAAAATAAACGCCCCGATTCGGGATCTGAAGTTAGTAACACCGTGATCAATTTATATTGGAAGGATGATGAGGCTGAAATTTTTTTAGATACCTCTGGTGAAACATTATCAAAGCATGGCTATAGAAAAATTCCTGGCAGTGCACCTATGATGGAATCTTTAGCTGCTGCTACTTTGCTCGCTACTAACTGGAACAAGAAATCATCTTTTATAAATCCCATGTGTGGCTCGGGCACATTGGCTATTGAGGCAGCTCTGATGGCAACCAACAGAAGACCGGGACTTTTCCGGGAAAACTATGCATTTATGCACATTCTGGGTTATGAAGAAATATTTTATGAAAATATAAAGCGACAATTATCAGCACAGATTATTTCGCCAACCGAACTATTTATTCTCGCAAACGATATAAGTGAAGATGCGATTAACATTACTAAAATAAATGCAGGTGCGGCAGGAGTAGCCGAAATTATAAAATTTGACCATAATGATTTTAGAGAAATTGAAGTGCCCGGGCCACAAGAGGGAGTAATATTTTTCAATCCTGAATATGGAGATAGGCTCGGTATTGAACCTGAATTACAGGAGATTTACCGGGAAATGGGAGATTTCATGAAAAAAAAATGTAAAGGCTATACCGGATATATTTTCACCGGAAACCTAAGCCTTGCAAAAAAAATTGGATTAAAACCTAATAGAAGATTAGAATTTTATAACGGTAAAATTGAATGCAGACTGCTGGAATATGAATTATATAGTGGAAGTAGAGATAAAGATTTTTAAGCTTGCTAACTCGTTTACTCACGTTTAATCAAGTGCACTTTCTGCTTTTATTTCCCTTATTTTTAGCATAACCCTTATTATCATTGCATCACAATAAATAAGATTAAATTCAAAAATGTCGGTCGCGTTATAACTTTTAGTAATTACATTTTTCAACATTGCTTTGGCTCTGTTTAATCTCACTTTTACATTACTTTCTGTGAGTGATAGAGCAGATGCTGTCTCAGCGATGGTCATTCCATTAACTTCCCGAAGAATAAAAACCATGCGGTATGCTTCCGGTATCCCATTCACTGAATCTTCTATTACTTTTCCCAACTCTTTGTTTTCTGCAATTTTTTCAACAGTATGTGAAAAAGCTTTCATGCTATCTGATCTGTCGGTATTTATTGATAAAGTCAATTCCTCATTATTAAAAGAAGGCTTTCGTTTTTTCTGATAACACAGATTCAATAGTATCCTCGTAATCCATGTTTTGAACGTGGACCTGTTTTCAAATTTTGCAAGATTTTTAAATATATTGATATAAGTTTCCTGCATCAGGTCTTGAGTATCCTCATGGTTATATCGATATCCCCGGCCAATTTTATATAGAAATGCATCATATCTCTTAATAATATCTTCAAATGCATTAGTTTCTCCATTAAGCACCTTATGAATAATTTCTATATCTGTTAGTTGTTCTGATTGTCTTTCCAGCATGGGCGAAGTATTAAATTATTAATCCCTTGCTGACTAAGATACAAATATTAAAGTAATCATTTTTTTTAAAAAATAAAGGGCGTATTTCATGTACAATTAGTACGCGAAATACACCCTTTATCTAAAATTTTATATTTAAATCCGGAATTATTTTAAAGTAATCTTTCCAATCATGGATGGATGAATAGAGCAATGATACGATGCTGAATCAGTAATCACATGCTTCCATGAATTTCCCACTTTCAACGTGTCAGAATAAAATAATTTGCTTGTATTTGATGTTATATCATGATCAACCAGGTCCTGGTTAATCCATACAACAGTATCACCCTTAGAGACATTCAAAGTGGCGGGAGAAAATTGCATTTGCTTTAATATTACTGTATCTACATGTGAACGCTCACTTCTTTCCTTTGAAACACTTTTAGTAGATGTTTCATTGCAACTTGTTAGCCCATATGAAGCTATAAATAGTATCAAAACTAATTTCTCCCGCCATTTAAATTTTAATGTCATTTTGTAATTTCTTTTTGAACCATTTTAGCATGTTCAAGATGTTGCTTGAAAATTGGAAGTGCTTTTTGAAGCAAGCTTTTAAGCTCTGCGTTACTTGCATCAGGAATTAATGTTCCTTCTACCAGGCCTATTGCTGCCTCATGGTAAGCTACTTCATTATCAATGTAAGCTTTGTCGAAATCTGCTCCTGTTTTGGAATTCAGCATTTCCTTTGTAGTTGCAGCTCCACTAAGAAGAGATTGAGTTGTAGGATTATCCATTGGTGTTACGTTCAATTTTTTAGCAAGTGCGATTGCCTGATCATTAACTGACTGGTGATCCTTTGCCATATTTGTAGCAAATTTTAAAACATCAGCATTCTTTGATTTTGATTTAGCAATCTTTGCATAATCAATATCAATTTGGTCTGCTGTAACAGCTACAGAAGCAATTTCAGGATCTGTTAATTTTGCAGTAGTGGCAGTTGCAGAATCAGGTGTTGTAGTTACATCTGCAGGCGCTGTAGTGGCCATAGTTGAATCAGTTGTTGACGTTTTAGTGTCAGTATTTGAATTACAACTGTTTAGCAAAAAAATACCTGAGAATAAAAATAAACTCATTTTTGTAAGGCTTAAAATCTGTTTCATTTTTTAGTTGGTTTAATTATTAATTGATTTATGTTGACATTTACGAAATTCCTTGTGTATATGGTTTAGAGTGTTTTGTATTAGGAAAGGTTACAATTTTTTTATATGGAAAATAATATCGAATTAAGTTATTTGTTTACATCCTGTTTTTATCACCTATAACAAAATATGTGCCTGCTGTTAACTGTTTCTTAAAACAAGTGAGTAAAAATTGCAATAAATATGGTTTTTTTATCTTGCCGCAAAAACATAGATAATAATGAAAAATGCTTTACTGGTCATTAATATAATTCTTATTTGCCTGGTAGGCTATTTATATTTTCTACAATTTGGAAATAAAAGTAAAGTAAAAGAGTCGTCTGTTGTTACCTCAGTTAATTCACCTGAAAAATCAAAAGTTGCCTACATAGATCTCGACTCTCTGCAGAGTAACTATGTTTATTATAAAAAGATAAAGGCTGATTTTGAAAAAAAGCAAGCTTCAGCAAATGATGAGATTACAGGGCTACAGAAAAAATACCAGAGCCGCGCTATGCAACTGCAACAAAAAGCCGCGGGCATGAACCAGCAAGAGCAGGAAACTGCAATGCAGGAAATAAATAAAATGCAACAGGAACTTCAAAACAAGAAACAGTCCATTGACAATGATCTTTATAATTATAATTCTAAAATGAAAGATGATGTCCTTCAAAGAATTCAGAATTTTTTAAAAGTGTATAATAAGGATGGAAAATATTCCTATATTTTTTCTTATGAACCAGGCTTTATGTTTTATAAAGATTCCACCTTAAATATTACGCCTGATGTAATTACAGGGCTAAATGATATATACAATCAAAACAAAAAATAATTTCTCTTTTAAGTAGCCATGCTATATCTTCAGTCCCGTTAAAAATAAACGGGATTTTTTATGAGCGAGCAAGCCACACATTTTAAACCTACACTTCGATTGTTTGATGCCACTATGATTGTAGCAGGCTCCATGATCGGTTCAGGAATCTTTATTGTAAGTGCTGATATCATGCGCAACGTAGGCAGTGCAGGTTGGCTCATAGTGGTTTGGCTACTGACTGGTTTTATGACGCTTATTGCTGCGATGAGTTACGGTGAATTAAGCGCTATGTTTCCGCGTGCAGGAGGTCAATATGTTTACTTAAAGGAAGCTTATAATCCGCTGACAGGTTTTGTATATGGCTGGAGCTTTTTTGCTGTAATACAAACAGGGACTATTGCAGCTGTTGGTGTCGCCTTTGCAAAATTCGCGGCGTACCTGGTTCCGGCATTAAGTGAAAACAATTATTTATTCAAAATAGATTTAGGTTCCAATTCTGCAGGTATTGCATCCAATTTTACTATAAGTGCGGCTCAACTTATGTCCATTGTGTTAATCATATTTCTTACGTGGACAAATACAAAAGGTGTAAAAGGAGGTAAATGGATTCAAAATATTTTTACAACTACCAAAATTCTTTCCTTACTTGGTTTGATCATAGCCGGGTTTATTTTCTTTAAACCTGATGTATGGCAAGCAAACTGGATCACACCTTTTGATATGAAAAAATTATCAGGTGTGGGAAATGTAGAAGCCTTAATTGGTGCCGCAGCATTGGGCGCAGTTGCTGCAAGTATGGTTGGTTCAATTTTTAGTAGCGATGCATGGAATAATGTAACCTTTATCGCGGGTGAGATTCAAAATCCTAAACGAAACATTGGTCTCAGCCTTTTTTTGGGAACGCTTATCGTTACGATAATTTATGTGTGTGCTAATCTTATGTACCTGGCGGTTTTACCTTTGCATGATATTGCAACTGCACCACAGGATAGGGTAGCTGTTGCCGCTGCAAATTCTATTTTTGGAAATGCAGGTACTTATGTAATTGCGATTATGATCATGATTTCAACTTTTGGATGTAACAATGGACTCATCCTCGCAGGTGCGCGTGTATATTACAGCATGGGTAAAGATGGTTTGTTTTTCAAAAAGGCAGCCACATTAAATAAACATTCTGTACCTGAGTGGGCGCTATGGACGCAATGTATTGTAGCAGCCCTCTTATGTCTTAGCGGTCGTTATGGCGATCTGTTAGATATGATCTCTTTTGTGGTAGTAATATTTTATGTGCTCACTATTTTAGGAATATTTATTTTAAGAAAAAAACGTCCTGATGCTGAAAGGCCATACAAAGCGTTTGGATATCCATTTCTACCGGCGCTTTATATCTTAATGGGTATTACATTTTGTGTATTGCTAATAAATTATAAACCGCAATTTACCTGGCCGGGCCTTATTATCGCCCTGTTGGGTATTCCTATATATTACATCGTGAGGCCAAAAAAAATGCCGATAAAATAATTTGAATAATGAATGACGGACTGGAGAAATTGTTTAATGATCTTACGAAGTTAAAGGTGGCAGTAATCGGTGATGTGATGCTGGATACTTATTGGTGGGGTGAGGTAGAAAGAATTTCGCCGGAGGCTCCGGTACCTGTTGTTGCAGTTTCCAAAAAAGAATTACGTGTCGGAGGTGCAGGCAACGTTGCCCTTAATGCCCAGCATCTTGGAGCTGAAGTATCACTTATAACTGTTGTAGGTGCTGATGATGATGGCGTAGAATTAAAGAAATTAATACAACAAAAAAATATTGATACGTCCTTCATTCTTGAAAGTAAAAAAAGAATCACTACCAATAAGATTAGGATAATAAGCCGTAATCAGCATATGATGCGCCTGGATGCTGAGCAAACTAATGATTTAGATGAGAATGATGCTGAGCGCTTAATTGATACAATAAAAAAATATGTAGATACCAAAAAACCTGATGTAATTATTTTAGAAGATTACAATAAGGGCATCCTTACAGCGCATACTATTAAGGAAATCATCTCTTATTGTAATGAAAAAGAAATTATAGTAACTGTAGATCCTAAAAGAAAAAATTTCTTTGAGTATAAAAATGTGACTCTTTTTAAGCCTAATCTGCATGAAGTATTTACGAGCCTCAATATTATTCCCGGGGAAATAGCCGAGAATCAGTTACATAAAATCCATGCTAAACTTCATGAGCGTCTAAATCATACTGTTTCACTAATTACACTTTCTGAAAAAGGAGTTTTTTATAAAAAAGAAGATGACGGCAAACTAATCCCATCACATCTAAGGAATATTGCAGATGTAAGCGGTGCAGGCGATACAGTAATTGCGGTCGCTTCCCTGGTGTATGCAGCCAACCGGGATATGCACCTTGCTGCATCAATCGCAAATATTGCAGGTGGTATAGTTTGTGAAGAAGTGGGAACAGTAGCCATAGACTCAACAAAATTATTTACGGAATGTAAAAGGTTGTTGTCAAGTAGATGAGGCATTAATTATTTTTTCTACATGGTATAGAATAAAATTTCTTGGTGTGTTTTCCAAGAAATAAACGTATTGTAAACAAATAATTAATAGAAATATTTATTCATGATTTATTTTTGATCAAATTTATTTTTCATGCAAAAATTTTCAATCGCAATTCATGGCGGCGCAGGTACCATTATCAAAGAGGATATGACCAATGAATTGGAAGAGGCCTATCGGGAAGCATTGCAGGAAGCTCTTAACGCGGGCTATGCAGTGCTTGAAGAAGGAGGTTGCGCATTAAATGCAGTAAAAGCTGCAATAGTAATGATGGAGGATAATGCATTGTTCAATGCAGGGAAAGGTGCAGTCTTTACAAAAAAAGGTGTCAATGAATTGGACGCTGCAATTATGGACGGAAGCAATCTGAATGCGGGTGCTATTGCCGGTGTTAGAAATATACGTAACCCTATAGAGTTAGCTGAAGAAGTAATGTTGCATAGCGGGCATGTGTTTCTGAGTGGGAAAGGCGCTAACGATTTTGCTATCAAGCAAGGCATTAAATTAGAGCCTGATGAATATTTCTTTTCTCAATATCGCTACGATCAATGGCGCGAAATAAGAGATAGCGATCTCTACCAGCTTGATCATAAAGCTGATAAACTGGTTGGTTTAATGAAGGATAAAAAATTCGGAACAGTGGGTGCTGTAGCATGTGACAGCGAAGGCAATTTAGCCGCCGGTACTTCTACAGGTGGCATGACTAATAAACGTTTTGGCCGCATTGGCGACAGCCCTATGATTGGTGTAGGTACTTATGCGAACAATAAAACCTGTGCTATTTCATGCACAGGTCATGGAGAAATTTTTATTAAAGCGGTAGCAGCTTATGATGTTAGCTGCCTTATGGAATATAAAAATATGAGCCTTCAGCAAGCCTGTGAAGAAGTAGTATTGAAGAAACTGGTTGCGCTGAATGGTGATGGAGGATTGATTGGCATGGACGCAAAAGGCAATGCTGCTTTGATTTTTAACAGCGCTGGTATGTATCGCGGCGTAAAAAGTAGTGAGGGAGAGAATACTATAGCGATTTATGGTAGCTAAACTCTATAATCAAATAATATAGCTTATGAGTCCCTAACTATTTATGAATTCTGTTGATAGAAAATATTATAAAAAAGAGATAGTGACTTTTTTGAAACCAGTATTCATTAAATAATTTTCTAAAATTAACTTACACCGGGCGTCGGCTTTTTCAGGAATACCCTGTTGTATTGCTTGTTCATTGATGTTATTCCTGATCTTAATTTTTAAAGCTGTAACTGCTTCGTCATTCCATTTGCCATCTTCAATAAAAGTTTCAAAGTCAGATGGGTTTAAAATGGTTTGCAATATATTCGCGTGTGGCACTGCTACGTGTACAGAATCTCCCGAAACAATTACATCATCTCCCTGCATCTTACTCAGATCTGTACCTGCAATAACTTTCCCCCGGCCTATTATCACTAATTTATTAACGGATGGAAGTATGGTGGTTCCTATGTTTAGCGGTAGTAAAGAAGGAAGGCCATTTCCTACCTGGACTGTATCCATTACAATCTCGTTGGAGTAAGTTATAGTTATCAAACTTGCCAGGGTTTTAATTTCCTGTATCACTATCGGTGTGGCATCTATTACAACAGGCTGGCTTTTGAATAAGTTTTTAATAGAGGGAAACCATGATATTCTGGAAATCAGAAAAACAATGAGCAGGATTCCGGCTACAATCCAAATATATTTTTTTAATAAGTTCCTCATTTATTGAAGAGAATTTAAATGAGCGGAAAAATTGATTTGAATATTTTTATAACCTAGTTTCTGTAAAAAATTATTAATAAATATTGTTGCATTTGTTTCTGCAGAATTGAGAATACCCATAGAATCAACAGCAGCTGTAATTTGTTGTTGTGCCTGCGTGGCAAGCTTATTTTTCTCTTCTGATGAAAATTGATCCCTGAACAATGAAACCTGCTGGTATACGGTTTTTAAATCTTCAGGTTTAATATTTATATATAAAAGATGCGCCTTTGGCAAGGTAACAGAAATTTGATCTCCGTTAATCTTAATTTGCTGTTCTGTGAGTTTTGAAAGATCAATACCGGCAACTAATGATGCTTTACAAGTCATTAATATTTTTCGGTCGCCCGGTTTATACCAGGTATTATCATCATTCGCTTTTATTATTTTGGTAACAACATATTCTGCTGTAGCCAGCTCACTCATATTCTGAAGTGCCATCACCTGTTGTAATCTGGTTGGCTCCTTTTTATTGGAACACGATAAAATGGTAAAAATAAACAAAAGAGATAGTAGGGAAAAAGATCGCATTATGCAATTTACTAATTGAGCCTAATTGTTCGGGTATTACTTTATTAAAATTATCTTTGAAATACAATTTTTACAAATCATTTTAAAATATTGCTATGCGAAAAGTTGCATTGATCGTAGCAGCCGGAACCGGCAGCCGAATGAAGAGTGACGTGCCCAAGCAATTTTTGCTAATCAATAATAAGCCACTTTTATTTTATACTATTGATGCTTTTCTTAAAAGCTATGATGATCTAAAAGTTATTTTGGTTTTGCCTCCAGAACATATTGCCAAAGGGCAGGAAATTATTGATGGATTTTTTGATAAATCGAGAATAACTATTTGCCCGGGTGGCGCCACACGATTTCATTCCGTAAAAAACGGACTTGGATTAATTAAAGGTGAGCAAATCATTTTTGTTCATGATGGGGTACGATGTTTAATCACGACTTCGCTTATACGCACATGTTATGAAAGGGCTATTGAATATAGTACAGCAATTCCTGCTGTGGAGTGTAAAGACAGTCTTCGGATTATTAAAAAGAATGAGAATAAAAGTATTAGCCGTGATGTAGTGAGATTGATACAAACCCCACAAACATTTCATAGTAAAATATTAATTCCTGCATATAAAATTGATCATAAAAGTCAGTTTACGGATGATGCAGGCGTAGTTGAGGCTTACGGTGTAAAAGTTCATTTAGTGGAAGGGGAGGAATTTAATTTTAAGATCACAACTCCCCTGGATTTAAAATTAGCAGAATATATAATAGAACAGCGGTCTAAATAATTTACTGTTATTTGGAAAATCTTTCCTTGAGATTTTTAATCAATTTATAAGAAGCGGGAAGATTATTATATATGAAGACAGGGTAAGGCTGTTCTACAGGATTAAACTTTTTAAAGAAGGATTTTATTTGAGGCATATCAGATCCTTCAAAATCAAAAAGCAATTTCGTGGTACTAAATCGCCTGATCGTTTCGTAGAGCAAAAAAGCATTTGCATCAACAAGCTTTCCTTTTGCAGAGGATGCACCAAGAATATAATAGATCCTTTTCTCATCCTTTACCATCAAGGCAATCGAGAGTAAATGCCCTTCTGCATTTTTTACAACCGGAACCATTAATAAATTTTGTTGAAATAATAGTTTACAGAGTTTACCAAGCTGCGTGTAGTCCTCAGGTCGCACGCCTTTTATTTCAGTATAATTCTCCTTAAAAAATTTAATGGCCAATTTATATTCATCAGAAATATTATACTCCAGCTTATTCTTTACCGCGCGTGTAATAAGATCTTTTCTAAAATCTTTTTTTATTTCATCAAAAGATGCATTAAGATCAAGAACCAGGTTGCATCTTTTGGGCAAGTCCTCAAAAAGACTATTACCGTAATTAAGGTTAATATCACTAAACGCAAATCTATTTTTTAATTCCTCTAAAAATATTTGAAGAGAGGAAAGAGAAATTTCTTTTTTGTAAAAGATACCTAACTGTTGCGTAAAAGCCGGTTGAGCTAAATATTTTATTTGCCACTTTTTTCTCCACGTTACCGGCATCACTGCTTCGTAATCGCCTAGTATTAATGCATTCCAGTCCGGGCTCATGTTATTTAAATAATAACTTTTGGCATATACAATTCCATTTAAAGATTGGTCGATGCAGCTATCCCACTTTACAAGATCTATTTTATTATGTAAAAAATATTTGATCATTACCACTTCTTAATTAAAGTCCGGATAATCCTAACACATCTCTCAATTTAAATTTTTGAATGTCTATGCTAAAGGAGATAGCATTCCAAAACCGCTTTTTCTTTTCGATAGTTTGTTTATAATAATTGCTGTAGACCTTGCTATATAAAACCGGCACATATATATTGATAATTTGCTTTACCAGAGAAAGTTGAAGGCCCGCATCATAAATAAACTTTCCTGTTTCTGCATTATTTTTCCATGCATCAGCATAAGTCCCGATATCTAAGAAAGCCTTAAGTTCGATCTTCAGAGGAAGCGCCTTTAACGGGTTTATTTTGGAGGGAATGGTAGTAGTTAAATTTAATGCAGTCAGCCAATCATCCGTTTTTCCTATTTTGGATGAAAGCAAATCGGTGCGTACTTTAAAACCTCCATCACGGATCATGATCTGATGCGATGGTAACTTTTCAAATTCATTTCTGCCTAAAAAATAATTACTGTATGTATAGTCTTCATAGCCATTGGGCCCGGTCATATTCAGGTGATATCTATCAGTTTCAAATTGCTTGAATGAAGTTTTGTCTCCCAGGTAAATAAATTTGCCTGCAAAAAGACGGGCAACTACACCTCCACCTTTTGGATAATTAAAATAATAATTTCCTGTAAATCCCAGCCTTATAAATTTTTCACCCTGCTCTCCAACAATATGAGCAGAGTAAGGATAAAGCGCACGATTATTTTCTATGGCCAGGGTAAGTTGATTTAAATATCTGCTTATTTTGGGATAGGTAATTACATCTTGCTGTTGGACAGTATCACGGGTAAATAAAAGTTGTTCCTCGGTAATGAAATAAGTTTTCCATTGGACCCACTTATTCATATTACTGTTCGCATATTTATTTCTAAAAGTGATTTTTATGGAAGGAACTATTTTTGTAAATCCCATATAATTTCCAACTCCGGCCGAATCTGTAAACTTATCCATTGTAAATTTTTCGGCGCTAAAGGAAAGTTCTGTTTTTCTTAATAGTCCATAACTCATAAAATTATAACCGACTCTTCCGATGACATTTAATTTTTTACTTCCGGTACCATATAAGGCGGCAAGAAAATAATGAAATGTAGGTTCAGGCAACGTGTAATTGTGGATAAGGCCACCCAACATTAATTTGTCGTAGTAGTTATAACCAATCGCGGGTGACAAGAACAGATAATTATATTGATCTGTATTTTTAAAATTGAAAAAAGATTCTACTTTAAAACTTTTTTTCACAGGCTCATGTAAATTTCCATTAGCGGATAATAATTGAAAAAGAGAATCAACATTTCTGCCGCTTTCTATTTCGATCGTTCTCTTAAAATCTTCAGGGGAAGGATGTTTAAATTTCCAGTGCTCGAAATAAGCCTGCATGCATTTATCAAAAGTTTCCTTACCCAGGTATTGCTCAACTTGTTGCATCCATAATGCCGTTTTGTAATAGGCAATTACTCCATAATTAGTTTCAGAAAAATCTACCGAATTGGTATTAATAGGTTGGTCTTTCCTTGATGCGATTTGTGTACGATACGCCAGGTCTTCATAGTTTTCCGGAATTCTTTTTTCAAAAAAATTCTTTTTTGCACTTTCTGAATTCTCAAGATGGTATGATGAGTCATAACGATTATCGTAGAAGGTATTCATCCCTTCGTCCATCCATGGAAATTTCCTTTCGTTACTTGCCAAAATACCGTAAAACCAATTATGACCGACTTCATGTTCTATAACCTGGGTTAAGGTTTTTTCATCATCGATGGGTGAAATAGATGCAATCCCAGGGTACTCCATTCCACCATCAAGACCCATAGAAGCTTCTACCACGCTTACTGTTTCATATGGATAAATGCCAACCCATCTACTTCTTGATATAATTGTATTCTTAATAGTTTGTATGCTGTTGCGCCAAACCACTTTTGATGCAGGTTTATAAAACGCAAACACATCTAATACTTTTTCCGGAGAAACTTTTAAGGTATCATGCAACACATTGAAATTTCTATCAGCGAACCATGCGAAGTCATGGACATTTTCCTGTCGATATGTAAGCGTTTTTGTTTTTTCGGTCTGCTTATTTATAACCGGGGGGATATTTTCTTCAACTGCTAATTTCTTTTTCGGATATTTTGTTGAAAAAGATTTCGTTTGGACAGGGCTGTTTTTACTATCTTTTTTGGTCAGTGGCGTTTTAGGTAATTTAGCTTCAGCAACTTTATTATCTTTTTTTTCAAGTAGCCATTTTAATTCTTCTTTATTCTCCAACTGTCCTGTGGCAGCAACAACAAATGTTGAAGGAACCGTAATATTCACTTCATAATTTCCAAACTCACTATAAAATTCTCCTTGTTCCAGGTAGGGCATTTCATGCCATCCTGTTCTGTCATATACTGCAGGTTTGGGATACCACTGTGTAATTTGATAACTGTGATCTTTATGGCCGCCTCTTGAGAAATTGTATGGAATTTTTTCATGAAAAGGTGTCGTGATAGTTATAGACTTTCCCGGCAAAAGTGATATAGGTAATATCAATTGAATCACATCAATAAATTGCGGATGATCTTTCCATACTGCAGTAATTCCATTTACTTTAAAATCAAGTCGGTTTATATATCCGTGTTGGTCTTCGTTGCTAAAATAAAAATCTTTTTTTCCTAAATGAAGCGATTGTTCACTAAATGCTGTCCGGTCATTTTTAAATGCATTCGGCCAAAGATGGAACCAGATATACTGAAGTGTATCGGGAGAATTGTTTGTATATGTGATGGTTTCAAAACCATCTAATGTTTGATTGTTGTCGTTTAGTGTTACATCAATTTTAAAATCAGCCTGCTGTTGAAAATAATCTTTCTGACAAAAGCCCGTTGAAATAATGAATATAAATAAACCGGTGACAAGCAGTTTTTTCAGCACAGAGTAAATTTTACCAAATATAAAAAATAAAAGCAAAGCGGATAAAGGCAAGCGTATTGTTTATTTCCCCTTCCCCAGCAGGATAATCCTGATGGTGTGGATCATGATCTTAAAATCCAGTGCGAGGGAAATATTTTCAATGTAAAGTAAATCGTATTTCATACGTTCTATCATCTCATGCACATTTTCAGCATAGCCAAATTTTACCATTCCCCAACTTGTAAGGCCTGGCTTCACTTTCAATAGTAATTTAAATTCCGGATGATTTTTTGTAATCTGATCAATAAAATACTTTCTTTCCGGCCGGGGACCCACAAGGCTCATTTCACCTTTGATGATATTCCAGAGCTGTGGAAGCTCATCGAGTCGCCACCTTCTCATTACCTTTCCCCATTTAGTTATCCTCTCATCATTATCGCTACTCAACAATGGCCCGTTTTTTTCAGCACCGGTTATCATAGAGCGAAATTTGAAAATCCTAAACGGCCTTCCTTTATAGCCGATTCTTTCCTGCGAATAGAAAATACTTCCATCGGAAGAAAAATGGGTTCTTATGGCAGTGTAAATTATAAGTGGAGATAACACGATGAAAGCCGATGTTGATGCAATCATATCTACCAGCCTTTTTATATTTTGTTGCCACGTATTCATAAGTCCTGTATGAATATCTATCAGTGGAGTACCCATCACATCGGTGCTTCGTACAAATCCACTTAGCATATCTACCCGGTCTGGAAGCATTTTTATATTTACCCGCTTTTCAGTTAGCACCCGCAATAGTTTTTCAATTTCACGCCTGTCATGATTTTGGAGTGCAATGATCACTTCTTCAATTTCCAATTCATCAATTGCAGTATCAAGATCATTGATAAAAGCCGGCACATTAACCGAAGTGTCTGTTTTGTTCAAGGTATCTAAACCGCTTATAACGATTCCGTGAATTCGGTAGCCGGTTTTATTTGGATTGTTAAGGATAGAATGATACAGCTCCAATGCTTTCTTTTGATTGCCGACAATTAAGGTATTGAACCAAACTGTTTCTTGCTGTAATTGCCTGTGAGCGTAGGAAAGAATTATAAAACGAAAAAAATAGGTGATAAAAAACTGGGTAATAAAAACAAACAAAAACTCCTGGTAAGTAATATTATTGTTACTATCTTTTTTTAAATAAAACCATATAAGAAACAAAACAAAGGTGCCTAGAAAAGAACTTATACAAGTGCTGAATAATTCTATTACCCTTGATTTATAATATATATTTTTATAACTTCCATAGAGGTGATAGATAATAAGCCAAATCGCCGGGTACAAAAAAATTGCCGGAAAGATTCCTGAATTAATTGGGAAAAAATTTAGAAAAAAATTGGAATTAACCCATACCAATATTACCCACGTTATAATTGCAGCCAGGCAATCACTTAATGCATAAACACGTGTGTGTAATCTTTTATTGGAAGTGGGGGACATTAAATAATTTGGTTACGGTTTATTTTTTCCAATATTAGGTGAGCTACTTCCATCGCGCAGAAACCATCTACCTCAGAAACCTGTGTGGCTTTATTTTCATTTATTGACTCCACAAACAGGGAGAGTTCCATTTTTATTGCATTAAAATCCTTAACAATGGGTGCGGCTATTGCAATAGTTTTACTACCATGGCCGGTATCTATTTCAAAAGAAAAAACATTTTTGTCGTCAGGTGTTTTATATTTAATTATTTCTGTTTTTTTCTCGAGAAAGTCGATACTTATATATGCATCTTTTTGAAAGAGTCGCATCTTTCTCATTTTTTTCATACTGATTCTTGATGAGGTGAGGTTGGCAACGCATCCATTATCAAACTCAAGTCTCACGTTTGCAATATCCGGTTGATCGCTCAGTACATGAACACCATTTGCGAATATATTTTTTACAGGACTTTTCACCAGGCTTAGGATGATATCAATATCATGTATCATCAGATCGAGGATCACGCTTACATCAGTACCTCTTGGATTAAATTGTGAAAGGCGATGCACTTCTATAAACTTTGGATTCAGGTGGAATTTTTTAGCCTCTATCAATGCAGGATTAAAGCGTTCTACATGGCCAACCTGGAATTTTATATTGGCTTCTTTCACAAGTGTTACCAATTCTCTTGCTTCCTGCATTGTATTAGCCATTGGCTTTTCTACAAAAACATGTTTGCTCTTAAGTATTGCAGTTTTACATAATTCGAAATGATAAATTGTTGGGGCAACTATATCTGCAATATCAATTTTACCTATTAATTCCTCAGCGGTTTTAAATCTTTTTATATTGTATTGCTTCTCTACATCCCTGGCGTTTTCATTTGAAGGATCAAAAAAACCTACAATTTCTATTCCTTCAATTTCCTTCCAGTTGTTAAGATGAAATTTACCCAGGTGCCCTACACCAAATACACCAACTTTTAACATGCACAATAATTTAAAACGCGGTAAAGGTACTATCCAAATAATTACATAAAAAAAGAGCGGCCTTATTTCAAAGCCGCTCAATTATTATATAAAAATTTAATTATTCTTTTAGGTAGTAGAAGCTTCTCGTAAAACCGGAGAATTGTATGCATATTTTGTAGCATTGCCATATATAAATAAGCAAGAGCCATCTTTGATAGTTTGTATTATAGGCCTGTAAACGTCTTTGGATATTGCAGGACATCCCAAACTCCTACCAATATATCCCTGGCTTTTTATCAAATTTTTATTCACGTAATCGGCACTGTGCATAACGATGGCACGACTAAGTGCATTATCATTAATACCTTTTTCTTCGCCTTCAAGTTTTAGTGAAAATCCATGTGCACCATTATACGTTCCTTTAGTTATATAAAAACCCAGGCTACTTTTATTACTTTCAGGTGCGTTCGAGAAAGAGTTAGCATATTCTTTACCAGAATTTCTTCCATGCGCAACATAAGTATTAAATAATATTTTTTTGTGTTCAAGGTCTATAACAAATAATCTCTTAGCGCTGGATGGAAGACTGAAATCAACAATTGTAAGCGTTTGATCATTAGCCAACTTTCCGGTATTTAAAAGATAGTTGTATCCTTTAAGTGCATATTGGTAAGCTTCTTTTGAAAGGCCTAAATTCTCTAATTGAAGAGACTCATATAAACTACTATTTGCCATTTCAGTATTTAATACTAGTACATTAGTGTTCAAAGGCACATTAGCAATCTTCACCTCTGCTGCGGTGCGACTTTTCGCAAAAACAAATGGTAAGTGGAGTAGAACTAGAAAAATAGGAAAGAGAAGGGCCAGGAATTTTTTAAATGATCTTTTCATTCAGTTTTTAAGGTGTTTTACGTGAAGAAGAAAAAAAATAACTGGTCGATTGAACCGGTTTTTTCATAGTTAAATAAATTCTGATAGGATGTGCTTATTAATTATAGGATTTTTTGTAATTACAAGCGAGTGCAAATATATGATAAAATGCCCTACTATTCAAGGTTTCAGCCTTTAAATCATGTTAAAAAAGAACCTTTGTATATTTATTAACATCCACAAGTATTAACTACAAAAAGCAGGATATATATAACATTAAGTCCTGTAATTTATTGTGTATTGCCTTAATTTTTTTTCAGGTGTCGGTTTTTCCTTTCTAAATAATTGGTGACCAATATGGAAAGTAAAAGCCACATAAAGCCCACGCAAAAGCCTGCAATTACATCACTTGCATAGTGCACTCTAAGATATACACGGCTGATACCAATTATAATAATGAGAAAGCTGAAAAAAACAGCGGTTAGTATTTTGGGCAAAAGTGTTTTAAATTTTTCTGAAGCGATGTAGATGATCAGACCATAAAAAGTCACACTCATTAGTGCATGGCCACTGGGAAAGCTATAGCCTGTAGCAAGTATTACCGGATTGTCGGGACGAACTCTTTCAAACGTGAATTTAAGAATTGCCATTAAAATAACACTGCTTAAGGCAATAGCCGGAATCTTTATAGACAACCATCTCTTCTTTTCGACAAAAAGAAACCAAAGTGATAAAATAATGTTTGCAGGAATAAGGAACCAATGTGTACCAAGAAAAGTAAAGAATTCCATAATACCCGTATTCGCCTGATTTATTCGGGCATCCAGAAAATCAAAAGCACTAACATCAAATTGATAGGTATTATGAGTTATTATGGTACGGGCAATAAGAACAAAAATAGTAAGAGCTAAAAAAAACAGGATCATAAGAATAAATATCTCCAGTGAAAAAAGCTTTATCGCCTTTGCCGGTGTATCCCTGACTTGGATTTGTGGATGAGACATTATGTAAAATAAATATTTTATAGGATTAAAGGGAATAAAGAAATATCAAATAGTAAACGCACAAAAATTATTATATATTATATAATCTAATCGTAAAAATTGATCTTATTTCCGCCAAGAATAATAATATTTTTTGTATCCTTTTTCAATTAGTTAACTCTAATTATAATAATAAAACAAAATAAAATAAAGATATCATGAAAAGTAAAAATGTATTTAAGGTCCTGATGACAGGCGCCATTACTGGTGCTATTATGTTTTCAATGCCTGCTTATTCTCAGCAATCCACCAAATTAACTGACCCTCAAATCGCTTCTGTTGCAGTAACTGCCAACCAGATTGATATTGAATATGCTCAAATTGCAAAGAAAAAATCCACCAACGCCGAAGTATTAATGTTTGCTGCAACAATGGCAAAGGACCATCAGTCTGTAATTAACCAGGCAGTTGCATTAGCAAAAAAACTTGGAGTAACTCCGGAAAATAATGCAACCACCAAATCATTTCTTGCAGGCGCTGTTAAAACAAAAGCAATGCTTAATTCAAAAAAAGGAAAAGCATTTAATAAGGCCTACATAGACAATGAAGTAGCATATCACAAAGCTGCTATAAACGAAGTTGAAAATGTATTAATTCCTAATACTGCTAATGGCGAATTAAAAAGCTTATTGCAGTCTGCAGTTCCCCTGTTTAAAGCGCATCTTGCTCATGCAGAAATGTTACAAAAAACATTCAACAAATAATTACTGACTTACTTTCCAATTTTTAAAGGCATTGATTGCTTACCTATTATAAATAAAAGTAGTAAGGTTTGAGTTTCATAACCACTTGCTCCGGGCTTGCCCTGGAGTATAGTGGTTTTTGAATTTCAGCAATATCGATAATATTTAAGGTTGAATATATAATTTGAAGGCCTGTTATTTTTGCATTAGTACTTTTGAAATGAAAAATTACAAATACAAATAATAGTAAATTTAAAATTATGGAACAAAGATTAAACTACGCAAAAGTTTCCCCGGATGCACTTAGAGCAATGATGGAGCTTGAAAAAAATGTAATGGCCTCCACAATTGAACGCCCATTGTATGAGCTATTAAAAATCAGGGCATCGCAAATAAATCATTGTGCATATTGTCTTGATATGCATACGAAGGATGCCCGTAAAGCCGGAGAAACCGAACAACGTATTTATGCTTTGAGTGCATGGCGCGAGACTCCTTTTTTTACTGCAAGAGAACGAGCGGCTTTAACCTGGACAGAAGCAGTCACAGTGATTTCGCAAAATGATATCCCTGATTCATTGTATGATTCTGTGCATAAACAATTTAATGAAAAGGAAATGGTTGATTTAACCATGGCAATCATTGCTATTAATGGGTGGAATCGCCTGGCTATTTCTTTTCGCACCGTACCGGGAAGCTACGAGGCTAAATAGAAAAATAGGAAGAGCCTAAAATTTTATCGTGGTTACATCGGCCTCCCTTGTTATACTGCTAGTAAAATTGCCACGTAATGGCAGATTGCTGCGGCCAGTACAAAGAAATGCCATACCGCATGATTGTAAGGATATTTTTCCCATAAATAAAAAATTACGCCTAAGAGATAAAGGGTGCCGCCAATAAGGATCATCGTCATTACATCACCGGGAATCTCTGTGAAAAATGTTCGACCGCCAACTACCAGGATGCAACCCATTGCTATATACACAATCGTTGAAATAATATTCCATTTACCGGTAAAAAAAATTTTGAAGACAATTCCAAATGCAGTCAGGCTCCACAATACAATTAGTAACGTATTACCAAAAGTATTGTTCATGAAAATCAATAAAAACGGAGTGTAGGTTCCAGCTATCAGGAAATAAATACTAATGTGATCAAGGATTTCAAAAACCCGTTTTACCTGTGCATGTTGAAACCCATGATAAAGTGTTGAGAAAGTAAAGAGTTGTAAAAAACAAAATCCATAAATAGCTGCACCGATTACTCCTGGAGTATTATCACTTTTTATGGCAAAAGCAATCAGGATGGGAATACTAACAATGCCAAAGAT
>JBDTXP010000008.1:0-26476 GCA_040006135.1 Ginsengibacter sp. | reverse complement strand
CGAAATATGTTGTCGGAATTTAATTCACCTGAGGAATTAAAGTATTTTAAACTTCCTTCATTATGTGTGCGCGAACCGGAAAGTATTTGCAACAAAGTAGATTTACCGGAACCATTGGGGCCAGTAATTGCATAAAAAACTCCCGAAGCAAATTGATAATCCAGGTGACGAAAAATCCAGGTACGGTTGAAACGTTTTCCCAGGTCTGTAGCCTTAATATTCATCAGAATTATCTTTGGCCACCATTTTTAAAATTCCTTTTTTACTCTGGTTAATAAAATCCAGGATCAAACTTTTTTCTTCTGAATCAGGCAATTCATTTTCAATAACAGATTTTGCTTGCGAGATATTATAACCGCGTAGGTAAAGGGTGCGATAAATCTCCTGGATTGAATTTACTTTTTCAGCTGAAAACCCCCTGCGATGTAAGCCAACAGAATTAACGCCGGCATAACTTAATGGTGCACGTCCTGCCTTAATGAATGGTGGTACATCTTTGATTATCTCAGAACCGCCAGCAATATATGAATGAGCTCCTATTTTGGAAAATTGTATAGCAGCAGCGAGACCACCAATTATTGCATAATCACCTATTTCCACATGGCCCGCAAGTTGAACAGTATTTGCAATCACGACATGATCTCCAATTATACAGTCATGAGCGATATGAGCATATGCCATTAGCAGGCAATTATTTCCAATTACAGTTTTATGCTTATCAACAGTTCCCCTGTGTATAGTTACACATTCACGAATCACAGTATTTTCACCTATTTCTACAGAACTTATCTCGCCATTAAATTTAAGGTCTTGAGGCTCTGCGCCAATTACTGCTCCCGGAAACACCCTGCAATTCTTACCGAGTGTGGTATATTCCAGGATTACTGAATGAGTTAATAAATGACAGCCATCACCAATCTTGGTTCCTTTTTCAATTACGCAAAAAGCATCGATAGTAACATTTTCGCCTATTAAAGCTTCGGGATGGATATGAGCAAGCGGACTTATCATGAATCTTTTGGTCGTTTTACTACCTGGGCAATCAGCACAGCTTCTGTTACTATTTTATCTCCAACATATACAGTTCCTTTCATTTCGCAAATTCCTCGCCTTATTGCATTGAGTAATTCCATTTTTAAAATAAGTGTGTCACCTGGCACTACTTTTTGCTTGAATTTGCAATTTTCTATTTTCAGGAAATAGGTATCATACTTATCAGGTGAATTACGCGGTATCGCAATAAAACCTCCTACCTGGGCCAATGCTTCTGCCAATAAGACTCCTGGCATTACTGAGTTGCCGGGGAAATGTCCCTGAAAAAAAGGTTCATTAAAGGTGACATTTTTTATACCCACCACATGTGTATCTGAAAGTTCAATTATTTTATCTACCATCAGAAACGGATAGCGGTGTGGCAATATATTTTCAATCTGTTGTATGTCGTAAATTGGAGGCTTGTTGGGATCATATACCGGTATACCTTGTCGTTGCTTATGTTTTTTTATATGTTCTTTAATCTTTTTTGCGAATTGAATGTTAGAAGCATGACCAGGTCGATTTGCAATAATATGCGCATTGAAGGCATAACCCACTAATGCCAGGTCTCCTACAACATCCAACAATTTATGGCGGGCAGGTTCATTTGGAAATCTTAATGTAAGGTTATTCAGAATTCCTCCTTCACTCACTTTTACGTCTTTTTTATTAAAAATTTTTGATATTCTATTTACCTGGTCATCATCTACCGGTTTATCTACTACTACTATTGCGTTATTAATGTCGCCACCTTTAATAAGATCGTGCGCCATAAGCTGCTCCAGTTCGTGAAAAAAACAGAAAGTGCGGCTTGGTGCTATTTCTACTCCAAAATTTTTTATATCCTGCAGATCGGCATGTTGAGTACCCAACACCGGGGAATTAAAATCTATAAGTGTGTTGATGCGATACCCGTCATACGGCAAGGCCACCATCTCTACCTTTTTTTCCTGATCTAAAAATGATATGTTATGTTGAAGATTATAAATAATTTTTTCAGCGTGCTGTTTGTTTCTACCTGCCTGTCTTAAATTTTCAATAAAAATTTGTGCACTACCATCAAGAATAGGTACCTCCTCGCCATTTATCTCAATCAATGCGTTATCGATTTGCATACCTTTTAATGATGCCATTAAATGTTCAATAGTGCTAACGCGTGCTCCATTAGTTCCTATGGTGGTACTCCGATTGGTTTCTATCACATTATCTACATCTGCTTTTATTTCCGGCTGCCCTTCTAGATCTGTTCTTTTGAAAATAATACCAGTATTAGGTTCAGCTGGCAAGATCTGCATCGTGACGGCATGGCCTGTGTGGATGCCCGCCCCTGAAATAGTCACCGGTCTTTCAACTGTATGCTGGTAATGCTTTTCTTTGGCTATCATTGATTGCATGGTTGCGAAAGTATGAAAACTATTGCTTATTGATAAGGAGGGTATATAGCATTTTTTAGAAAAAATCTATCATTATTTTTCTATCGCTGTGATTTCTTTCTTCAAATCTTGAATGGCTTCTTCTAATGTTTTAATCCTTTTCTCAAGATCTGGCAAATTGCGGCTGATTATCTGGCTCCGTAGGGCATCGCTATAATTGAAAGCAGGTGAGCCTGTAACAACACTATTTGGGGTTTTAATCGATTTGCCTACTCCACTCTGCGCATTTATTTTACTTCCATCTGCTATTTGTATGTGGCCAATTATACCAGCCTGCCCTCCAATCATTACATTTTTTCCAATCTTCGTACTGCCACTAATGCCAGTTTGTGCAGCGATTACTGTATTATTACCTACTTCTACATTATGAGCAACCTGAATCAAATTATCAAGTTTAGCTCCGGTTCTAATAATTGTTGAGCCTATGGTTGCTCTGTCAATAGTAGTGTTAGCGCCAATCTCTACATCATCTTCTATTACTACATTTCCTATCTGCGGTATCTTTTTATAAGTACCATTCTCCTGCGGGGCAAATCCAAAACCATCTCCACCAATAATTACTCCCGCATGGATACACACGTTTTTACCAACAGCGCAATCATGGTGTATTTTAACGCCGGGGGAAAGAATAGTTCCTTCATCAATTGTAACATTTTCACCAAGATACACCTGCTGATGAATTTTTACATTGTTTCCAACTATCACATTCTCGCCGATATAAGTGAATGCACCAATAAATACATTTTCACCAATGCGGGCAGTGGCATGTATGAAAACGGGCTGTTCAATTCCCGAAAGATTGGCCTTAACCATCTTAGCGTATTCTGTAAGAAGGAGGGCGAATGAAGAATAAGCATCTTTAACCCAAATGATGGTTGGAGTAACTTTTTTATCTAATTGAAATGAATCGCCAACGATAACAATTGATGCCCGCGTGGAATAGAGGAAATCCTCATATTTTGGATTGGCCAAAAAACCTAATTGGCCAGGTCCGGCTTCTTCCAACTTTCCAAAAGATGAAACAACCGCCTGCGGATCTCCCTCAATTTTTCCTTCAATAAGCTGTGCTATCTGCTGCGCGGTAAAGTCCATTATAAGATTGTGCTTTATTAAATTTCTACTTTAGATCTCTTTAAGTAACAAATATAAAATTTTTTAACTGTGCCAAATAAACTTTGATTGATCAAAGGATTATCCACCTGAGAAATATCTTTTACTATTCCATCTTTGAATAATATATATATATGTTCTGTTTGGGGATCATAAGTCTTATTATTTACCTCGCCTGCAAAAGCAAGTAAACTTGTTTCCTCCTCATCTATTTTTAATTCTTTAGAAAGATTTGTTTTAATATTTTGAAGCATATTGCCTTCATTCTTTTGCGACAAATATTTTACCTTAAAGAGCCTTCGGTCAATCAGGGAGCTGCATAAAAGTGCTAAAATCTTATCAGGATGACTTGCCCATTTTTTTATAGAAAACAAAACATCGGCATCATCAAGTTCATAAAAGGTTTCAAGATTATTTATTAAACCTTTTACCAAATATTTTTCTTTTAAAAAGAAATCAAGGCTCGGTGAAGCAGCGAGCGCATTAATTTCTTTTGCCCTTATCATAATGTTTAAAAGCATTTTCTCAGCGCTCAAAACTGTTTTATGGTGATAAACCTGCCAATACATAAATCGTCTTGACACCAGGAATTTTTCAATGGAATAAATACCTTTTTCTTCTACCATTAATTCACCTTCATGCACTGTAAGCATCTTAATGATGCGATCATAACCAATCACACCTTCACTAACTCCAGTAAAAAAGCTGTCCCGAATCAGGTAGTCCATCCGGTCTACATCTAACTGCCCGCTGACTAACTGATGTAAAAACTTTTTAGGATAAGAGTTGGTAAAAATAGAAATGGCAATATCAAGTTCGCCATCCATTTGATGATTCATTTGATTCATCATCATTAGTGAAATTTCTTCATGAGAATGGTTCACAATTAGTGTATGCTCGAGTGCGTGCGAGTAAGGCCCATGACCAATATCATGTAATAGAACAGCGATTTTTGCACCCTGCTCTTCTTCAGGAAGTATTTCAATTCCTTTGCTTTTTAGTTCATGTAATGCATTACACATTAAGTGATATGCCCCCAGAGAGTGATGAAGCCTTGTATGTACAGCGCCCGGATATACAAGGTGGGCCATTGCCATTTGATGAATTCGCCTCATTCGCTGATACCATGGGTGCGAGATCACCTCATTAATAACTTTATTATCAATTGTAATAAAGCCATAAACAGGATCATTAATAATTTTTCTAAAAGACATCAGCTATTTTGTTAAATTGAATCGTGTGCCTGCAAAGGTAAAATTAGACAACGGTATTAAATTATATTTGTAGGATGTGTGTTGTAGATCTTTCGGCTTTATTTTAGAAAAGTAAGATGTACAAAAAATTATTAGAATTACAAATAGCATACATCTGGATAAATTAAATAAAAGGAATGTGACGACAATGAATTGCATTCATAGAAAAATTTTTTTAACAGGTTAATAATATTAAAAAAATGACGGCAGCAAAAATTCTTTGGGTAGATGATGAAATGGAGAGTTTAAAATCACAAATTCTTTTTTTACAAAATAAAGGCTACGATGTAAAATCACTCAGCAATGGCCAGGATGCTATTGAATATGTGAAACAAAATATTATTGATGTAGTACTGCTTGATGAGAGTATGCCCGGTATCTCAGGCCTGGAAACATTACAAAAGATAAAGGATATTAATAGCCAGATTCCAATTGTGCTCATTACCAAAAATGAAACTGAAAACCTGATGGATGAGGCCATTGGCTCTCAAATAACTGACTACCTGATAAAACCTGTAAACCCTAACCAGGTATGGCTTTCACTAAAAAAAATAATCGATAACAAGCGCCTTGTTGCTGAAAAAACCACTTCGAGTTATCAGCAACATTTCCGCGATCTTTTTATGGCGCTTAATGATAATCCTGATTACCTGCAATGGATGGAAATATATAAGCGTCTGGTTTTTTGGGAACTGGAAATGAAGAAGAGTGACAGTCCGGAAATGCAGGAAGTTTTTCAGTCGCAGAAAAATGAAGCAAATACAGAATTTTTCAAATTCATTTCTAAAAACTATTCTTCATGGGTTACTAATGTTGCTGCTGAATCTCCTATCATGAGCCACACACTAATGAAGTATAAAGTTTTCCCACATGTAGAGCCTGGAGTGCCGACCTTCTTTGTACTTATAGACAACTTACGTTATGACCAATGGAAAACGATACAACCACTCTTTGCAGAAAATTTCAGGATTCAGGAAGAAGAAACTTTTTATGCTATTTTACCAACTGCGACGCAATACAGCCGCAATGCAATCTTCGCCGGATTACTTCCAATAGATATTGAAAAACAATTTCCTGATGAATGGAAAAATGATGATGAGGAAGGTGGTAAGAATTTATATGAAGAACTTTTTTTTAAAGCCCAGCTTAAAAGAATGCGTAAGGATGATTGGAAATATTCTTATACAAAAATCACCAACCATCAGGATGCTCAGAAATTAGTCGACAATATTCATAATTTTCTCACCAACGATATAAATATAATTGTTTACAATTTTGTGGATATGCTAAGCCATGCACGTACAGAAATGGAAGTGCTAAAAGAACTGGCTGCAGATGAAATAAGCTATAGAAGCCTAACTGCTTCCTGGTTTGAGCATTCTCCCTTGCACCAGGCTTTAAAGAAAATTTCCGGAAAAAAAATGAACCTGATCATTGGAACTGATCATGGAAGTGTGCGCGTAAACTCTCCACAAAAAGTAGTCGGTGACAAACAAACTACAGCTAACCTTCGATATAAACACGGACGAAACTTAAATTATGAACCCAAAGAAGTACTTTCTTTTCGTGATCCAAAATTGGCAGGATTACCAACACCAAATGTAAACTCATCATTCATTTTCGCGAGGCAGGATGGATATTTATGCTATCCTAATAACTATAATCATTTTGCAAATTATTATAAAAATACTTTTCAACATGGCGGTGTAAGCCTGGAGGAAATGATTATTCCGATAATAAGAATGACAGCAAAGGGTGATGAATGATTAATGCGCTAATTCATATTTCATAATTATTTCTTCACCACTTTTCTCACCTCATTGATCCGTCTACCGGATATCTTTAAAAAATATATACCTGATGGAAGGCTGGTAACATCGAGTTGATTTTTTTCCTGGCTTATAAAATACCTAAGCAATGTTTCGCCCATAGCATTCACCACGGTTACATTCAATCGCTCCACATTATTTTCCACCGTAACCATTAATTTATCTTTTGCAGGATTTGGTGTTATCGTAATACGATTTCCGGGCATTTCAAATTCGAGTGTACGTATAGGTGAGTAGCCTACTTTTCCGCTTCTGTCAAATTGGGCAATTCGATAATAATTAATTCCATATGCAGGTGAATGATCAGTAATAAAATATGAGGAATTACTTAAAGCATTTCCGGCGGATAGTAATATATTTATTGAATAAAAATGAATACCATCCGAACTTCTCTCCACACTAAAGTGATCTGTATTTATTTCCTGGTAGGTAACCCACGATAAAACTGCTTCTTTATTTTGTTTAACTGCAGTAAATGACTCCCATTTCAAAGGAAGCGCCACGCTTGTGATGGCAGTAACGGTATCCGAAAGACTCACAAGGTTACCGGATCCATTATATAATTGCCCGAGATTATAAACTGCAGGTTCCCGACTTAATAAAATATCATCGACATACCAACCGATACCCGAAATTGTATTGTCTGTCACAAACCGAAAACGGAATTTTATATTCTGCCCCTTAAAAGCAGTAAGGTTTATCACTGTCTGCATGAACCCGCCATTACTACCGGTGAAAGCTCTATTATTGGTAATATTTGTATTGCTGTTCATAATAGCATTATATCCATTCTGGCTCATGAATGGCCCGGCATCTTTCCAATTGACACCATTATCTGTTGACAACTCCACAACCCCACCGTCATGGGATGCTTCTGTATTATAGTAGCCCCAGAAACTCAATTGCGTGTGTCCGGTGATGTTATATGCGTTCGCTGATGTTAAAAATTGTTCCGAAGCAGACGCAGGACTTGCAGATTTAATTGAGTAGGGAGATGAATGGTTCGTACTATTTGTAGCCCATTTAGATCCACCTGAAGAAGTAGAAATCATGGTGGCAGGAATACTATTGGATGGCACAGTTTCAGAAAATAAAATGGAAGGCACAAAATAAGTTCCTGTATTTACTGTCACCTGAAGCGTAAAAGTAATTGATGAATTTGCCGCAAGATCAGGCACATTATAAATTACTGTCCTGCCAGATGCATCGTAGGTTCCCCCACTTACATAAGTAACATTTAAGGGAAGTGTATCAACAATCTTATACCCGGTGATAGCGGCGCATAAAGTATTTATTCTGAAAGTATACGTTAATAATTCGCTCTGTGCACTTGTAATTTTATCCACCAATTTTTTAACGATACCTGCACTTGGAGATGTATAATCTGCAAGTTGGTCAGTGGTGCTGTTAGAACTTCCCTGTTGCGCTAAAATTCCCATTCCCCTGCGCGCAAAAGCGCTCCAGATAGCACAGCCATGAAGACCGTTGTATAAAATAGTATCAGCTTTTAATATTGCATCCCGTCCATCTATAAAACCAGGACGGCAAGGCTGCAATTTCATTCCAAGCATAACCAATTTAAGTGCAACCGAATTGCCACCTGGATCATTCGCTTTGTAAAGATCAATATTGATCCCATCTGTTTGAATAATATTCCAGGTCATATCCCACAAAGTTGCTGCCCATATTTCGCCTACCTGATGAGTTTCACTATTTACAATACCTGAAAGCATATCGTAGTTCCATAAATTAATTCCCATATTAGTTGAATAGGGATAAGTTCTAATGCCAGCGCCGGTTTCAGGATCTTCACCAAAAACATAAGTACCTATAGGTCGTGGCTTAGGTCCGTCAGAAATTAGTGCGGTATTCCAGTTGGTCGTTGTCATTAATGCAAAGTAATCGCTCCAACCCTCACCCATTTGTTCTTTGTTATTCAGACAGGTACTTATTGAAGGACCACCTGTAAGTCTTGTGGAAATTCCATGTGTATATTCATGTGCCATTATTCCATTGTCAAGGTCTCCATCCAGCTTACTATCACTTCCTGTTAAAGTGATATTTACAATTTGGGAAAGGGAGATCTCGGATTTAATTGCATTACCATCTTCTAAGGAAATCATTACTGCAGGTATATTAATAGAATTATCAGTACCTCCCATACTAATAACTTCGTTAGGCACATTATTTATAATGACTGCAGCGATTGCACCGCCCAATTGCGCATTTTTTACTTTAATTGCAAAATTACAATTACCCCGCTCTATCAAAGCAATGTTACCATTTAAGGCTGCAGCATTAAAAGCGCTACCGCATGCAAAATGACTTGAGCCTGTGGCATCATCATTAAATAAAACCAGATTGCCCGTTTTATTCCCAACGTTAATTAATAAATTATTTGTGCTCATAGAACCCTCTATGGCAGTCTTATATCCGGCAAGTGAAGCTGGCGCGTTCACCAGGAACAATTTTGTATTTACACCATCAAACAAATACATCTGCATGCGCGGAGGGCTTCCGTCCCCCGGAGTGCTAAAATCCGCATTATTAGTACTGCTTCCGTCCTGTGCATCTGCAAACACAAAATCATTTCCGGCACCACCGCGTCCCAGGTTATTATTTTGAAAATTACCTGCTGGTTCGTCAAAACCGTATTGATAAGAAATATCATGCATTAAATTATTCCAGTAAAAAAGTTGAGTGATTGCAAATTTTTGATTTTCAGGAGAGGTTGGTAACAGTGATGAATTAAATATAAAATTAAAATTCAAATCAGGTATAGCTGTTGTAGAGATTGCAGAAGACCCAGTACCATTATTTCCTGCAACATCTTCTTTTGCCCAAACATTATTTCCGCGCGTATAATTATATTCAGTACTCCCATCATTTTGCCATCCAAGTGAAATAGCATTGCTACCCGCCCCTGCCAGCAACCAGGGGTTTACTTTAACCACAGGTGTACCACCCGGGTGGTTCATACTTTCTGCAGGAAAGGGAATTACCCTGTAGGCTGCAGAATTAATTGCAAATGGAGCTGAAAAAGATCCGACACTAATAACTTTATTTTTTAAAATATTATTACTTCCTGATGCTTCTTTTTTCTCCCATTGGCAGCTTACAGTAAGATTATCTTTACCCAAATAATTCCCATTCTGTGCATCTACTAATACCAACCAATAATCGGAAGTTTTAAAAGGAAGGATCTTTACCTGCCATGCTAATTTTATCGAATCACCTGAAGGAACCCACAAAAGTTCTGTTGTAATATTTTCATTAGAAATCCCTGAAGATTCATATTCTGTTTTTTGGGTGCCCCCTTTAATTATCTTAAGATAACCGGGCTCGCCTATTTGCAAAAAAAATGAAGCTCTTTTAATTGCGATATCAGAAGCAATACCAGGCACAATTGATAGTTTGTCAATTTTAGTAATTGCTTTCGCTACAAAATTGCCGCTTGCTGCCTCTAAACTATTATTCTTAAATGCAAAAACTTTTATGCTATTATAAACAGGAACCCCCAATATTGCCTGCTGAAGATAAACAATCCGGGAATTGGCAACTTTGTCGAAATATGTATCAGAAACAATTGAATTATTAATTTCATAATCAGACAAGGAAATTGCTGTTCGATTTTGTTTGATTAAATCCAGCACTTCGTTTTTTGAAATCTGCTGGGCAAATGAATTCTGAGTAAGTAAAAAGAATATTGCAAGTGCACACAATCTTAAGGTGAAATTTTTAAGCACTCAGTTATTTTAGTTTGTTACTTGCAAATTAACATTAATAAGTAACTATAAAAATAAAAAATCATCAGGCAAAAACCTGATGATTTTCCAAAATAATCTCACGTATTTTATTAAAAGTCCAGGCCCATACTAAAGTACCAAATAGGTTTCCCTTTGAAAAACCCATTCATTGGCCAGCCGGCATCCACCTTTAAAAAATAACCAATCAATGTGCTGCGAGCACCAAAACCGTAACCACCTAGAAAAGGACCAATACCGGGAGCTTTAATATTTACCTGCACTGACGGATTATTAGGATCATAATAAGATACCGACGATCTCTTTAACTGATCATACGCACCATTCCAAGCCGTTGCCAGGTCGATAAACTGAACCAATTGAAAGTTTCTAATAAATGCATTGTTGATTGGCTTATCTAATAACGTTGAAAAAACCGGTAGCCTAAATTCACTATTGATCACGACCGCGTTATTACCATTTGCTGCATTTTGAATAAAACCTCTCAGGTTTACTGCCAGGCTTTGGAAAGCATAGTCTTTATCTGGATCAGGCCTATTTGCCTCATTAAAATATCTGAAAGAATTGTTTTTTCGGTTAGCACCAAACATTACCCAGTTGTCTACACCACCGGCATAATAAATTAGTTTTTGATTACCCCAGCTAAAATCTCCTGCCACCCTACCTGCCCAGATAAAATTTCTGTAAATCGGATAATATGCACGTGCATCAAAGCCAAAATTAAATGTGTAACGGCCTTCTATGGAATCTAGTTTACTTATCTGAGAATTCCAGTCTATGTAAGCTTTATACCTTACACCATTCCAGATATTTTGCACAGGGTTTAATGTGTTGTCATATACATATTCAGCATGAAGTAAACCATAGGATTTAGAAAAATCAGGTATTCTCAAAGATAAAGGACTGGTTGAACTTAAAACTTCTTTATCCTTTCTAACGCCAAGGCTTACACGAACGCTTCGAATAATATCAAAAGGATAAGAAATACTAGCCTGGTATAAATTAGAGAAAATCCTTCCTGGTCCAATTGAATATGAGGCTTGCTGTACATTTCTATAATACATAAGGCCCCAGTCTATTCTTTTACGTAGGTTGGTAAACTGCAACAGCCAATCGTTGTCCTTTAAATTACTTGATAGCCGAAAGCCACCGGACAATTTTATATCCTCCATCAAATCTGATACGCCCAATCTTATCATCCCATTAAAACCATTGTTGGAAGAAAGAGTTATCGGTCCGGAGCCACCTGTATAAACCTGGTATCTTGTACCAAGGACATTGTTATTAAAACCCGCAACAACATAATCAGCAGAAAATTTTAATGGCTTATAAGGAAATAATTTCGCACGCGATAATATGGTATTTTGATTTTGCTCATTTAACTGGTAAACATTTTTATTGGCGGAAGTATCAGATTTTTGAGTTTTAAATTCGTTTTGGAAAACATCATTTTGATTACTACTATCTGCTTTGTTGATTAATTCTTCACCGCCGGCAATCCGATCTTTTTCCATCAGGTTTTTCATATAAGCACTGGGCAAAGCAGACACATTTCTACGCATTAGCGTATTCTCGTCGATCTTTAATTTATACAAAATCTTCTCATCACTTTGGCGCGTTACTTCACTCACCTGGTGATTATCGCCCGCTTCCCGTGTTTCTCGAAGGCTACTGCCATAATTAGTAAGTGGAAACACATATGCTGAATCGCTGGAAACCGCTACAACAGCTACTGAATCTACATCTTGCTTTTTGGACAACGTCAACATTGAATCCACTTCCGCTGAAGTAGGATTTCTTAAAACCTCATTATTAATTAATACTAAAGTATCCAGGCCTTCACTTTTTGTTGTAAAAAATCCTGCATATCGGTTGCCTATTCCATTTTCATCACTCACAAACGTGAAGTGATTTACATTGTATTGCGAAGGATATCTTGCATCTCCAAATTTCAAATGAGAAAGCTGTGTAATCTGGTTTATCTGCGGTTTATTATTCGCATAATCAGTAATGAGAAAAATATTAAATCTATTATTCATTACCGATGTATCGCTACCGCGTGTATTTGCAGAAGGCCTGTTACTGGAAAAAATAATACCATTTTTATTAGGGAATGCTACAAATGAAGGATCAAGATCATCATAAACATCATCAGTGATCTGGTTGGTTTTTTCGTTCTCAATATCGTAAGTATAAATATCTGAATGGCCATTTTTGACTGCGCTGAAAAGTAATGTTTGACTGTTATACGCATATTTCATATCCTGAACCTGATCAAAATATTTTGTAAGCTCTCTCTTATATGGCTTCACACGGGTTATTACATCGTACACAAAAAGTTTAATTTTTCCCTCTTCTTCATAAAGTACTGAAAGGCGCGTGCCTTTTGGGTCCCAGGCCATCATCGGATAATTAGGATTTACATCTTCTAACCTGCTTTTGGAGCCAAACTTTAATAAAGTTTTGTCTACATCATCTTCATTTAAAATAAGTTTGTATTGTCCCTTTTTATATTGCACAACTGCGAAAGATCCGTTACGCTTATTAGGATTTACGTTAAAATGAAAATAATCTACTCTCTTACCAATAGTTACACTTGTGATCTCGCTTCCTTTAGGATAATTTTTTCTTCGTGAAATATCCTTATCATATTTTTCCTCTTCATATTCCATGAAATCAGAAAGTAAATCCTTAAACTTGTTTTTCTTAGTAACAGCTTGAGTTGCCTTATTCAAATTTTTATAAATGCGCGCCAGGTAAAGTAGATAGGTTGTATTTTCTCTTTTATATTTTTCTTCAATGTAATACCAAAAAGCATGTCCTGCGAGTAATGGTCTTTCAAAAGCGAACTGGTAAAAGTTTTTATAATTTCCACTCAGAATCTCACTTTTAAGATCATCATCCAATTGTGTACTCCAATTTTGACCGGCATAGGCAACATAACCATCTGTAAGCCATTGAGGCAAATCAAGTAAAGCCGCGTTGCCTGCAACTTCTCCCAGATCATCACCAAACAATAAATTATCAACGAGCACCTTAGCAAGACCTTCTCTTATTTGCCTGCGCAGATCAGCATGGTTCCCATTAAAATATATTAGCATTTTGTTATTGACCAGCTTGGTTGTACCCCCGGTATTTTGCCAATCAATTCCAAGGCCGATATTGCTTTGCAGCATATCATTAAATGAATTGTAGATAATAATATTTGCACGACGCTGAAGGCTATATTCTACAAACTTTTCAATTCCAGGAAGTTCTTCTTCGGCTACCTGTAAAACATATTTTGCAATATTATCACCCCCCTGGTTAAAGTAACTATTGAAATTTACAGTTTGGTAATATTGCCATTTAAATTTTTTAAATTGAAGCCTGTTTTTTCCAAATTCGACACTACTTACCTGGCCAAAAGAGCAGACCCCTATAAAAAAAGCCAAGGAGAAGCTGATTAGTATTTTTTTGTAAATCCCTATCTTGTGGTCTTGCATGTGAGTATGGTTAATGGGCTAAAATTAAACGATTAGTCTTAATCAAGAAAATGAAATTCACCAATATCAATTTACGTTATGTTTTATATCAAAGTTTTCACATTTAGCCCTATACAGGAAAATACTTATATTCTCTATAATGAAGCTAAAGAAGCGATCATTATTGATCCCGGTGCTTATTTTGACCATGAAAGAGACGAATTGAAAACTTTTATCTCAGAAAATAAATTAAATCCTAAAATTTTATTGAATACTCATTGTCACCTTGACCATGTGTTTGGAAATAAATTTATATCGGAAGAATACGATCTTAAAGTGCAGACCCACAGAAAGGAAGAGCAGATGTTACAGCTCGCACCTTCTTCAGCTTTGATGTACAATCTTCCATTTGATAATTATAATGGAGAAATAATTTACCTGGAAGAAGGCGATACTGTTGTGTTGCGCGATGATGAACTTAGTGTGATTTTTATTCCAGGTCATTCTCCAGGGCATCTTTGCTTTTATTGCGAAAAACAAAAATTTTTAATTGGTGGCGACGTACTATTTAAACAAAGTATTGGACGCACCGATCTACCATTTGGAGACCACGAGGGACTTATCAGAAATATCAAAGAGAAATTATGGCCATTACCAAAGGATGTATTAGTTTATCCCGGTCATGGTGAACCTACAACTATAGGTGAGGAAATGGAAAGCAATCCATTCTTAAATTAGAAAACCTTTTTCAAATAGTTTTCTTGTCTATCCATTTAGGCAAATCAGGGGCATGATAGTTTTTCATCTTTTCCAGCAGGGTATCAATTTTGTCGTCAACCAAAAGCATTTGTTGGTTTGACTTTTTTAGAAAGCCTTCATCTACCATTGTTTCAGTAGATTTTAAAAGAAAGTCGTAAAATCCTTTTGTGTTTAAAAGTGCGATAGGCTTTTTGTGAAGGCCTAATTGAGCCCACGTAAGCATTTCAAATAATTCTTCCATAGTGCCAAAGCCACCAGGCAAAGCAATAACACCATCTGACAATTCATTCATTTTAACTTTGCGTTCATGCATACTATTTACCAAAATCAATTCCGTAAGCCCTTCATGTGCAATTTCTTTTGATCGCAAAAATTCAGGAATTACACCATATACCTTGCCTCCATTCTGTAATGCGCCATCGGCTACAGCACCCATCAGGCCTATTCTTGCGCCACCATATACAACAGCAATTTGTTTATCAGCCAATTTTTGTCCCAATAAAAAAGCCTGTTGTTGATATATCTCTTTATATCCACCGCTGGACCCACAGAATACTGTAATTGCTTTCAATGAAATGTTTTTTGAGTGTAGATTATTTGTTGATTTTTTTATTTTATTTCCATTACCAATTCTATCAAAATACCGTTTGTGCTTTTAGGATGAAGAAACCAAACCATTTTGTTATCAGCACCCTTCTTTGGCTTTTCACCGATCATTTCAAATCCCTGTCCCTTTAATCTTGTAGCTTCCTTTTCAATATCCTCCACTTCAAAAGCCAGGTGATGAAGTGCTTCTCCCTTTTTATCTATAAATTTATTGATCACACTGCCGGGAGCATAGGCTTCCAGTAATTCAATTTTACTGTCACCGGTTTGAAAAAAAGCTGTATTTACCTGCTCGCTTTCTACAGCTTCAGTTTTATAACATGGTGTCGACAATAATTTTTCAAATAAAGGAATTGACTCTGATAATTTTTTTACTGCAATACCTATATGCTCAATCTTCATTTTTTTCTGTCAAAATTAATGGTAAAGCGGCGGCATACAATCCCATTTATCAAATCATCATAAAGAAAGTAAATTTGCCCAATGCACGAAATACCTGTTTACCTGGATAATAATGCCACCACCTGTGTGGATAGTCGGGTGCTGGAAGTAATGCTACCTTTTTTTACAAAAAATTATGGAAATGCTGCCAGTAAAAGCCATGCATTTGGTTGGACAGCAGAGCAGGCGGTTGATATCGCCCGACAGCAGGCATCTGCACTTATTGGATGTGAAGCCAATGAAATCATTTTTACTTCCGGAGCCACAGAAAGTATTAACCTCGCATTGAAAGGTGTTTATGAAATTTATGCATCTAAGGGAAATCATATTATCACAGTTTGCACAGAGCACAAGGCTGTCCTTGATACATGCGCCCACCTGGAAAAAATGGGTGCTGAGGTAACTTATCTACCGGTTAATAAAGATGGCCTTATCGATTTAGACGAACTTAAAAATCAGGTAAGTGAAAAGACTATTCTAATATGTGTCATGTATGCCAATAATGAAACCGGCGTAATTCAAAATATTAAAGAAATAAGTGAAATAGCCCGAGAAAAAGAAGTCTTATTTTTTTCTGATGCAACACAGGCAGTAGGAAAAATACCAGTAAATGTCATCAATGATCATATTGATCTTTTATCATTTTCTGCCCATAAAATTTATGGCCCTAAAGGCGTTGGTGCTTTGTACGTTAGAAGAAAAAACCCAAGAGTAAGGCTTGTCGCTCAAGTGGATGGCGGTGGCCATGAACGGGGTTTTCGAAGTGGCACCTTAAATGTTCCCGGGATAGTTGGAATGGGTAAAGCGAGCGAGATATGCAAGGAAGATTTATTGAATGAAAGTGAAAAAATAGCCTCATTGCGTGATTATTTTGAACAGCAAATATTAAAACTAAATATAAAAATAAATGGAGGTAGTTCTTTGCGTATTCCTAATACCAGCAATATCTCTTTTAACAATACCTCAGGGGAGCAATTATTATCTTTGCTCAGTCGAAAATTAGCGGTTAGTTCAGGGTCTGCCTGCACTTCTGCTACATTGGAACCATCATATGTGCTGAGAGCAATGGGCCTTTCAGAAAATGAGGCAAAGAGTTCTATCAGGTTTAGTTTAGGAAGATTTAATACCGGAGATGAAATTGATTTTGCGATAGATTATGTTTTAGATTGTTTAAAAAAAATGAATCAATCAAGTAACATTTCTTATTAATTGAAAGCAGTGAATAAAATTGCGTAATTGATTTAATTTTAAAAGAAAAAGATAATGATTTTTATAAGTGACAAAGCTAAAAGCCGTGTTCAACAAATAATGGACGATAAGAAATTTTCTGAAGGAGATTATTTTGTAAGAGTAAGCGTTGTAAGTGGCGGCTGTTCAGGACTTAGTTACAAAATGGATTTTGATAACATTAAAAAACCAATGGATCAGGAGTTTGAAGACAAAGGCATAAAGCTGGTAACTGATCTTAAAAGTTTTTTATACCTCGTAAATACTACACTAGAGTACAGTGACGGCCTTAACGGTAAAGGTTTTTATTTTAATAATCCTAATGCAAGCAGAAGTTGTGGTTGTGGTGAAAGCTTTGGGGTATAAATTTCCATTTAATCTATTTGCATATTTTTATGTAATTATTTGATTTCCGGGACCATCTTTTTAATCTTAATAATAAAAAAAACCCCTTAAATAAAGGGGTTTCTTCGCAGTTCATTTTGGTAGAAAACTTTACCTGAAAATAAAGACAGGCAATAATTAAATTCAAAAGCAAGTCGGAAAGTACAATGTTTTTACAATATCTAGACAAAAAACTTATACAATTCGCTGCACTTAAGTCCGGAGATTTATTTTATTAATATCATTTGGCTATATTTTTCACCGGGAGCATTTATTTGCAAAGAATAAATGCCTGGATTTAATTTATAGCTTAAATTAAATTTATATACATGGTCGGCACCTGAATGTATTAATTGATCCGCATAAACCTGCTGACCCGATGTATTATAAATCTTTATGTCAAAATTATTTTTGGCAACATCCTGGAAATTAACAACTAACTCACGGCTTGCATTGATAAAAGTTTTGAACTTAATTGTTGTCGCTAATTTTAAATTAATCGTTTTCGAAAAACTAACATTTCCATCTTTATGGAAAATTGAAATTTTATAATAATTATTTCTACTCGAAGGTTGGTTGGCAGTATAATAATATTCTCTTGCTGATGAAGAATTACCGACCGATGCTACAGAGCCAAGTTCATTAAAATTCCTACCATCCACAGAATGCAAAATTCGGTATTCAGCTATATTACTTTCCTGGGCCACTCCCCATTTTAAAACGATATTTTTACCGTTGGACAAAGCATTAAAATATGTAATGGAAACCGGGAGTGTACTTACATAACTTGAAAATGTCGTCGCAGTATAAGGACCATTTTGTGGGTTATTTGCTGGTCCGGGATCACCAATAAATTCATTAGAACGGTAACCACTTTCACTAACATAGGTAGCAAGGAATTTGAAAATAATATCGGTTGTAATTCCAATATCTGTTTTGGCCACTGTAAAAGTATAGGTGGCTGCATCTGGATTGCCAGATGGTGTAAGATTAGCACTGTTTATATAAGTATGAGAACCGCCATTCACCAACTCCCATATACCTCCAAAGCCCTGATCTAAAGCAATTGCATAATCAGGCAAAAAACCTGATGGAAAATCAAGTGTTGCACGATCGGGAGTTTGAAATCCACTTATAGCTTTGCGTAAACCATCGCCTTCATCAGTAAAACCAGCGGTAGATGTAAAGCCACCACTTTTGGTATCGACATAAATAACTAATGCATTGGTAAAACTGGAGGCGCCCTTGGTAAGAATAAATGTGAGCGTGGTTCCATTATCATTTATGGAAAGACTGCCCGTGCCGATTACCCCACCATAGCCGGTTCTACCATTTCCGTCAAATACTTGCTGGCCAAAACAACCGAGGCTAAGCAAACAGAAAAATCCTAAGTAAATCTTTTTCATGTGTACATTGTTTTAATAGTTAAATAGATGTGTAAATTTTACACCAAGATAAATGAAAAAGAAATTATCAAAAGTTTTTAATTATTTTTCCGGTTTAAGCCATGACTGCAATTTTCAGAAAAGAAATAAATCAATTTTTCAGTAGCCTTACAGGATACATGGCTATTATACTTTTTTTAATTGTAAATGGCCTTTATCTTTTTGTCTTAAAGGATAGCAATATTTTTGATTTTGGCTACGCAACCCTGAATTCATTTTTCGATTTTGCACCCTGGGTTTTAGCATTTTTAATTCCTGCTTTATGCATGCGCATTTTTCCTGACGAATTTAAAACGGGCACATTTGAAATATTAAGCACACAGCCACTTTCCGGATGGCAAATAGTCTGGGGCAAATATTTAGCTGCCCTACTGATAGTTCTCATAAGCATCCTGCCCACCCTACTTTATGTGATGACACTTCAATCTCTATCGGCTTCCGGCGCATTGGATGGTGGAAGTATTGCCGGCTCTTATTTAGGATTATTTTTGTTGGCTTCAGTTTTTGCCGCTATCAGTATATGGTGCTCTAGTCTTACAGATAATTCCGTTGTTGCATTTCTCATTAGTGTTTTTGCATGTCTCCTTTTATATTTTGGATTTTCTTCATTAAGTAAACTACCTGTGTTTACAGGTAATGCAGACTATTATATAGAAATGGCAGGCATTAATTTTCATTATCAAAGTATCAGCCGGGGAGTTATTAATTCCCGTGATCTTATCTATTTTTTCAGCCTTATCTATTTTTTCCTGTTTTTGACACAGAGGAATATCACTTTTAAAAAAGGAAAAAAATAATGAAGCAATCAAAAAACAGAAAGGGATTATGGATAATCGTCATCATTGTTTTATTCCTTTTGAATTTTGCCGCTTCCATATTTCACCAACGAATAGATCTTACAAATGAAAAAAGATTTACACTCACAAAACCGGTAAAAAATTTATTGAATAACATCAAAGAACCTGTCCAGATTTTAATTTTTCTAAATGGCTCTTTGCCTTCCGGATTTAAGAAACTGGAGAACAGCACGAAGGATATGCTCCAGGATTTTAAAGAGCGCTCACATGGAAACGTTCATTTTAAATTTGTCAGCGCAGATGAAAAGATTGGAGAGACAAACAGGTCGTATGCAGATACGCTCGCCTCTCTCGGTGTTGCTCCCATAAATTTAAAAGTCCAGTTAAAACAAGGTGAGCAATCACAATATGTTTATTGTGCAGCGCTTGTCCAATCTAATAATAAATGGGAAGTAGCTAATCTTTATACGGGTCCGCCGGCGATAAATAAGGAGGAAGTGAATGCATCAGAATCTATGCTCGAATACCAGTTTGCCAGCGCATTGCAGCGAACAATGACAATGCATAGACCAATGATTGCTTATGCCACAGGAAATGATGAACCTGCAGGTGATAATGTGTACGATCTTATTGAAAATGTGCTGAAGAAAAACTATTCACTTTTCACAATGAACCTCCAGGAGGAACCTGTAATACCTGATACTTTTAAACTGATGATCATAGTAAAACCTACAATTGGTTTTTCTGACCAGCAAAAATTAAAAATAGATCAGTATGTAATGCATGGCGGAAAACTTTTAATGTTCACTGATCGGCTTGAAGCGGAGATGGATAGTCTTCAATTAAAAAACCAGGTAGTAGCTTATGATCGTAATCTTCAGTTGGAAGATCTTTTATTCAAATTCGGCATGCGCATAAATCCTGATCTTGTAATGGATCTACAAAGTGATTTTTTACCCTTTAGTGTAAACGGAAAAGAACAATTTGAATTTTTGCATTGGAATTATTTTCCTCTTTTTGAATCAGCTCAAAATAGCCCTATCAATAAAAATTTAGGATTAGTAGCCGGCAAATTTGTCAACTCAATAGATACAGTTGCATCACCTGGAATTCAAAAAACTATCCTTCTGCACTCTTCTGCTAATTCAAGAACCATCGAAGCTCCGGCGCTTATAAGCGGTGAAGAAAACAAGAACAGTCCTGACAATGCCGCTTACAATAAAAAAAATATTCCGGTAGCTGTTCTTCTTGAAGGAAGATTTACATCATTATATAAAAACAGGATTGGCGGGCAGCAGCAAGACAGCCTTTCATTCTATGGTTCTCCCTTTCTAACCGAAAATGTGGAAGAAAATAAAATGATCATCGTTTCAGATGGAGATATAGTTCTAAATGCTACTTATAAAAATCAGCCGTTGCCAATGGGCGTTAATCCTTATACTATAGGTAGTCAATACGAGTATCAATTTGCAAACAGGCAATTTGCAGAGAATTGTATTGAATACCTGATCAATGAAGGAGGACTTATGGAAGCTAAATCAAAAAACTTCACACTGAGATTATTAGATCCTAAGAAAGTGGCGGATGAAAAAAATTTATGGCAAATGATTAATCTTGCAGTACCAGTTGTCCTCCTATTATTGTTTGGATTTATTTTTCAGTTTGTAAGAAAGAAAAAATACGCGGTTTAATCTCATTTTTTTCACATTCACCCTACCCTATAAAATCTATAAATTAAAACACAATAATCTCTAATTACTAATTGAATCAGTTTTACCGATCTTATCTTTGAATGAAACTGAAAATTTACAATGACCCCCACTCAATTGAGTTATCTCGTATTTGGAATTGTTTTGGTGGTGGCCATCATTTTTGACCTTGGTTTACTGAGCCGTAAGTCCCATACTATATCTATAAAGCAGGCATTTTTTCAAACACTTTTCTGGGTCACTTTAGGTCTTGGTTTTTTCGTATTTGTTTGGTTTGAAGATGGAAAAGAAACCGGTCTTGAATATATAGCTGCCTACCTCATGGAATGGGGTTTAAGCATTGATAATATCTTTGTTTTCATTCTCATATTTTCATATTTCAATGTCCCGGAAAGGCATGCAAACAGGGTATTGCTTTTAGGTATTCTTTTGGCGATCATTTTGCGCATATTATTTATAACAGTCGGCATTGCATTAATTGAACGCTTCTATTGGATCCTTTATATTTTTGGTGCCTTCCTTGTATATACGGGCCTGAAAATGTTTTTTGTAAATACTGAAGAAGAGTTTGATCCAAAGCAAAATTTTGTTTATAAATTATTAAAGAAATTTTTGCCTCTCACACATGATAGCAGTAGTGGAAAGTTTACACTTAAAATAAACGGCAAAAAACACTATACGATGCTTTTTGTAGTACTTATCATGCTGGCAGCAACTGACCTGGTTTTTGCTCTTGATTCTATACCTGCTGTATTCGCTATAACGCAACATAAAATGGTTATTTATACTTCCAATATTTTTGCAGTGCTTGGATTGAGATCTTTGTTTTTCCTTTTAAGAGGAGCAGTAGAAAAATTCAAATATCTTAAAGAAGGAATTGCCATCGTGCTTATTTTCATCGGTATCAAAATGCTCATCTCCTGGTTCGGCATTCATCTTCATATCGGCATATCTTTAGGAGCAATTGTTTTATGCCTGGGTGGTTCAATACTTTTTTCAATTTATAAAAATAACCAGGCTTTAAAAAACCAACAAAGGTGACGGCAAATTTTCCATATTCGATATCTCAAGTTGTTGCCATTACAAAGGGTAAATGGAAAAAAGGCAAAGCCCAGTTTAATGAGCCTATTTATCTTTCTCTTGATAGCCGCAAAATTTCCTTCCCGGAACAAACCATTTTTTTCGCAATTGATAACAATGCGCGTAAGGCAAGTGAATTAATCCCTTCTTTCTATAAAGAAGGTGTAAGGAATTTTGTTACAAATAACACCGAAGTAAATTTTGTAAATTGTAAGGATGCCAATTTTATTTTAGTAAAAGATTCGGTCTCTGCTTTGCAAAAGCTTGCTACAGCACATCGGCACCAATTACGTAAAGCAACAGTCATAGGAATAACAGGAAGCAATGGTAAAACTATTGTGAAGGAATGGCTTAACTTTTTATTGTCACCACAATTAAAAATTTACAGAAGCCCACGAAGTTATAATTCTCAAATTGGTGTGCCTTTAAGTGTTATCAACACACCATCAGGCATTGACCTCGCAATATTTGAAGCAGGCATTTCACAAACAAATGAAATGCAAACGCTGCAAAAAATAATCTTGCCTAGTATTGGTATTCTAACGAACATAGGCAATGCGCATGATGAAGGCTTTAAGAACAAACAGGAAAAGATTCAGGAAAAAATTAGTTTATTCTCGACAGCAAAGACAATTATTTATGGTAGCGATGATGATGAAGTGGAAAAAGAATTACTCGATTTAAAAAAGTCAAAACCACAATTAGAGCTGTTCTCCTGGAGTAAGAAAAAGAAAGCAACTCTCCAGGTAAAAAAAATTGAACGGTTAAAAGATCAAAGCATTATTTCCGGAATATATAACAGAGAGAACCTAACAATTTCTATTCCTTTTATTGATCGCGCTTCTATAGAAAATGCAATTACATGTTGGTGCGTTGTGCTTTTATTATTTCCAAAGGAAAAACAAATTATCTCCCGGTTTAAAGAGCTTTTTTCTATCGAGATGAGACTGCAATTAATGCCTGCAATAAATCATTGTACTATTATCAATGATAGTTACAGTAATGACCTCGAATCTTTAAATGTTGCACTTGACTTTTTAAATCAACAGAAGCAACATGCATATCACACAGTAATTCTTTCTGATATTTTGGAGGCAGGAGTAGACGATTCCGAATTATTTAAAAATGTGGCGGCTCTTTTAAAGCATAAAAAAATTGACCGTTTAATTGGGATTGGATCACAGATGAGTAAAAATAAAACTGTATTTAATTTTTTAAAGCAAACTCATTTTTACAAATCCACACAGGAATTGGTAGAAGATTTCTCAAATCTTAAGTTTCGCGATGAGACTATTCTTATCAAAGGCGCACGGTCATTTGGCCTTGAAAAGTTAAGCGCTTTACTGGAAAAAAAAGTACACCAAACGATCCTTGAGACTAACCTTAATGCGATCGCGCATAATTTAAAAGTTTATAAATGCCTTTTGAATCCTACGACAAAAATTATGGTGATGGTCAAGGCATTTGCCTATGGAAGTGGTAGTAATGAAGTGGCCTCTGTTTTACAATTTCATAAAGCCGATTACCTCGGTGTAGCTTATGCTGATGAAGGAGTCGCACTGCGGGAAGCAGGAATTACGCTGCCCATAATGGTGATGAACGTAGATGAGAGTGCATTTAAAATTTTAATCAAACACCATTTAGAGCCGGAAATATTTTCTATGGATCTAATGGAAAAATATATTTCATTTCTTCATTCAGCTAATTTAAAAGCGCAGCCGATTCATGTAAAACTTGATACAGGTATGCATCGCCTGGGGTTTATGCCAGCTGAGATTAATAATCTTTGCAACCTCATCGAAAATGAACCCGCTATAAAAATAAAAAGTGTGTTTTCCCATTTTGCTGCAAGCGATGATCTTTCGAAAAGGAATTTTACACTTCAGCAATTCAACTTATTTAAGAAGTCAATTCAAAAAATAAAAAAGCATATTTCTTATTCTTTCGATGTACACATAGCTAATACCGCTGCCATTAGTTTATTTCCCCAATTGCAAATGGATATGGTTCGCCTCGGCATTGGCTTGTATGGTATTGATCCCGATAAAATTATACAATCAAGATTGCAGAATGTAAGCACTTTGCGAACACATATTTCCCAAATAAAAAAAATAAAACCGGGCGAATCAATTGGCTATGGCGGAAACACCATCACAAAAAAAGAGACAACCATCGCGATCGTAAGAATTGGCTATGCCGATGGTTACGCAAGAAGTTTTAGTAATGGCAGAGGAAAAATGTTGGTGAATAATCAACCGGCACCGGTAATAGGCAAGGTTTGTATGGATATGACCATTCTTGACATTTCACAAATAAAAAATGTAAAGGAAGGTGATGAGGTGATCGTTTTCGGAGAAAAATTATCCCTTCAAAAATTAGCCAAATGGATTCATACTATCCCTTACGAAATAATGGCAGGAATTTCAGGAAGAGTCAAAAGAGTTTATTATGAAGAATAAAAATCTTGATTACCTCCTGCTTGCAATCAATAAATTAAGATCAGTAAACTTAAGGTCGAAGCGTTCGCTAAGATAAAAGTTAGTGAGAGAACCTTTGAATAAATAGATGCCACTCCTGATATTCATTTTATACCACACCATATTTTCAAAACCTCCTTCATCTGCCATCTCGAGCATAAGCGGCATCAATACATTACTTATGGCCTGCGATGCAGTGCGCGCAAAGCCGCTGGGAATATTAGGGACACAATAATGTATTACATCATATTTTTTAAACACCGGAGCTGCATGTGTGGTGATATGGCTCGTTTCAAAACATCCACCATGGTCAATACTAACATCTACTATTACACTTCCCGGCCTCATCCTGCTCACCATTTCTTCCGAAACCACCATAGGAGTTCGCCCGCCATTAGCAGACAATGCACCTACAGCTACATCACACGTTTTTAGTTGCTTTGATAAAATATTGGGCTCTATAACGGAGGTGAACACACGCATTCCAACATTATTCTGCAATCTTTTTAACCGGTAAATACTGTTATCAAAAACTTTTACGCTCGCGCCCATGGCCATGGCAGTCCTGGTCGCTTGCTCACCTACAATACCCGCTCCTATAATGATTACTTTCGTTGGTGGTATTCCGGAAATTCCCCCCACTAAAATACCTTTCCCATTATTCGCATTACTTAAATACTGACCCGCAATCAACATCACTGCACTTCCGGCGATCTCGCTCATACTACGTACTATAGGATTGTTACCACTATCATCTTTTAGATTTTCAAAACTTAACGCGGTAATTTTCTTTTCCATCATTTTATCCAGGATCTCCCGCTTCATTACAGTAACATGAATTGGAGAAATAATAAATTGATTATGCTTCAATAAATCCAGCTCCATTTCACAAACAGGAGCACTCTTTACCATTATCTCGCATTCGAAAACCTCTTTCTTATGATCGGCGATTTTCGCTCCGGCTTCGCTATAATCATGATCAGAATAGCTGGCACCTTCACCTGCCCCACGCTCTATTAAAACTTTGTGACCATTACTTACCAATACTCTTATTGCATCAGGAGTTAGTGCTATTCGATTTTCCTGGAATGATGTTTCCTTTGGCATTCCTATTTGTAACTCAACTCCCCTGGGTTTTATATCCAAAGTCTCTTCAAGGGTTTCATACGTGAATGAAGGAGATACAAATGGTTTGGACGACGACATAAGATTATAAAAATGTGCTATAAAACTAATTATTTATTTGGGAAGATTTACAATCATTTTTCTTTTACTCTCCCCTAATATTTGCAAATTAACATATACCGTATCAGATGCAAAAATTTTAGGTGCCCTTTCAGGCCATTCTACAAAGCACCAATGGTTTCCTTCAAAGCAATCTTCGACACCTGCATTGAATGCTTCAACTTCATCTTTTATCCGATATAGGTCTATATGATAAATGGCTCCATTTTCTAATGAAAAATATTCCTGGATGATAGAAAAAGTAGGACTGCTCACTTCTTCAGTTACACCAAGAATTTTACAAAGCTGTTTAATGAAAGTGGTTTTACCTGCACCCAATTCTCCACTGAAAGCAATAATCTTAAAATTTTGTATAGCACGTAGAAAATCCGCTGCCGCACTTTCAATCTCATTTAATTCGAATATTATTTCCATAAAT
>JBDTXP010000007.1:0-27648 GCA_040006135.1 Ginsengibacter sp. | reverse complement strand
CTATGGTAAATTGCCTGCACTATCTTACTTTTGCGCTTATAATTTTTTGATGTGATTTATACATTTTTACAGGTAAGTGATAACATAAATAGTACTGCTAATTATTTGCCTATTGGCATTCAGTTAATTTTTGCTATTGTATTATTAAGCCTTATAATATTTCTTACTTCAGTGCTCGGCCCTTCACGTAAGACGGCCGAAAAGTTGAAAAACTTTGAAAGTGGTATAGAGGCGCAAGGAAATGCACGCAGACCTATGGCTATTAAATACTTTTTGGTAGCGATCCTATTTGTTTTGTTTGATGTGGAAGTAGTCTTCTTTTATCCATATGCAGTTAATTTCCATGAGTTAGGCTGGCCAGGTTTCATTGCTGTATTTATGTTTGTTGCTTTTTTTCTTTGCGGATATTTTTACATTCTTAAAAAGGGTGCATTAAATTGGGAGGAATGAAAGCAGTAAAAAGTGAAAGTGGAATGTGAGTCCTGTAATGAAAGAACTAAATGTTGAATGGTATTGCCATTAGGAAAAGAAAAGTAAAATTAATAACATGCCTCGTCCGGTTCAATATAATATCAATAAAAAAGCCCTATCGACTCCTATATCTGTAGTGACAGGTCCCGAAGGGCATTCAGGGGAAGGATTTTTTGCAACTAAATTGAGTGATGTAGTTGGCCTGGCTCGTAAAAATAGTATATGGCCGTTACCATTTGCTACCAGCTGCTGTGGAATAGAATTCATGGCGCTTATGGCATCTCATTACGACCTTGCCAGGTTTGGTTCAGAGCGGGTAAGTTTTTCGCCGAGACAGTGCGATCTTTTAATGGTAATAGGCACAATTGCAAAAAAAATGGGACCCGTTTTAAAAGAAGTGTATTTGCAGATGGCAGAGCCACGTTGGGTTTTAGCCATGGGTGCCTGCGCGTCAAGCGGGGGAATATTTGATACCTATTCTGTATTGCAGGGTATTGACCAGGTAATACCAGTTGATGTCTATGTTCCCGGTTGCCCGCCAAGACCCGAAGCAATTTTAGACGGATTCTTAAAGGTACAGGACCTCGTAGGTAAGGAAAGCCTGCGCAGAAGGCACTCTGAGCAATATAATGATTTAATGGCAAGCTATCGTATTCAATAACTGTTACTAACAGACGAATAATTTATATAAATGGCATTGGATAATAAAATAATCAGGGAAAGGTTAGTTGAAAAATTTGGCGCAGAAATTTCTGAATGGTCAGAGCCGTATGGTATGCTCACTTTTGTTACATCTAAAGAAATTAATTTAAAGGTTTTGCAGTTTCTTTATGATGACAGGGAATTAGGGTTTACTTTTCTCACAGACCTTTGCGGTGTACATTATCCAGATCGTAAAGGTGAAGAAATATGTGTAGTTTATCACTTACATAATTTAAAACAGAATGTAAGGTTGCGTTACAAAATTTATGCTCCTGTTGAGAAACCGGATGTATACACCGCTTCTGCATTGTTTGAGGCAGCTAACTGGATGGAAAGAGAAACATATGATTTTTTTGGCGTCAATTTCCTTGGCCATCCAAATTTGAAAAGAATATTGAATATAGATGAAATGGAATATTTTCCATTGAGGAAGGAATTTCCACTCGAAGATCAGAAAAGAATAGATAAAGATGATGAAATGTTTGGTCGTGAAAGTAACAGAAATGTCCTTATCGATGAAGAAGAAATATTAATAAGTGATGAAAGAAATAAATCTATCTAGTAGGAAGGTTTCAATTCTATTTTAAACCCATAAAAGGAAATGAGCGAACACGTACGATTACCGGAGGATGATCTTGAAAAGCTTACCACTACAATTAACCTGGGTCCTACACACCCTGCAACTCATGGTGTATTTCAAAATATTTTAGAACTTGACGGAGAAATTGTGGTTAGTGCAGAGCAAACTGTAGGTTATATTCACCGTGCTTTTGAAAAGATAGCTGAGCGTCGGCCAATGTACCAGATCACTCCGCTCACTGATAGGCTAAATTATTGCTCTTCTCCCATTAATAATATGGGATGGCACATTACCTGTGAAAAATTGCTGGGGGTGAAAACACCAAAGCGTGTAGATTACCTGCGAATCATTATTATGGAGCTGGCAAGAATTTCAGACCATCTTATTTGTAATTCTATTGTGGGTGTAGATACGGGTGCTTTCTCAGGATTTCTCTACGTAATGCAATACCGTGAACTTATTTATGAAATTTATGAGGAAATATGTGGCTCGAGATTGACAACGAATATGGGTCGTATTGGAGGCTTTGAAAGAAATTTTACAAACCAGGCATTCGAGAAGTTAGAAAAATTTATTAAAGAGTGGCCAGCTGTTTTAAGAGAATTTGAAAATTTGTTTGTTCGCAATCGCATCTTTATGGATCGTACAATAGGAGTTGGGCCTATTTCCGCGGAACGTGCTTTGAATTATGGATTTACTGGTCCGAATCTTCGCGCAGCAGGAGTTGATTTTGATGTGCGATTTCATTCACCTTACAGCAGTTACGAAGATTTTCATTTTACGATTCCTGTAGGTACTACGGGAGATTGCTATGATCGCTTTTTAGTGCGTGAAGGAGAAATGTGGCAAAGCCTTGAATTGATAAAACAGGCATATAAAAAAGTTCAGGAGTTTAAGGGAGCTGAAGCCGAAGTTTTTCATGCGGATGTTCCTGAGTATTATTTGCCAGATAAGAAGGATGTATATACCAGCATGGAGGCGCTCATTTATCATTTTAAAATAATAATGGGCGAAACTAAAATGCCGCTTGGTGAAATATATTCATCCGTTGAAGGCGCAAATGGTGAATTAGGATTTTATCTTATCAGTGATGGAGGCCGGGCGCCTTACCGTCTTCATTTTAGGAGGCCTTGCTTTATATATTACCAGGCATATTCTGAATTAACCAAGGGCGGCATGTTGAGCGATGCGATTATTACAATGAGTAGTTTGAATTTAATAGCAGGAGAATTGGATGCATGATTAAAGAAGATAAAATGCAAAATATAAGAAAAATAAAAATGGTCGCAAGAACAGTGTCATTTAAAGAAGCGGAAAGATTGGATGATGAATACTGGGCTAATGCTACAGAACAAGAGAGGTGGAAGGAATTAATAAGTTTAAATGAGATGATATATGGGAATACAGATTATAAAATCGCCAAAGTTGTAAAAATAATTCCAAGAAATGAACAGGATTAGTTTAGAAAATGATATTCTTGATTTTTTGAAAATATGTAATCAATTTAAAGTTAAGTATTTAGTTGTTGGTGGTTTTGCAGTCAGTATTCATGGTTATCCGAGGTCAACAAAAGATTTGGATGTTTGTATAGAGTTATCGGAGGATAATGCATTGAAGATGCTGGAGGTGATCGACGAATTTGGATTTTCCTCTTTAAATTTAAAAAAGGATGACTTTCTAAAAAAAGATTTTATAACTCAAATAGGATATCCGCCATTAAGAATAGATATTTTAAATGATTTGGATGGAGTAAGTTTTGAGGAGGCATGGAATTTTAAAAAAGAAGTTTTGATTGAAAATATTCCTGTTTTTTTTATAGGATACAATCAATTATTAACTGTTAAAAAAAAGTCCGGAAGGCCGCAGGATTTGGCAGATATTCATCATCTTGAAAAAAAAAGAAATAAAAATAAATGAGTATTCCATTTTCACAAGAGAAACTGCAAAGAGTAAATGAGCTGAAAAGTCGTTACCCCGCAGGAAAAAGTAAAAGTGCTATTCTCGACGTGCTTCACATGGCACAGCAGGCAAATGGCGGGTGGCTTGATGTGGCGGCAATGGATTACGTAGCTCAATTAATGGAATTAAAACCAATTGAAGTTTATGAAGTGGCTACTTTCTATTCTATGTATAATTTAAAGCCCGTTGGTAAATATATTTTTGAAGTTTGCCAAACCGGCCCATGCATGATAAAAGGCAGTGATGAGATCATAAATTACATAAAAGAAAAATTAAACATCGGGATAAATGAAACGACCTCTGATGGATTATTTACTTTAAAAACGGTAGAGTGTCTTGGCGCATGTGGTTATGCACCTATGATGCAATTAGGTAAAATGTATCGCGAGCATCTTACTAAAGAAAGAGTAGATGGTATTATTGAAGAGTGCAGAAAAAACAGTGCTATTAACAATTAAATCAATAAAAATGGAAGCAATTGTACCTTATTTAAATTTTAACGGGAATGCGGCAGAAGCATTAGATTTTTATACCAATGCCTTAAATGGCAAAATTGATTTCAAGCAGACTTTTGGAGAATCGCCAATGGAAACTCCTGAAGATTATAAGGATCGAATTATGCATGCCCGGTTTGTTTCAGGTGACTTGAATTTCATGGTATCTGATTGCCCGCCAAATGTGAGTGTAAGCAGTGGCAATAGTTTGAGCCTTTCGATTAATTTTGATGATGTTGAGGAAATGAATAAAGTTTTTGCTGCTTTATCTGCGGGAGGAAAAGTTACAATGGAATTGCAGGATACTTTTTGGGGTGCGCGCTTTGGTATGCTGATAGATAAATATGGTTTCAACTGGATGTTTAATCATGATTACAAAAAATAAATAATCAACCTGGGGTAATGATAAAATGAAAAAATTATTATTAGATAAAATAGATGTGTTGGGAATAAGATCCTTTGATGTGTACCGCAAAGAAGGTGGTTATAAGAGTGTGGAAAAGGCACTCACCATGACCCAGGATGCGATTGTTGAGGAGGTGAAGAAAAGTGGCCTTCGTGGCCGTGGAGGTGCGGGGTTTCCTACAGGTCTTAAGTGGAGTTTTTTAGCAAAGCCAGAAGGCGTAGCAAGATATCTTGTTGTAAATGCGGATGAAAGTGAACCCGGAACTTTTAAAGATCGTTTCCTTATGGAACACATTCCGCACTTACTTATTGAAGGAATGATCACTTCATCCTTTGCACTCGGCAGCACTGTCTCTTACATTTATATCCGCGGAGAGTATGATTGGGTAACTGATATCCTTGATAAAGCGATAGAGGAAGCAAGACAAAATGGTTTTCTGGGAAAGAATATTTTGGGCAGCGGCTTTGATTGTGAGATCTATACGCACCGTGGTGCAGGAGCTTACATCTGTGGTGAAGAGACAGCATTGCTGGAAAGTTTAGAGGGAAAGCGTGGCTTGCCAAGAATAAAACCACCATTTCCTGCCGTAAAAGGAGTATGGGGTTGCCCTACAGTCGTGAATAATGTAGAAACAATTTGCGCAATAGTTCCTATCATGAATGACGGTGGAGAAGCCTATTCTAAAATAGGTATTGGCAAATCTACCGGAACTAAACTGATCTCAGCTTGCGGAAATATTAATAAGCCAGGTGTGTATGAAATTGATATGACAATATCCGTTGAAGATTTTATTTATAGTGATGAATATTGTGGCGGTATTGCTAATGGAAAAAGATTAAAGGCATGCATCCCCGGGGGGTCATCAGTACCTATTTTACCAGCAAATCTTTTATTAAGAACAGCCAAAGGAGAAAAGCGATTAATGAATTATGAAAGTCTTTCTGATGGTGGTTTTATAACAGGCAGTATGATGGGCTCCGGTGGCTTTGAAGTATTAGATGAAGACCAGTGTATAGTGCGGCACACATTAACTCTTGCAAGATTTTACCATCATGAAAGCTGTGGACAATGCTCACCCTGCCGAGAAGGAACCGGATGGTTGGAAAAAATTCTCACGTCGTTGGAAAATGGAAAAGGCGAAATGAAAGATATTGACTTGCTTTGGGATGTGCAAAGAAATATAGAGGGTAATACAATCTGTCCATTAGGAGATGCGGCTGCATGGCCGGTTGCAGCAGCTATCAGGCATTTCAGAGATGAATTTGAATGGCATATCACTAACAGGGAGGAATGTTTAGTAAAGAATTTTGGATTGGCTCATTATGCTGATGAATTACAAGTAGTTCCAGCTTCATAAGTAAAAAATAAAAATAACGCTTCGATAGGATCAGAAGCGACAAAAAATAAAAGTGAAAAAATTTTGATTACTGAAAAACAAATTCAAAAAGTTACAGAAATAATAGTTGAAGAGATTCAGCCTGAAAAAGTATTTTTATTCGGAAGTTATGTTTCTGGAAAAATAAACCGGAATAGTGATGTAGATATGGTAATTGTAGTCACCGAAGATTTAAATAAAAAAAAGAGGATAGAGCAGTTAATAAAAATAAATCACAAAACTGCATTGCCCGATTTATTATTTCCAAAGGATTTTAAATTGTATAGTTTAAATGAATATTGTGACCTGAAAAATAAAAAATATTCTTTCTTATACAGCGCTATGAAAAATGCAAAAACTTTGTATGAGCGTAAATAAGCAAGTAGTGATATGGATGGAGTATGGATCCAATGATTTATTGGTCGCTAAAGAATTAAAATTTGAAAAGCATTTTGTGCATAGAGCAATCTTAACACACGCACAACAAAGTGTAGAGAAATATTTTAAGGCCTACTTATTATATAAAAAGAAAGAAATCATTAAGACTCATGATCTGCTTATTTAAAATAAATTATGTAGTATGAAAGATGAGAAATTTAGGGAGTTCGAGGAAGAAGTAAATTGGCTTAGTATCAATTATATTCAATCACGTTACCCGGATAGTTTTGAAGATATTGATAAAGAAGATGCTATCAAAGCTTTGAAGGTGGCAAGCAGATTTGAGCAATTCATATTACCAAAGTTTGATTTTAATAAATAAGATTCACTTATGGCTGACGAAAAACCTTTAATAAAAATAACTATAGACGGTATCACTATTGAAGTGCCGGAAGGGACTACAATATTGAATGCGGCGCGAATGATTGGCCCTGAGGTAGCACCGCCTGCAATGTGCTATTATAGCAAGCTTGCGGATAGCGGAGGTAAATGCCGTACTTGCCTTGTCGAGGTATCAGCAGGTTCTACAAAAGATTCACGACCAATGCCTAAGTTGGTTGCAAGTTGCAGAACAAATGCCCAGGATGGAATGGTTGTAAAAAATACTACGAGCGAAAAAACATTAGATGCACGCAAAGGAGTTGTAGAATTTCTATTAATAAATCATCCACTTGATTGCCCTATCTGTGACCAGGCTGGTGAATGCTATCTTCAAGATCTTAGTTATGGTCATGGTGATGGATTTACCAGATACGAATTCAAGCGCAGGACTTTCGTAAGAGAAGATATTGGACCGTTCATACAATTGCACATGACGCGTTGTATTCTATGCTATCGTTGTGTTTATGTGGCGAATCAATTAACAGATAACCGTGTTCATGGGATTCTTGATCGGGGCGATCAGTCAGATATTTCAACTTATATTTCCCGGGCTATTGACAATGATTTCAGTGGAAATATGATCGATGTGTGCCCTGTAGGAGCACTGACCGACCGTACTTACAGATTTAAAAATCGGGTTTGGTTCCTGAAACCATTTGACGCTCACCGCGATTGTGATAAGTGTTGCGGCAAAGTTACTTTATGGAACCGCGGAGATGAAGTTTACAGAGTTACTTCCCGTAAGGATCCATGGGGTGAAGTACAGGATATAGATGGCAAAGCAGCATGGATATGTAACACTTGCAGATTCGTAAAGAAAAAAACATCTGATTGGATAATTGAAGGACCGACTGCCATTGACAGGCATTCTGTGATATCAGCAAATCATTATGAAGTAAAAGAAATTCCGCCCGATCCACTTAATAAAGTTTTGGATGACCATAGTCCTATGTTGCTGATGGATATTCATGAGGTAAGCCAGGTAAATGAACCTGAAATCGATTTATCAATATTGCCAGGACCTGCTACCTCAATTACTTTTAAAGAAAAAAATGAAGAATTGGAAATAATTGAAACACCTGTAGAGCGATTGAAAATTAATGATCATAAAAAAGTTTATTAAACAGAACTAAAAAGATGCTTATACACCCCACACTTTTAGTGATTGATGGAGCAATACTTATTGAAAAGCTGGTATTAATTGTGGCCGTAGTTACCGGCTCTTTGATTGTGGCAATGTATTCCACATACGCTGAAAGAAAGGTAGCTGCCTTTATGCAGGATCGTATCGGCCCTAACAGGGCAGGTCCTTTTGGAATACTTCAACCACTTGCAGATGGCTTGAAATTATTTTTTAAGGAAGAAATAGTTCCAACGTTTTCTTCCAAATTTTTATTCATACTTGGTCCGTGCCTGGCAATGCTTACTGCAATAATGGTTGGAGCAGTTATACCCTGGGGTGGAACCATCCATGTATTTGGCAGAAATGTTTCTTTGCAAATTGCGGACATCAATATTGGGATTCTTTACATTTTTGGTGTGGTAAGCCTGGGTGTGTATGGTATTATGATTGGTGGATGGGCAAGCAATAACAAATTCTCTTTGCTGGGCGCTATGCGGGCTGGCTCCCAAATTATAAGTTATGAACTGGCTATGGGCATATCTATAATTGCACTTTTAATGTTTACCGGTACACTTAGCTTGAATGAAATGGTAGATCAGCAAAAGGATGGATGGTGGAATATATTTAAGCAACCGCTGGGTTTTTTAATATTTCTTGTTTGTGCATTTGCCGAAACAAACAGAACACCTTTTGATCTCCCTGAAGCGGAGAATGAATTGATTGGCGGCTATCATTCAGAATATTCTTCGATGAAGCTTGGATTTTATTTGTTCTCAGAATACATCAATATGTTTTTAAGCAGCGCAGTAATGGTTACTTTGTTTTTTGGCGGCTATGATATTCCTTTTGTAAATGACTTTAAACTTGGACAAAGTATTGGATTAAACTGGTTAGCTTTAATTCAATGCTCTGTACTGTTTGTTAAGATATGTTGTTTTATATTTCTTTTTATGTGGGTACGGTGGACAGTACCGAGGTTCAGGTACGACCAGCTTATGAATCTTGGATGGAAAATTTTACTTCCATTGTCATTATTGAATATGTTAGTTACCGGCGCATTAATATTATTAAAACAAAATCACTGGCATTTCTAATGAGAGCAATTATTTTTGCCGGAATGGAGCGGTATAGATAAACATCAAAACATGGAAGCACTAACAAATAGAATTGAGCATGTATCCCGGAAGCCAATGAGCTTTTGGGAAAAAATATATTTGCCTGCTGTCATAAAAGGAATGGGCATCACATTCAGACACATGTTTAAAAAAGTACCGACTATCAGGTACCCGGAACAAACACGAAAATTTAGCCCGGTTTTCAGAGGATTGCAAATTTTAAACAGGGATGAAGAAGGACGGGAAAATTGCACAGCTTGTGGCCTTTGTGCAGTTGCTTGTCCCGCTGAAGCCATCACCATGGAGGCAGCAGAAAGAAAAGTAGGGGAAGAGCATTTATATAGAGAAGAAAAGTACGCTGCGAAATATGAAATAAATATGTTGCGCTGTATTTTTTGCGGTTTGTGCGAGGAGGCTTGCCCTAAAGATGCAGTTTACCTGAGTGAAACAGTACCGCCGGCTGACTTTGCGAGGAAAGGATTTATTTATGGAAAAAAAGATCTGTTGATTCCGCATCCCATAGAAGATCCCGAGGCTTTCGCCCTTGCTAAAGGAAGCAGGATCAAACATCCTGAAGGACACGGCAACGAGCATTGAAATTGAATTATAGATTTTTAATTGAAAATATTTTTGGAGATTGTTTTAATCGAGTATTGATGGAAATTACAAAGATGATTTTTTGGTTCTTAACTGCGCTTGCTCTTGTGGCTGCGATAGGTGTCGTATCCAGCAAGAATCCTATTTACAGTGTTCTATGGCTCATTGTAGTATTTTTTGCTATTTCCGGTCATTATGTTTTAATGAATGCGCAATTCCTGGCAATTATAAATATTATTGTTTATGCAGGAGCTATAATGGTTTTATTTTTATTTGTTGTAATGCTGATGAATTTAAATGCGGATGCTGAACCGATTAAAAACGTTTACATGAAAATGGCTGGTGTCATATCCGGACTTACTTTGATGATCGTACTGGTTGCAGCATTATCGGCGTCTGAACAACACAGTACCATATTGCGACCGGGCACCAGTGTAGGACTTATAAAAAATTTAGGCCTGGCATTATTTAATAAATATGTAGTCCCTTTTGAGATAAGCAGTGTTTTATTTTTAAGCGCAATGGTAGGTGCGGTAGTTATTGGTAAAAAAGATCCTATAAAAATTAATAAATGATTAAATACTTTTTAAATCTGGTAATCGGTTTTTGTTTTGTTTTTACTCAGAACGCAAATGCCCAAATCGATCTCGGTCACATTGATATAAGAGATATAATAGGTAGAGTTGTTCATGTTGATAAAGGCTTTGCACCAAAATTTTCTCTCGGCAATACCCCTATTGAAAAAATATCAAAGGTTGCAGAAATATTGGGGCTTAAAAAGAATGAGGACGTAAACCGGTTATTTAAAACTTTTAAAACGGGAAGAATAATTTATAAAGTAGCTGCATTTGCCGGTAGCGCGATTGCTGTTTATGCAATCGTGAGAAAGTTGGATAATTCCGTAAAAACTAACGATTACTCCGGAGCACTTTATTCCGGTATAGGCAGTGTTGCATCAGGACTTATTGTAAAATTTCTTACCAAGGGCGCATCTTATAAAGCAGTAGATATATTTAATGGTATAGCAGTAAAAAAGATTAAAGATATTTTTTCAATTGCGCCGGCAAGCAATACCGCCGGAATTGGTTTGTATGTAAAATTGTAATAATGGAGATTAAATGGTATTTGTATTTGTCCCTCGCGCTTTTTTGCATTGGGATTATTGGCGCACTTACGCGACGTAATTCTATAGTTGTATTTATGTGTATCGAGTTAATGCTCAATTCTGTAAATCTTCTATTAATTGCGTTTTCTAAAATGCACATGGCTGGAAATAATGCACTCAGTTATAATATGGCAACAGAAGGCCAGATCTTTGTTTTTTTTATAATGATTGTAGCCGCTGCGGAAGTAAGTGTAGGCCTTGCCATTATTGTATTGATGTACAGAAATACCAAATCGGTTGACATAAACTTTCTCAACAGGTTAAAAAATTAAATAAAAAAACAACCTTATATAATTGTTCCATGAATGTAATGAACTGGTTATTATTAATTCCTCTTTTGCCTTTGGCGGGTTGTCTTATTAATGGGCTTGGCAGAAATCAACTTTCAAAGAAAACAATCGGTTTCGTTGGAAGTCTTTCAATTTTTATTTCCTTCTGTTTATCTGTTGCTGTTTTCTTTGAAACAATAAAGCCAGCGTTTTCTACGCAGGTCATCCATTATTTTAATTTCATAAAATTTGAGAATTTTTTAGTCCCTTTCAATTTCCAGGTAGATCAGCTTACTTCTGTGTACCTGCTAATCGTAACCGGTGTAGGATTTCTTATCCACGTTTATTCTATTGGTTATATGAAAGAAGAAACGAATGAAGGATTCGGCAGGTACTTTTCTTTCCTGAATCTATTTGTTTTTTCGATGCTGCTTCTTGTACTTGCCGGCAATTATGTGATAATGTATATGGGGTGGGAGGGTGTAAGTTTGTGTTCTTATTTGTTGATTGGCTTTTGGTTTAAAGATCAGGTAAATAATGATGCTGCAAAAAAAGCGTTTGTGATGAACCGGGTTGGTGATATAGGGTTTTTGTTAGCAATCTTTTGGCTTTTCGCATCTTTTGGCACCGCATCTTATCAGCCACTGTTCAATTCTCATAATGGAATATTAACTGCATTAACTGCATTAAACACTCCTGATGCTATTGGGATTTCTTTATTATTTTTTCTTGGTGCAGCCGCTAAGAGTGCACAGATTCCATTGTATACCTGGCTTCCGGATGCAATGGCGGGTCCCACACCAGTATCTGCATTGATACATGCTGCAACGATGGTAACTGCCGGAATTTATCTAATAGCACGAAGTAATATTTTATATACACTTGCACCATTTACTTTACACATTGTTGCTATCATTGGTTTAGCCACGGCAATTTTTGCGGCGGTCATAGCCTTAAAACAAAATGATATTAAAAAAGTGTTGGCATATTCCACCGTGAGCCAATTGGGATATATGTTCCTTGGGCTCGGTGTAGGCGCGTATTCAGCAGCGGTATTTCATGTAATGACGCATGCATTTTTTAAAGGATTATTATTTCTCGCTGCAGGTTCTGTGATTCATGCTATGGGGGGCGAACAGGATATTTACAAAATGGGAGGCCTTTCAAAAAAAATGCGGATAACTTATATTACTTTTTTTATCGCATGTCTTGCGATTGCAGGCATACCGCCATTTTCAGGATTTTTCTCAAAGGATGAAATTCTTTCTGCTGCTTTTGCATCCAATCCTGTTTATTATATTCTTGGTGCTGCGGGCGCATTGCTTACAGCTTTCTATATGTTCAGATTACTATCACTCACTTTCTCGGGAAAATTCCGCGGCACTAATGAACAGGAACATCATCTTCATGAAAGCCCACCTGTAATGACATGGCCATTAATTATATTAGCAATCCTTGCTGCTGTTGGAGGTTTCATTGGCCTGCCGGCAATATTTGGTGAACACGCTAATGTGCTTGGTAATTTTTTATCTCCGGTTTTTCAACATTCTCAGCAACTTCTTGTAAGAAATACGGTAAGCCATTCTACAGAGATAATTCTAATGACTGTTACAGCAGTGCTTTCAATAATTGTGAGCGTCTGGGCTTTTAAAATGTATCGGAAAGAATCAGTAGCGGTTGAAAAGAATACGGGTTTTGCCGGTGTGATTGCAAATAAATTTTATATAGATGAATTATACGAGACTTTATTTGTAAATCCATACAGGCGTGCAGCATATTTCTTTCAAAATATTTTGGACAATAAAGTAATTGATGGAGCAGTGAACGGCGTTGGCAGATTTGTCAATTACAGTAGCAGGCAAATGCGTTTATTACAAAGTGGCCTGGTGGGATCTTATTTATTATTGATGGTGATCGGTATGGTTATTTTATTTATCATTCAGTTTTTTACAAAATAATATTAATGTTGGGCACTTATTTTACATTTCCTGAATTACTGCTTTGGATTCCATTAGTCACCGGCATCATTATCTTCTTTCTGAAAAACGAAACACAGGTAAAGCGTTTCGCATTTGTAGCATCCTTACTCACGCTTGCTGTGTCAGTTACCAGTTTATTTTTTACTGATATAGCGCATCATTCAAATTATTTTTATTACAATAATGTATCCTATTTATGGATGCCTTATATAGGTTCCAGTTTTTCTGTAGGCCTTGATGGCATGGGCTTCCTGCTTACTTTTCTTACCGCGTTTTCATATCCATTTATCATTGGCTCTTCATTCAGGAAAGAGTTTAAAAACGCGCCTGCTTTTTTTGGATTATTACTGTTAAGCCAGGCGGGAATTATGGGAGTGTTTGTGGCAACAGATGCATTAGTGTTTTATTTTTTCTGGGAGCTCGCACTTGTTCCACTTTACTTTTTATGTAGCCGCTGGGGTGGTGAGAAAAGAATACAAGCTACTTTCAAATTTTTCATTTACACCTTTACAGGATCTCTCTTAATGTTAGTAGGAATTTTATATGTATACCTGCATACACCACAAGTATCTGCAGACTCTTTGCATTCCTTTTCAATTTCTGCATTTTATAATACTGTATTATCGCATGGAGATCAACAATGGTTATTCTGGTTATTTTTTGTTGCCTTTGCTGTTAAGATTCCTGTGTGGCCATTTCATACCTGGCAACCTTTTGTGTATGAGCAGGCAAACTATCCTTCGGTAATGGTTCTAAGCGCAGTTATGGTGAAGATGGGTCTCTTTGGTATGATCCGTTGGCTTATTCCCATTTTTCCTGAGGCAGTTTTTTCTTTCAATCACCTCATAATAATTCTTTCTCTCATAGGTTTATTTTACGCGAGTTTTATAGCGTTTATACAGTCTGACCTTAAGCGATTTGTAGCATGGACTTCCATCGCGCATCTTGGACTAATGGCCGCTTCTATTTTTGTAGTTAACATTTCGGCGATGCAAGGTGTAATGGTAGAGATGCTAAATCATGGAATCAATATTCTGGCATTGTGGATAGTTATTGATTTGATTGAGCGGAATACCGGAATAAAAAAGATCAACGAATTAGGTGGCCTTGCCATGAAGTCTCCATGGCTTGCAATGTTCTTGGTTATAATAGCTTTTGCTAATATCGCACTGCCTTTGACTAATTCTTTCGTGGGTGAATTTTTAATGTTTAATGGATTATTTGTTTTTAATAAATGGTATGCTATAGTTGCAATTATTTCAATTGTATTATCATCAGTTTATATGCTGCGTATGGTACAATTAGTTTTCTTTGGCACAAAATCCGGTGCCGTTGAAAATATGAAAGCAATAGAAGGCAGGCAATTTTGGATTTTAGGGATATTAGCAGCGGCAATTATTTTCCTGGGTATTTACCCCCAACCGGTAATTGATCTTACTAAAGGAAGTGTAGATGCTATTCTTAAAATGGTGAACAGGTAATGAGGACAGGGGTTTTGATAAGTAAATTAGAAATACAGACTTAAGACAAATAGAGCAGTTAATAAATTAAATCAGCGCTAAGAGGAACAAAATGAATGCAATTATTTTATCGGCAATTTGGGGAGTCATAATGATGTTTGGCGGCGTTTTTTTCAAAAAACGGAATACTCCTTCATACATGGCTATTGCCGGTGTTAGCATTATTCTTGTTGCTAATGTGCTGGAATTTTTTGGTTATAGCATATTCACGTTTAACACAAGGGATATGCTGCATTTCGATAAGTTTACTCTTCATTTTAATACAGTAGCATTGTTTTGTACTTTGCTGTTTTTTCTTTTGAGCGGCCGTGATATTGAGAAGATCGGGATTCACGTTTCAGAATATTTTTGCCTTATATTTTTTGTGCTTTGTGGTGTCTTTATTTCATCCTCATTTAATACACTGCTCCTGTTTTTTCTCGGCATCGAAATCATGTCAATTCCTTTGTACATACTTACGGGAAGTAATAAATTAAATTTAAAAGGAAACGAGGCTGCGCTGAAATATTTTTTGATGGGCGCATTTTCTACAGGCCTTATGCTGATGGGTATTGCCTTGATTTATGGTGGAAATCCGCAGGGATCTTTTTATATAACTAATATAAATCTGGGAACAGGAGATCTGTCCCCATTAATGGCCGCAGGTATTGTACTAATAGTAATTTCATTATCCTTTAAGGTCTCTGCAGCACCTTTCCATTTTTGGGCGCCTGATGTATACGATGGTGCTCCTGCTGTCATTACTTCCTTTATGATGACGATTGTAAAGATTGCCGGATTTATCGCATTTATCCGTTTGTTCTCAATTTCTTTTGGTGCCATGCAAGTTCAATGGCAAACGTTAATCGTGTTCATAACAGCAGCCACATTATTGATTGGTAATATTACTGCTGTGTTTCAACAAAGTGTAAAAAGAATGCTTGCATATTCCAGTATTTCCCATGCAGGATTTATGATGCTAGCCGTTTTTGCATTAAACGAAACTGCACATGACGCAATCATATTATATGCAGCAGCATACTCCATCGCAACTATTGGTTTTTTTGCAATACTAATCAGGATGAAAGATTATTCTATCAGTGGCTTCAATGGCTTGGGAAAATCTCAGCCATTACTAGGTTTTACTGCAACTATATTTCTATTATCTCTGGCAGGTATACCGCTCACGGCAGGATTTACTGCAAAATTTTATGTGATTATGGCTGCCTTGCAAACAGGACATGATATATGGTTAGTAGTTCTTGCAGTCTTGTGCGCCGTGATAGGAGTTGTTTATTATTTTAAAGTAATACAGGCTATTTATTTTAAGGAGCCAGATAACAACGATAATCAGAACATTGCCGTAACAACAGGATATCGAATTTTACTTCTCATTACGGTAGGCCTTATCATTCTCTTAGGAATTCTGCCCGGGGTAGTTATTGATTGGTTATACTATTAATACAAGAGTGGTAGCCCATTTATAATTGGAAGCATCTAACTTCATACTTTTAAAGTAAAGATCAGGGGCATGCAATTATCAGATTCACTTTCATTGGCTTTCAGAACTATTAAAAGTAATAAACTTCGTACAGGTATTACTGTTGCAATCATTGCTTTTGGCATAATGGCGCTCATTGGTATTATCACTGCTATTGCTTCTATGAATCAAAGTCTCGCAGAAAGTTTTTCCACAATGGGAGCTAATTCCTTCAGCATCCGGTATCGCGATAGAGGAATACATATAGGCGGCGGAAGAGATATAAAAAAAACTGACACGAGAAAATTAAAAGAGAAAAAATCAAATATTAGAAAAAAGATAACTTACCAGGAAGCGAAGCTTTTTAAAGAGCGTTACAATTTTCCTGGAAGGGTGAGTATTTCGGTAAATGTGGGTAGCGTGATTGTTAATACTGATAAAGTAAAAACAAATCCCAATATTTCACTTAGCGGGGGTGATGAAAATTATTTAATACAGTCAGGTTACACCATTGTAGCAGGGCGAAATATCAATAAACTGGATGTGCAGAGCGGAAGAAATGTTTGCTTATTGGGAGCCAGTGTTTCTAAAAAATTATATGGAGATAATCCTCAACGCGCAGTAGATAAAATGATAAAAGTTGCGGGAAACAAATTTTTTGTAATTGGAGTTTTACAGGAAAAAGGATCCAGTGCTTTTTTAAATGCTGATAATATTGTGCTAACAACCTATAATAATATTCGCAGGCTTTTTCCTACAGATAATATATCATGGAATATTGGTGTCATGGTCAATGATATTAAAGAACTTGACATTGCTATCTCCGAAGCGAAGGGTACGTTTCGGCCAATAAGAAAATTAGCGACTGATGAAGAAAATAATTTTTACATTGATAAAAGCGACAGCCTTGCGGAAATATTCATGAGTAGTTTAGGTGCTATAACCACCGCCGCAGCCTTTATTGGACTTATAACACTCATTGGTGCTGCTATTGGATTGATGAATATTATGTTGGTTGCAGTGAATGAACGTACAAGGGAGATTGGTCTTATAAAAGCAATTGGCGGTACCAGTAAAAGCATAAAAGCTCAATTTCTTTTCGAATCAACACTCATCAGTTTAATAGGTGCAATATTTGGGATTATTCTTGGAGTAATTGTAGGAAATGTAGTAGGATTATTCCTAAACACGGGCTTTGTAGTGCCCTGGATGTGGGTAGTTATTGGAATTGTAGTATGTTCGGGGGTTGGCCTTGGTGCGGGGCTTTATCCTGCAGTAAAGGCTGCAAAGCTCGACCCCATTGTTGCACTCAGATATGAATAATACGAATATAGGTAGGAAAATTTTGAACCGCATGGACTTAGTAAGCCTCCTGGATTTTTTATGCTTCCCGAATTCTTATTTTAAATAATATTGACCCAATTAACTTGTCATTATTTTATTAACTTGTGGCTCAATCAAAAAATTTTTCCATATAAAAAGTTATTTTTAGAATTATTTCCTTACACTTGTACCACGATAATAATTTTCTTATTCCATTAATTTAACCATTAAAAAAAACTACAACATGGCAGATTTTAAATCACCTGCGAATGCAAATGTGAATGCAACCACTTCGGTTCAGGCTAAAAAATCAAGTAACATTATTTCCCTTATAGCCCCGATCGCCTGTATAATTCTGGGTTATGTCATCTGGCGTTACGTTATTGGCGCAGACAGCAACTTTACAGCACCAGATCCTAAAGGAGGCTTTTGGCCAAAACATAATGGCCCTAAAGGCGACTTTGCCAGGATGTATGAAGGTGGTATAATCGTGCCTATTTTAATTGGATGTTTCCTGATCGTATTCACTTTCGTTATCGAAAGATGGCTTACCGTTACTAAGGCTACAGGAAAATATTCTAATGCTGAATTTATCAGGAAAGTACAATTTTATCTTGCAGATAAAAAAGTTGATGCAGCAATTGCCGAATGTGATAGGCAAAAAGGTTCTGTTGGAAATGTAATGAAAGCTGGTTTACGTAAGTATAAAGCTATGATGACTGACAATGAACTTACTACTGAGCAAAAAGTGCTGGCCATTCAGAAGGAAGTAGAGGAAGCAACCGCCCTTGAACTCCCAATGCTTGAAAAAAACCTGGTTTTTTTATCAACCCTGGCATCTGTTTCTACATTGATAGGTTTGCTTGGAACTGTTGTTGGTATGATTCGCGCATTTAGCAACCTTGGTGAATCCGGTGGAGGTGAAGCAGCAAGAGAATTGTCAAAAGGTATTGCAGAGGCTCTTTACAATACTGCTCTGGGTATTGGTACATCAGCATTTGCAATTATTACCTATAACATATTTACCACAAAAATTGATGCAATTACCTACGGTATTGACGAGTCAGGCTTTACATTAACACAAAGCTTTGCATCACTATACAAATAATTTGTGGAATTTATTGAGATGTGAATCTCATTATTAGCAACTAAAAAAAATATAATGGCAAGAGCTAAAATAAAAAGAGGTAGCACTAACGTGGATATGACAGCTATGTGCGATGTGGCTTTTCTATTGTTGACGTTCTTTATTCTTGCTGCAAAGTTTAAGCCGTCCGAAGCCATTGAAGTAGTTACGCCTGCTTCCGTATCAAATAAACATGCTCCTCAAAAAGATTACTTTAATGTAACTATTTCCAAGGATAACAGGGTATTTATTGATATGGATGACGCTATGAAAGGTGATGTTTTGGATGAACTGGGAAAAGAAAGAGGTATACAGTTTTCTGATGCAGATAAAAAAGGTTTTCAGCAAGCAACTTTTGTGGGAGTACCACTTAGTCAACTAACTTCATTTCTTAATCTTACACCAGAGCAACTCGGAAAAATGACTCTACCGGGTATACCTTATGACAGTACAAACAACCAGGTTCTGGCTTGGATTTCCGCTGCTGTGCAGGCAAGTCAGGGAAAAAAAGCTAATTTTCTCATTAAAGGGGATAATGCTTCAAAGTATACGACATTTAAGGCCGTAATTGATGCCTTTAAGAAAAATGAAATATATAAATATAACCTGGTAACAAATGCCGCCGACGTTCCTGAAGGGTCTGAGCTCTATAAGAAAAACTTATCGGGCCAAATGTCCAAGGAATAGTAGAACATTAAATTTATTTAAGAAAAATTAAAATTATTTTATCATGGCAGAAATGGAGGTAAAAGGTACCAGTCACAAAAAAGGTCCTGGCGTTAAGAAAAGCAAAAAGCAATCTACTCGTGTAGATCTGACGCCCATGGTGGACCTGGGTTTTCTCCTGATTACATTTTTTATATTCACTACTACGATGGCGCAGCCTACGAGTATGAACCTGAACATGCCGAAGGATACAGATAAGCCTGATGAAAACACCAAGGTGAAAGAATCCGGCTCGCTAACTCTTATGCTTGGGAAAGGAAATGTAATCTATTATTATTATGGAGCTGATCCTGCTACAATGCAAACCACAGGCTATAAAGATGTAAGGAAAATTATTTTAGATAAAAAGAAAAAAACACCCGCAGAGGATTTTTTCGTCATCATTAAACCTGATAAAGATGCTACATATAAAAATGCAGTGGATTTATTAGATGAAATGAATATAAATGATGTAAGCCGCTACGCTATGGTAGATCCATCTCCGGATGAATACAGTATGATTCAGCAAACTGAAGTTGCGGGAGGTGTTAAATAATACTTTAATCCGTTTTTGAAATCTTTATAAATAAATGCAATAATGGAAGCGAATCAAATTTTAAAATCAGATATTCTTGATATTCTTTTTGAAGGGAAGAATAAAGAATATGGCGCATACGAGCTTAGGAAAACGTATAATAGACGTATCACAACGGCGCTAATAATTACTATTGGCACAATGCTTCTTCTTTTGGTTGGCTCAGCCATTGCTAATAGAATAAAGCCCGCTACTGATGAAAAAGAATTGGTAGTGAATGAAACAAATCTGCAACAAATACAACCGGATGAGCCGCCACCGCCTCCGCCACCCCCACCGCCAAAACTGCCACCACCGCCACCTGTGGCAACCGTGCAGTTTACACCACCGAAAGTGGTAAAAGATGAAGAAGTAGTTAAGCCGCCACCAGAAATAAAGCAAATAGAAGAAGAAAAAATTGCGGTTAAGACTGTTGAAGGAACTAAGGATCTCGGAATAGTAGCACCGCCTACAGAAGAAAAAGGAACTCAGGTGATTGCCGCTCCTGTCGAAAAAAAGGAGGATCCGGATAAAATTTTCACCAAGGTAGAAATAGAAGCGCAATTCCCCGGAGGAGCTGGTAAATGGGCGCAATATGTTCAAAGAGCTATACAAGCACAAGCGGATGAATTTACTGAATCCGATTATGGAACGGTGACAGTAAGATTTATTGTAGATAAAAATGGGACCGTAAGTGATGTGCAGGCTATTAACATGAAAGGCTCCAAACTTGCTGAAATTGCAGTTAATGCAATTAGAAAAGGACCAAAGTGGATTCCTGCGCAGCAAAATGGACGGCAGGTAAATGCCTACAGGCTTCAACCTGTAACGCTTACGAATCCGGATAATTAAATGTTTTAAAAATTTTATAAAAGGAGATGCAGTGCGTCTCCTTTTTTTATGCAGATTAGCTTGACAAATGGAAGCAGAAATAATAACTATATTCATTCTTTTATAAGCTTCGTCGCTTTGCGTGCTTTGTGTCAGCAACAATCTTTCAACCGCTCACCAAACTGTTTTAATCATGTAAAGTGCATATCTTAATTTCGCAAATACAAAAAACAACATGCTTCAAAAATTTTCGCTATTCCTTACTTTCTTTGCTTTTTCTCTTTTTTCATTGGGACAAGCACAAAAGACTTATTCCTCATCACAGATTTTTGAACACATTAAAAAGTTGGAAGTTCTTGGATCTGTATTATATATAGCTGCACATCCCGACGATGAAAACACAGGATTGCTTGCTTTCCTGAGCAATGAAAAATTATATCGAACAGGCTATCTCAGCATGACCAGGGGTGATGGAGGACAAAATTTAATTGGTGATGAACAGGGTGTGGAGTTGGGGCTTATTCGTACGCAGGAATTATTATCCGCAAGAAGAATTGATGGTGCAGAACAATTTTTTACATCAGCTTTTGATTTTGGATTCTCAAAAGGCCCTGATGAAACTTTTAAATTCTGGGATAAAAACAAAATTTTAAGCGATGTTGTTTGGGCGATACGTAAGTTTCAGCCTGATATTATTATTACCCGTTTTCCAACTACCGGAGAAGGTGGACATGGGCACCACACTGCATCAGCAATTCTTGCAGGTGAGGCCTTTGATGCAGCTGCTGATCCGAAAATGTTTCCCGAACAATTTAAATATGGAGTAAAACCGTGGCAGGCAAAAAGATTACTTTGGAACACTTTTAATTTTGGAAGTGTCAATACAGAAAGGCCCGATCAATTCCAGGTGGAAGTGGGAGGTTACAATCAATTATTAGGAAAAAGTTATGGAGAAATAGCTGCTGAAAGTCGCAGCCAGCATAAGAGCCAGGGATTTGGGGTTCCGGCATCCAGGGGAAGCAGAATTGAATTTTTTAAAACAATAAAGGGTACGCCTCCAACTAAAGATTTGATGGATGGGGTAAAAACAAATTGGACAAGATTGCCAGCTGTTCCTGTTAGTGGTACAATTCAGGAAATATTAAATAACTATTCGTTTCAATATCCTGGAAAGAGTTTACCTCTGCTCCTAAAAGTCTATAACGTTCTGCATAATGCACCTTTAAGTTATTGGCAACAGGAAAAATTAAAAGAAGTAATGCAGGTAATTAAGGAATGTTCCGGATTATTTACAGAAGCTACTTCAAGAAATATGTTTGGAGTGCCTGGCGATTCTTTACAGATTAATTTTACTGCGGATAATCGTTCAGGCTTAGATATTACTTTGGACTCATTAAATGCATTTAAATCAGTGTATGTTTTAAATAAAAATTTACCTGTGAATGAAAATTTCAATGTGCCTCTTAAGCTAGTGATTCCGGTTACGCAAAAAATATCCCAACCATATTGGTTACAGAAACCAATGAATAAGGGAAGCTACCAGATACAGAACCAGGCTATGGTTGGTAAAGCACAAAATGATCCGTTGTTCGCTAAATTAACCCTGACCTTGAACGGAACTAAAATAGATTATGATATACCCATTCAATATAAATCCAATGATCCAGTAAAAGGCGAAGAGTATGAGCCTCTTTTTATTATTCCATCAATAGAAATTTTTAATGATCCACAACTTGCACTATCTATAAATGAAAAGCCTGTGGAAATTGGAAGCAGTCTTAAAATAAATTCACCGGGGGTAAACTATTACACAAAATATGTAAGTCATAGTGATAATGTGGTTGAGGTTAACGGCGAAAAGGATACCACTTTCGCGGTCAAGAATTCCGACGAGGCACAGCAAATATCATGGGCAGTAAAGAGCGATAATATTTCCTACGACCACTATAAAAAATTAATTCAGTATCCGCACATTCCTAATATTATTTATTTTCCTGAGGCAATTTCAAAACTGGTACCGATAGATTTAAAGATTGGTGGCAAAAAGATTGGATATATTCCTGGTGCCGGTGATAAAGTGCCGGATGCTTTATCTCAAATGGGTTATTCGGTTACCGTCTTAAATCAAAATGATATTTCTTTTGAGAATTTAAAAAAATTTGACGCTATAGTTACCGGCGTGCGGGCGTATAATATCTTTGAATGGCTGAATGATGCTTACCCTGTATTAATGAATTATGTAAAAGAAGGAGGAGTGCTGTTAGTACAGTATAATACCAATAATAATATAGGTCCTGTGAAAGCAAAAATCGGCCCATTCCCTTTTACGATTTCCAGGAACAGAGTGACGGACGAAACAGCGACGGTAACATTTATTGATCCACAAAATAATTTGCTGAATTCTCCGAATAAAATTTCTTCTAAAGATTTTGAAGGCTGGATCCAGGAAAGAAGTACATATCATGCTGTAGATTTTGCTTCTAATTACAAAGCACTTTTTAATATGCATGATGCAGGAGAAGCTGATCAACCCGGAAGCCTGATCTATGCTGATTATGGTAAAGGAAGATTTATTTATTCAGGACTTGTTTTCTTTAGAGAACTACCTGCAGGTGTTCCCGGTGCTTTTCGGCTCTTTGCTAACTTATTAGCTAAATGATTTTTTAAGTTGCGAATGTTGTCAGGTTGAGCCTGGCGAAGCTGGGATAAGATGATAATGTGATATTGTATAAATTGTTGTAAAGCTTATCACGATATAATTATTAAAAAAAATAGTTTGAATAAAGACGAAACAAAATATTGGAAAATTTGGTACGTTGCTTTGATTTTATTTTTAGCCGCACAAATAGTATTTTATTACTTCGTCACTCAGTATTTTAAATAGAACTTTAATCGCTTTTTGGTTTTTAATAAATAAATAAGCATACCCATGAGTAATCCTGACTGGATTGTACTTATTGTAACCCTTTCTGTAATTATTATTTATGGAGTTTATAAAAGCCGCACTTCAAAAAATCTTGACGGTTATTTTTTAAGTAATCGCGATATGCCCTGGTATCTCGTGTTGTTAAGCATTATGGGTACACAGGCGAGCGCAATCACTTTCCTAAGTGCGCCGGGACAAGCATACACCGATGGAATGCGATTCGTTCAATATTATTTTGGACTGCCACTCGCGATGATTGTGATTTGTATTGTTTTTGTTCCTGTCTTCAACAATTTAAAAGTTTATACTGCTTATGAATTTTTAGAAAAAAGATTTGATCTTAAAACAAGAACGCTCACTTCTTTTTTATTCCAGGTATCGCGGGGTTTATCTACAGGAATTAGTATTTACGCACCTTCCTTAATACTTAGCTCCATACTAGGTTGGAATATTTATTACACTAATATAATAATGGGAGGATTGCTAATTATTTACACAGTAACCGGTGGCGCGAGGGCTGTTGCTCATACACAGAAATTGCAATTAATGATTGTAATTATAGGCATGTCGATCGCGGGCTATCTAGTGGTCAATTATATGCCAAAGGGTGTAGGATTTTTTGATGCCCTGCATATTGGTGGAAAAAATGGAAAGATCAATATTATCACTTCCGGTATTGGTAAGAATGGTTTTGACTGGAAGGATAAATACAATATTTGGAGTGGAGTCATAGGTGGCTTTTTCCTCGCACTTTCCTATTTTGGTACCGATCAAAGCCAGGTTGGCCGATATCTAACAGCGCAGAATAACAAGCAAAGTAAATTAGGTTTATTAATGAACGGCCTTGTAAAAGTGCCCATGCAATTTTCAATTTTATTGTTGGGAGTGTTGGTTTTTTCTTTTTACCAATTTAATAAAGCGCCCATTCATTTTAATGAAACGCAGACTGAGAGAGCACATCAGACAGTTTATAAAAGTGAATTAGTTCAATTGGAGGCAACTTATCAATCTTTAGCTGTTACAGATGTGGAGGATCGATCTTCGGTACAACAAAAATACCGAACAGTATTAAAGGCTGCTTTGCCTGGAGAAGATATTAATGACACGAATTTTATTTTCCTCAGATTTGTTATTGACTATTTGCCGAAAGGACTTGTAGGTTTATTAATTGCTGTAATTTTCCTGGCAGCATGGGGGAGCATTGCTGCGGCGTTGAATGCTTTAGCCTCCTGCACTGTAGTCGACTTTCATAAGCGATATGTCAAGAAAACGTTGACACCAAAAGAAGATTATCGCATTTCCAAATTGTACACTCTTTGCTGGGGTATATTCTGCATACTCGTGGCACAGTTTGCAAGTAACATTGGTAACAGTTTAATAGAAACAGTAAACATTCTGGGGTCATTATTTTACGGTGTAATATTGGGTATTTTTTTAGTGGCTTTTTGGATTAAACCAATTAAAGCAAATTCTCTTTTTTACGGAGCAGTCATAGCAGAACTGTTTGTTATTATTATTTATAAAGCTGATATAATTTCTTTCTTGTGGCTGAATGTAATTGGAGCCTTATTGGTAATAATAATTGCAGGTGTTTTCCAGGGATTAAAAAACTTTAGAGCTACCAACTGAGTAAATTGTTATCAGGCATTGATTATTTTTTATCATAAGGTATTATCTTTCCGATATTAACTGATAATTAAAACCAGAACATGTCTCATCCTTTATTTAGAAAAAAAAGTATTACCTCAATTCTTGCTGATGCGCAATCAGGGTTATCGGATGCAACACATTCATCATCCGGGCTAAATAAGGTGTTAACCGTGAGGGACCTTACTGCAATGGGTATAGCTGCAGTAGTGGGTGCTGGTATATTTTCTACGATAGGTAATGCATCTTTTCATGGAGGGCCAGGAGTATCTCTTTTATTTGTACTTACAGCAATATGTTGTGGATTTTCTGCTTTATGTTACGCAGAATTTGCATCCAGGATTCCCGTAAGTGGTAGTGCTTATACATATGCCTATGCGTCTTTTGGAGAATTGGTGGCATGGATAATTGGTTGGGATCTTTTGATGGAATATGCAATAGGAAATATCGCGGTTGCCATATCATGGAGTCAATATTTTGTAAATCTTCTTGAAGGGCTGAATATTCATATTCCTTCTTTTTTAACTACAGATTATTTGAGTGCTTCCCGAGGCTTTACAGAAGCGGGTACACAATTAGCAGGTGGTGCTTCCCTTGAATCCCTTACATCCACAACCAGGTCGGCATACCAGGCATGGACAAACGCTCCTCAGATTGGCGGTTTACGAATTATTGCTGATATTCCTGCATTAGCAATTGTATTTTTAATCACATGGCTTGTATATACGGGTATTAAAGAAACCAGGCGTGCGACTAACATGATGGTTGTCTTTAAAATAATTATCCTGATAGCAGTCATCGCCATCGGTTTCTTTTTTGTAGCTCCACAGAATTGGAGCCCTTTTTTACCCAATGGATTTGGAGGCATGATGAAAGGGGTATCGGCGGTATTTTTTGCATACATAGGTTTTGATGCTATTTCTACAACCGCTGAGGAATGTAAAAATCCTCAGCGGGACCTGCCGCGTGGAATGATCTATTCATTGATCATATGCACAGTGTTATACATCTTAGTCGCATTGGTACTTACGGGGATGGTTTCTTATAAAGAACTGGAGGTCGGCGATCCATTGGCATTTGTTTTTAAAAGAGTAGGGCTTAACCAGATAAGCTATATTATTTCTTTTAGTGCGGTGATTGCTACAGCCAGTGTCCTTCTTGTTTTTCAAATGGGGCAACCAAGGATATGGATGAGTATGAGCCGTGACGGCTTATTGCCAAAAGCTTTCAGCCGCATCCATCCAAAGTATAAAACTCCGTCATTTGCTACAATTGTTACCGGATTATTTGTAGCAATTCCCGCTTTATTCTTAAACCTGACAGAGGTGACTGACCTCACAAGCATAGGAACTTTATTTGCGTTTGTGCTTGTATGTGGTGGCGTACTTTTATTACCGGAAAGAGAAGCAGGTGAATCCGCACCTAAATTTAAGATTCCATATATTAATTCCCAATTTATTGTTCCGGTTTTATTTATAACAGGGGTGGTAATTTTCTGGCACAATTTCCTGGGGCTTTTTAATTTTCATGAAACATGGGAAGTTTTTCGGGACAAACTACCTTTTTTCTTATTCGCGATTCTTTCTGTTGTAATTACCGTTGCCTCTTTTGTCAAAAAACTTTCCCTGATACCTGTGCTTGGTTTGTCCAGTTGTTTTTATTTAATGACAGAACTGGGTTATACCAATTGGTTGCGTTTTATTATTTGGCTTATTATTGGTCTGGCTATTTATTTTTTATATAGCAGGCACCATAGTAAATTAAGAAAAGCAGAGACTATTTGATTTGTAAAATAATAATTTCTAATTATGGAAAAAGATATCCGATGGCGGCAAAGGTTTATTAATTTTGAGAAGGCGATGAAATATCTTGAGGAAGCCGTAAATCTCTCTGAACCAGATATAATTCAAAAAGCGGGTATGGTGCAGTTTTTCGAAATGACATTTGAATTGGGGTGGAATTTAATAAAAGATTATTTACAACAAGAGGGAATAACAGAAATAAAATCACCGCGTGCTGCATTAAAAAAAGGATTTGAGGCAGGGTTATTAAAAGATGGGCATGGTTGGATGCAAATGCTTGAAGATAGAAATATCACTTCTCATGCTTACGATGAAGAAACGGTAGCAAAATTGGGACAACTTATTTCAGAAAAATATTTCCCATTGTTAAAACAACTAAGAGATGAATTCAACATTAAATAAAATTCCCGGTGGCCTTACGAAAAATGACCTGGAAATTATTACTTCTATATTCGAACAGGAAAAATCCATACATGAAGCGATTTTATTTGGTAGTCGCGCAAAAGGAAATTTTGAAAATGCGAGTGATGTGGATATCGCATTAAAAGGCCCTCTTTTAAATTTCAGGATTATTAGTCATACTTCTTATTTGCTAAATGAGGAAACTAACCTGCCGTATAAGTTTGATATTTTAAATTATGAAACTACCAACAAAGATTTGATTGACCACATTAATAGAGT
>JBDTXP010000006.1:0-28121 GCA_040006135.1 Ginsengibacter sp. | reverse complement strand
TCAAACCTGATCACCAATGGAGAATTTTTAGAGTTTATAAATGCCGGCGGTTATAAGAATTTTACTTACTGGCATGCAGAAGGTTGGGATTGGGTAAATACTAACAAGCTAAAATCACCCATGTATTGGCATTTGATAGATAATAACTGGTATGCATACACGCTAAATGGGTTGGTCAAATTAGACCTGAATGAGACACTTAATCATATAAGTTTTTATGAAGCATCAGCATTTGCATCATGGCGGGGTAAGAGGCTTCCAACTGAGTTTGAATGGGAAATCGCAGCACCAAATTTTAAATGGGGAGAACGCTGGGAGTGGACTGAAAGCGCCTATCTGCCGTATCCAGGATTTTCCAAAGCACCCGGCGCAATAGGGGAGTACAATGGCAAATTTATGGTGAACCAAAAAGTATTAAGAGGAGCATCAGAAGTAACTTCAACGGATCATAGCCGAATTTCGTATCGCAATTTTTTTCCACCTCAGCTACGCTGGCAATACACCGGGATAAGACTGGCGAAATAAAAAATATGAAAGAATTCCGGACCAACGTAATCAAAGGATTAAAGTCTACGCCCAAGCATCTTCATTCAAAATATTTGTATGATAAGAGGGGAGATGAGCTGTTTCAAAAGATAATGAACTGCGATGAATATTATCTCACTAATTGTGAGTTGGAAATATTTCAAATGCAAGGCAAGAATATTCTTGATTCAGTATTAAAGGATATTGAAAAAATTGATCTGATAGAATTTGGTCCCGGCGACGCAACCAAATCAATATACCTCGTAGACGATCTCGTGAAACGTAATGCAATATCAACTTATATTCCAATAGATATTTCTGAAAATATCATTACGCTCTTACAATCAAAATTCCAGGTTCAATTTCCCACATTAAATGTAGATGGACTGTGTGGTGAATTTTTAGAAATGCTTCCTGTTCAGTCGCAACACCCTCGGCTGATATTATTCACCGGCGCTAATATTGGCAACTTTAATCCCGATGAGGCAATTGAATTTCTAAAATTGCTAAATGCAAAAATGTCTGGTGGAGATTGTCTATTGATTGGTGCTGATCTTCGTAAAGATCCAAAAACTATTTTGGCAGCGTACAATGATGCTGAAGGATTCTCTGAAGAATTTGCACTCAACCTTTTACATCGAATCAACATTGAGTTAGAAGGAAATTTTAATGTAGAAAATTTTTACCATTATCCTGTCTATGATCCGGGAACCGGAGGATGTAAGAGTTATTTAATTTCTTCAGAAGACCAGGAAGTTATTGTTGCGGAAAATAAATTCTCTTTTGAAAAGAATGAGCCGTTATTCATCGAAATTTCTCAAAAATATTCTTTAAAAGAATTGGACACAATGGCCCTAAAGTCAGGATTTAAGGCTATTTCCCGTTTTTTAGATTCCCGCGAATATTTTACTGATGTGATTTGGCAAAAAGGAACGTGAACATTTATTTCTTTACATCCAAAGCCAGATTGCTGGCTAAAAAAGTTTGTTGATCAGCTAACTTCTTTTTTAATTTTTCCGCACGTTCGCGAAATGAATCCATATCCAATCTTAGCTGAGCATCGCCATTTTCTGCTTCGTTAATTTTACCAATTGACGTAGTGATTTTGTCTTCTACAATTTTTAGCATTTGATGTAATTCAGATGCAGAATGAGTGACAGTGAGTTTATTATTACGGAGAATTATAAAGTCATTCAATCCAGTCACAGCCTCGTTAAGCAGCGCAACACCTTCATTATACAAATCAACTTCCCTTCCCTGGTTGATGATCTCAATATTCATCTTTTGATACAAATAATTTGTTTTAATTTTTGAATTATAAATTCCAAATGTCTCCATCCTTTTTACAGAAGATTGAAACCTTTGCAAAGAATCCATAACAAAATAATTCTTCATAGAATCCTTTAGATTAAAATACCCGGTTGATTGAACATGTTTTTTACCTTCAAACTGCTCATGAGAAACTGGATGATCCAAAAACTGCCAAAGCGGGTCAAAAGGCATGTGGGTTGTAACAAAATTCTGTGGTGAGATTTTATAAAAAAGCAAATTACTTGAGTTACCAATATCCCATGTTGGATCATACAAATACCACTGATCATCAACATAGACTGCACTCCATGTATGTGCCTCACGATCCACACGGTTATTTTGTTGCGTGTAACCATAGATTACTAATGAATTAATTCCCATTCTTTTACACAGATCATTAAATATCGCTGCATAATTTTCGCAAGTCCCTTTTCGTCTTTTAAAGGCTACATTAATCTTAGCATCAGGATCAAGACCTGCATTAATTACCAATTCACTATCTGTGCTGTATTTTATATTTTGCACAACCCATGTGTATGCAGACAAAATTTTTGATTCGGTAGTCTTATTTTTTTCACTAATCTGCTCAGCCAGTTCACCTGTGTTGGCAGGCTTATTTATTTGTTGAATTGCTCTTTGTTGTAAAAGCATTGAAACATCCTGCGCTTGTGAAGCAAGTGCATAATAAAGAATTATTAATATGCTAATTAACCTGATGAACATTCGGTTATCCTTTGATTACACTAAAATTAGCTCAAAAAAATATAGCAAGAAAATGCAGTGAAAAATTTACCAATATTCCAAAATTAAAATTGCAGATATATCAGGTCGATTGGTTAATAGTATGCATTTCAGTCTTTTCTAATAACACGTTTACAGCTTTAGGAATAATTTCGGCATGGACTGTTTGCAATTTCCCTTTATATTCCCCATCAACCTGGAAATGATTATTTCTTCTAAGTTGTAATGAGGCTTTTGTCGTATGAAGTATTTCAACTTTTTTAGGATTGAAGGACTTATAACTCCAAAATAATTTTACGAATTCAGTAAAAGAAATTTGACGCACAATGACTAATTCAAATAATCCATCACACAAATTCCCATTTGGATTTATAACAGCGCCACTACCATATTTGCTCGCATTTGCAATCACAACCATGTAGGCATTTATTATTTTAGTTTCTTCCGGCGTTGTAATGGTCAGTTGCATTAATCGTTTTGTAAATAATACTTTCATTAACATACGGGCGTAATTCCACATGCCACGAAGATTGCTTTCCTCAAAGTATTTTATGAGCCGCGCATTCATTCCCACATCTGCCAGGTGAAAGGAAACATCCTCATTTACCTTTATCGCATCCATACAAATCGTATAATTACCTACAATTACATCCAAAGCTTTATCAATTGCTGTCGGAATGTTGAGTTCAGTTGCCAGTCCATTAGCAGAACCCGCTTTCAAAATACCCATAGAAAGCTTTTTGTCTATTAATATTTTCCCAACTAAATTAATAGTGCCATCACCACCTACGGCTACTATTCTATCAGCATTGTATTTATCAATTAATTGTATAATTTCCTTTTCATTACCGGACTTTTGTAATTTGTAAAAATAAATTTCATGAGGAAGATCCTTAAAATATTTTTCTATTTCATCTCTCCATGAAATTTTATTTTTAGGACCAGAGCCTTCGTTAAGGATAAATATTATTTTTAATGTAGTAGGAGAAGACATTTTTGTATAGATTGAATTAAAATGACAAATATTAAATCTGAACATAAAGAAAAGAAGAATTCCTTAGGAAAAAGGATACTTCACCGGATTTATTATTTATTCCGAATACACGACTACCCATCTGTGAAATTATACAGGGGATTCGGCAACCATGAAAAAATTATCATATTAGGACATACTTTAAAACGAACACCTTTTTCCCGCAAACGTTACAGGCAAAATTGGATTACTAATGCTTTTTCAGTTTTCAGGCTTTTTTTGATTAAGCCATTACCTTACGCCGATTTCACAATTCAGTTTGGTGACGAAAATTTTGAAGGGAAATCTGAAAAAGATGGATTTTTTCGCCTTGAAATTTTCCCTGAAAAAAGAGCGCTTGCAGGTTGGCATAAAGTATCAGGAATATTAATTAACAGGGAAAAAATGAAGCAACCTATCCTAGGTCATTCAGAAATTTATATTCCATTTCATACACAATATGGTTTCATTTCTGATATCGACGATACATTTTTAATATCGCATTCCGGTCGTTTACGAAAAAGGTTGTATTCATTGCTTACCAAAAATGAACGGACAAGAAAACCATTTGAAGGAGTTGTGAACCATTATCAGCAACTAGCTGCCAGCGGCCGTTTGAAGACTAACACAAATCCTTTTTTTTACGTTTCCAGCAGTGAATGGAATCTCTATGATTTTGTTTTAGCATTTGCTGAGATGAGTCATTTGCCAAAAGGTGTTTTCCTTCTTGGACAACTTAAAAGTCTTGGAAGTTTTTGGAAAAGTGGCCAAAATAATCACAAAACAAAGTTCTTTCGCATTGTGCGAATCATTGAAGCATACAATCACCTAAATTTTGTTTTGCTTGGAGATGATTCCCAACAGGATCCATTTATATATTCAGCCGTTGCTTCACATTTTCCGGGCCGTATTATCGCTGTATATATTCGTAATGTAAAGAAAATGCGACCACCCGAAATAATAGAAGAGATTGAAAAAATTAAAATACTCGGAATTGAATGCTGCTATTTTAAGCACAGTGCGGAAGCCCTGGAACATTCAAGAGCTATTGGCTTAATATCATAAAAATAGGCATAAATAAAATTATAGAATTAAGAGTAAAATTTCTAAACTATAAATTTAATATCACTATTAATATTAAACATTAAATCTAAAATGCATGACATCGCCATCCTGTACTAAATATTCTTTTCCCTCGATCCTTAGCCTGCCATTATCACGACAAGCAGCCTCAGATTTGTACTTAATAAAATCATCGAAGGAAATAACTTCTGCCTTAATAAAACCCTTTTCAAAATCTGTATGAATAACACTTGCAGCCTGTGGAGCTTTCCATCCTTTATGAATAGTCCATGCGCGAACTTCCTGTACACCAGCTGTGAAATAAGTAGAAAGATCAAGAAGATTATAAGCAGAGTGGATGAGGCGGTCTAATGCAGGTTCTTCCATTTTATATTCTTCCATGAACATTTGCTTGTCTTCAGGATTCTCGAATTCAGCGATCTGGGATTCAATTGCATTCGTCATTACAATTACCTCGTTACCCTCGGTTTTTGCAACTTTACTAAGTTCGTCACTATATTTATTCCCGGTATGCATGGATGCTTCGTCTACATTGGCAACATATAAAACAGGCTTATCTGTAAGAAAAAAGTTTTCTGCAACAATCTCTTTTTCTTCTTTAGATAATCCAAGAGAGCGAATATTTTTTCCCTGGTCCAGGTGAACTTTGCATTTTACCAAAATAGCATATTCAGCTTTGGTCTTTGCGTCACCGGTTTTAAGCATCTTTTCTAAACGCCCTATTTTTTTTTCAATGCCTTCCAGATCTTTTAATTGAAGTTCTGTTTCAATAATTTCCTTGTCACTAATTGGATTGATTGCACCTTCATCACGCAAAATATTCTCATCTTCAAAACAGCGCACCACATGAATGATCGCATCAACCTCACGAATATTTGCCAAAAATTTATTGCCCAAACCTTCTCCCTTACTTGCACCTCTTACAAGGCCGGCGATATCAACAATTTCAATTTGCGTTGGTACTATTCTTTCAGGAATTACCAGGTCGGCTAATTGGTCAAGTCTTTTATCAGGAACATTTACTAATCCCACATTTGGCTCTATAGTACAAAACCTATAATTACTTGCCTGGGCTTTTGCGCTGTTACTTACTGCATTAAATAATGTGGATTTACCTACATTCGGCAGGCCTACTATTCCGGCTCTTAATGGCATTTCTTTTTTTTTGTTGGGCGCAAATATACCGTTAAAAGGCCTCACTGTTTTTATAAATATGTGAAGCCAGGTATATTTGAATTTGTATTTACATCTAAAATTTTAATAGAGCATTTTAGAAATGAAGTGATCCATACATAAAAAAAACAGGCACGATGGCCTGTTATGATAAACCGAAAAAAAATAGTTATTCTACTTCTTTTGTTACTGTCACCTTTTCACTGCTTGTAGTAGATGAACCACCACTTCTTAATAAAGCAATAATAACAATAAGCAATATAGCTCCACCTACTACCCACATCCACGGTTGTATTGTGGCATCAGAAGGTGCCGTCGTGGTAGTACTCGTAGTGGAAGAACTGGTGGAAGTGCTGGCACTGTCCTGAGCAAATAATACTACCTGAACAAGGCATAGCATTAATACCCCAAATAGAGAAACATAGAATTGTTTTGATAATAACTTTTGCATGTGATTTAAATTTTGATTAAAGGTAATAAATCAATTAACATGCCATTAAGGAATCGTGTCAAAAAATCCCACCTAAGTGGGATTATATATAGTTTGTATTCTAAAAAAGTTATTGTTGCACTCCTTGCATTCCATTTTGCATAGTTTCTTGCTCAGACTTCAAATTCTTTCTCTTAAATAAGGAAACATCGAATTTACCAAAGCGCCAATTAAGATTCAGACGTACTATTTGAGGGTCTCTTCTACGTTCATTATCCTGGTAACTAAAGATCGTATTACTATAATCAGAACGTGAATGAACTTTATAAACCCTGGTCCGCAAAACATCATTCATGCTGATAGAAACTGAAGCAGACTTATCTTTTAAGAAATCTTTTTTAATGGCCAGGTCAAATCCATAAACCGGGTCAGTATAACCATTGGCAGTGGAAAGATTTCCCCCACCGTACATTCTGCCACCACCGCCGCCGCCGCGGCCTGGAGGTAATATAGTTTTACTTGTATAATCTCCGGTAAGCTGGAGGGAGAAATTTTTAGGTAAAGTGAAACTGTTATTTATCTTTCCAAACCAGCTAACCTGTTGAGAATTTACACTGTTCTGCAGATTACTTCCATTTATTTTACTATTATATACATTCACATTTGTAGTAAGACTCCACCATTTCGCGATCTTATTTAGTGAGGTAACTTCAAGCCCGTAAGCGTCTGAGCTATTAGCATTTTCATAAGAAGAAATAAAAATAGAATCACTTAAATTTTTATTGGGATTTATATCCCTGTACTGATAGCGCGTAATAAGATCATTTGTGTTTCTATAATAAAGTGTTGATATAATATTATTACCATTCTTGAGATTAACCTGGTAGGAAAGTTCTAAAAGGTTGGTAAACTCCGGCAGCAAGGATGGATTTCCGCGACTTATATTTAATGAATCTGAGAAATCATAATAAGGTATCAATTGAAAAAAATTAGGCCGGTTTATTTTCCTTGAATAATTTAATTGAAGGTCCTGTTTGTCGTTTATTTTTTGGGTTAAGAATACGCTTGGAAAAAAGCTAAAAGGAAATGAATTCTTAAATTGTTGGTTTGAATCAATTAAAGTACCTGTGTATTGTGAGCTTTCTACACGTCCACCAAGCTGGTACGTAAATTTATTTATTTTCTGCGAAAAAGTAACATAACCCGCATAAACCTGATCATTAAATTTATACCTGCTGTTCAATGAAGTAAGTGAAACGAATTTACTTGAACCATTATCAAAAATATAATTCAGATTTTCGCTGTTATAATCTCTTACAGCGCCTCTCAGCCCGGCTTCCAGCTTCATTTTATCTGTGAGTGGATTTGAGTAATCAGTTTGCACCGTTAAATATTTCGTATTACCGCTTCCTTCACTTCTTTGTTGTAGTACGGGCGTTTTAGGATTATTATTCAGGTCAAAATATTGAGTAGCGACCATCTGCTGATTGCTATTTTTGCTGTAATTGTAATTTGCATCTGCTGTGATATTTTTCCCGGCTTTTACAAAATTGTGTTTATAACTAAGAGTTCCCCCATAGTTATTAAAACTAAAGTTTCCATTAGTATTACTATTTCCTAATTCTGAGGAAGCATATGATCCCAGTGTACTATCGCGCCTAATATTTAGAAGATCGGTATTTCCAAACTTTCCGCCTACAATAACTCCAGATATAGTAAAGGTGTTCCTGTTGTCAGGGAAATAATCAAAACCACCGCGCACAAAAGCAAAATGACCGTTATTGTCCGGATTACTTTTTTGAGTAAGTACAGCTTTCAGATCATTAATTTGATCAACACGATTGGTAGTTGAAGTACTTTTTGACTTTCGTTGATTAAACATAGTGTTAGCAAAAAAGTTGATTTTCCCTTGTTTGATATTTATATCTGCACCTCCACCCATACTACCGCGGCTATCAATATTTGCTCTTACATTACCATTATATCCCGCTTTACGATTTTTCTTTAATACAATATTCAAAATACCGGAACCGCCTCCAGATGCATCAAATTTTGCTGAAGGATTTGTAATGATCTCTACGCTTTCTATTTCATCGGCCGGTATCTGGTCCAGCGTAAGTGTTGTTGGCCTTCCATCTATAAATATCTGAGGAGCCGCATTTCTCAAAGTAACATTTCCATCTATATCTACATTTACTGATGGCACATTTTTCATTACATCTACCGCAGTACCACCCACACTGGTAAGACTTTTATCTACATTAAAAACTTTACGGTCTATGTTCATTTGCAATAAACCCTTACCTGCTGTCACTACAACACCTTGTAATTGCTGTGCATCTTCTTTTAATTTCAGGTTCCCCAGGTCCTTATCTACAGCATTCATCATCTGGCTCATGTCACTTCCATTCATCTTTATGTTGAAACTCACTTTCTGATCAAAAGGTGCAAAACCTATAGCGCTTACTACTAATTGATAACTACCAAAAACGGGAAGTTTGTCAATGCTGAATTCTCCTTTTTTATCCGTAAGCATAGCAGCAATTACGACATCTCTTTTATGTTTTGTAGCCGTATCCGTTTTCGATTGAGAAAGTTGTATAGAGGCTGCTTCAATAGGTTTATTATTGTTATCTACTATTTTCCCATAAATGTGTCCCACATTCATATTTTGACCTCCCATTCTTGCTGCAGGCATTTGCGACATCGCAAATAAAGAAAAAATACAAAAAGTAAATACGCTTAAAAACCGAAGGGTAATTGTTCTCGTCATCATTTTTAAAATTTTGGCAAATGTCGATAGCGTTATTTATAAGAATTTTTTAAATGTATATGAATGGTATTTAATTAAATGCGGGCGGTTACCGAATGTAAATAAAACACCTCGCAGGAAGAAGCAACTCTAAATGCGAGTTTAAAATTATCGCTCATTACAAATTTTTATTTATTTTTGCCATCCTCAAATGGTGGTTGTAGCTCAGTTGGTTAGAGCATCAGATTGTGATTCTGAGGGTCGTGGGTTCGAGCCCCATCATCCACCCTAAAAAAGCTGCTGTGAGCGGCTTTTGTTTTTTAATCATTTTTTTTCCTCCCGGATCTTTACCTTTTAACCTTATACCTATAATTTTATGCTTCACTATCCGTTTAAATATTTTACCAAACCTTTGTTAATTCAAAATCCTACTTTTAGTAAAGTTTCAATTTCTGCTAATTTTACTTAATGAATTCACTAATCAATTTTATTATGAGCAAACGATTTCTCCCGGTATTAATAATTTTAATCCTTTCCGGCCTTTTTATAGGTTTTGGTGTAATGGGAAGAAGTGATAAAAGAAACGATGATCCAAAAGGAAAATATGAACGTATTTTAAAAAATGTTGGAATTGTACTTGAGCAAGGGCACTACAGTCCAAAAAAAATTGATAATACCTTTAGCAAAGAGGTCCTTAAAAAATTCGTCGAAAGTCTTGATCCCGATAAATCAATTTTTTATAAAAAAGATATTTTGTCTTTTGGAAAATATGCAGATAGAATTGATGACGAAATTCATGGCGCACCACTAGAGTCTTTTTTTGGAGTAATAGAAGTGTTTCGTCAACGAGTTGATGAGCAGGATGCTTTGTATAATAAAATGATCAAAGTTCCATACGACTTTAATAAAAATGAATCGCTCATAGTAGATCCCGATAAACGGGATTTTCCATCAAGCGAGGGTGAGATGCAGGAATATATGCGTAAAAGAATAAAATCTTTATTGCTTGGACGATTTGTTGACTTGCAGGAAGAGCGTGAAAAAAGAAATAAAGATTCCGTTTATAAACCAGATTCTATATTATTAAAAGAAGCGACAGCAACAGTGGCCAGGCAATTGCAACGCTATATTAAAACATTTAAAAATCACAATACTACCGATGATATGTTCAGCACTTTTGTGAATGCCATCACCGGTATTATGGATCCGCATACAACTTATTTTGCCCCCGTTGACAAAAGGAGTTTCGATGAATTACTTAGTGGTACTTTTTATGGAATTGGCGCTCAACTGAAAGATGCTGATGGAAAAATAAAAGTAGCAAGTCTAATTACCGGCATGCCTGCATGGAAATCCGGTGAAATACAACCTGAAGATGAAATAATAAAAATTGCCCAGGGAAAATCTGCACCAGTGGATGTAACCGGCTATGCACTTTCAGATGCAGTAAAATTAATTCGTGGAGAAAAGCAAGGATCAGAAGTTCGTCTGACACTCAAAAAAGTTGATGGCTCTATTAAGGTTGTGTCACTTTTACGAGATAAAATTTCTCTTGAAGACACCTATGCAAAAAGCGCCATCATTACAGGCACACATAAAATCGGATATATCAGGTTACCGGAATTCTATGTTGATTTTAATGATCCTAATGCAAGACGATCATCCACCGATGTAGCTGAAGAAATTAAAAAATTAAAAGCTCAAAATGTTCAGGCAATTGTAATGGATTTACGCGGTAATCCTGGCGGCTCCCTTCCCGATGTGGTTGATATGGTAGGATTATTTGTGAAAAGCGGTCCGGTTGTTTTGGTAAAAGGTCGCGATGAGAAAGCAACAGTAATGGATAGCAGGTCAGGTGAAGCTTTATATACAGGCCCATTAGCTGTTATGGTAGACGAACTAAGCGCTTCGGCTTCTGAAATTTTTGCCGCAGCAATACAGGATTACCATAGAGGAATTATAATAGGCAGTAGCAGTACATATGGAAAGGGCACAGTTCAGAGAAGTATTTCTCTTGATCCGCAGGCAGAGAATAGTCTGTTTAGCCGACCTGCCGAAGGTTTGGGTGACATTAAATTAACCTTTCGAAAATATTATCGTATTAATGGAGGCACCACACAAATAAAAGGGGTAGTGCCCGATATTATTATTCCCGACAGATTTGAGAACGCAAAATTTCGTGAGAAAGATAATCCGGATGCTTTGGCCTGGGATACAATTCAAAAGGCAAAGTACACCTTATGGAATCCTGGTTATAGCTATAGCCCAATTGTAAATTCTGGTAATATAAGTGTCAATAATAACCCTAATTTTAAGGGGATAAAAGATGTCGTCGACAAATTAGATCAATACCGGGATCGTCCTATGCCACTCAATATTGTAAAATATAAAGAGCTACAGGCAAACATAAAAGCGCTTTCAAAAAAGCTAGATGAATATTCAAAAATTACATCTTCATTACCGGTAGTGAGCATTCCAATGGATATATCAGCATTGGGTAAAGATTCTATAAAAATTGGAAATCAAAAGCAATTTTTAAAATCAATTGGAAGTGATATTTATGTAGATGAAACGGTGAAGATCGTTGATCTCTTAATCGGGGAGGCAATGCTGGCTCAAAACAAACAGCTGATGCCAGTTCAATAAAGTTTCATATAGTATGATAGAGTAGGGCAGTAGATCTGCCCTTTTCTATTATCAATTTAAATCTGACAGCTTATTAATCAGGCACTAAATTAAGTGAATAATTATAATATAATTAACCTCAATTGTACTCTGTAAAAGCAATTAAAAGCTGTGTTTTATGTAAATTGCATGTACAATAAAATGGTGAAATATTATTAAATTAAACAAATGAAAAAAATATTACTTGGCCTCTTTTTTATTTTTTGCAATGGCTTCTTATTTGCCCAAATAGTTTCTAATCCTGTCGAATGGACGGCAACAGCAAAAAAGATTTCTGATAAAACTTATGAAATCCACTTAACAGCAGATATTAAGGATGGGTGGCACATTTATTCACAAACTACCCCTGATGGTGGTCCTATACCTACCTCAATAACATTCACAAAAAACCCTTTAGTGATTAATTCCGGTATCCCCAAAGAAAAGGGAAAACTTGAGAAAAGATATGAGTCATTATTTGGTGTAGATGTAAAGCAATATTCTGACAAAGTAGAATTTGTACAAGTTGTAAAATTAAAGGCGAATGTAAAAACTAATTTAGGCATCGCTGTAGAATTTATGGTGTGCAATGATAAGCAGTGTCTTCCCCCATCTACGAAAAAATTTACAGTCGCTCTTAAATAGTTAAATTGCGCGAATGATTTTTTTCACCAGGACTATCCGATTTACTTTTTTCACCTTATTAATATCTCTCCTCGGCGCTTCACTAGGGTTCTCGCAGGATTCTGCTGGTGTGCATTTCAATTACGAAACGCAACGCCTGAATGATAGCACGGTGCTTTTCTCAATAAGAGGAAAAATAAACAAAGACATTAAGGTGTTTGCTTTACAAACGAAACCTGATGATATTTTATATTCTACAGTAGAGTTTGATAGCGCTCTCTTACCCAGACTTTCTGGAAAAATTATTCAGAAGGATGCACTTATTTCAGAAAATAATGATGCGCTTGGAGCAAAAATCCAATTTTCAAAAGATTCCCTGCTTTGGCAGCAAACGATAAAAGCACTTCCCACCGACAGCTTTAAAGTCTCAGGAAAAATAATTTATGCATTCCAAAAAGGATCTGAATACCCGACAAAAGAAAAAGCATTCGAGACCTATATTTTACCCGAAAAAAACGTTGCTAATGTAAATAAAGTTAGTGCTATTGATACGCCAACAGGTGGTACAGTGGCTAATAAATCATTATGGTGGATCTTTGCAACTGCTTTTGCAGGTGGCTTGTTGGCGCTCATTACGCCTTGCGTATATTCGATGATTCCAGTAACTGTAAGCTTCTTCACAAAGCGAAGCAAGACGAAAGCTGAGGGAATTAAAAATGCATTTTATTACTCGACTTCTATAATTATAATCTTCACATTACTGGGATTTTTAATCACGGTAATTTTTGGCCCAACAGCCTTAAATGCGCTCGCTACCAATTGGATTGCCAATATCATATTTTTTCTTTTGTTTTTGATTTTCGGAATTTCATTTCTCGGAGCATTTGAAATTGAGTTACCAAGTTCCTGGGGAAATGTGGCGGACAGCAAAGCAGGTATGACAAGTTTCGCCGGTATATTTTTTATGGCCCTTACGTTGGTTGTGGTCTCATTTTCCTGCACTGGCCCCATCATCGGAAATTTATTGGTAATTGCGGCCAGAGGTAGTTACTATGGTCCGCTTGTGGGTATGTTTGGCTTTTCTCTTGCGCTGGCTTTACCATTTGCATTCTTCGCTTTTTTTCCGGGTAAAATGAATATGCTCGGAAAAGCAGGAGGGTGGCTCAACGCAGTAAAAGTATCCCTGGGCTTTTTGGAATTAGCACTGGCATTAAAATTTCTTTCAAATGCTGATCTTGCAAAAGGCTGGAGGCTACTTGATCGTGAAATATTTCTTGCGCTTTGGATCGTTATTTTCATATTGCTTGGATTTTATCTTTTAGGAAAACTGAAGTTTCATCATGATGATGAGTTACCTAAAAATGATTTTGAAATTCCTTTTATAAGTATTCCCCGATTGTTTTTAGCTATCACATCATTTGCCTTCGCATTATATATGATACCCGGCATGTGGGGCGCACCACTTAAAGGTATCAGCGCTTTTTTGCCACCAATGGGCACGCAGGATTTTACAGCAACTGCAGTTGAAGGCCATGTAAATTATTCAGTAAAAAATGATAGCGCTGCTATAAACGAATTGCCACAACCGGTGAAATTTTACGATAGAATGAAAATTTTTGAGCCCGATGTTGTTAAGCGTTATGGAATGGTAACTTACTTTGATTATGATGAAGCTTTGGCAGTGGCAAGAAAATTAAAAAGGCCGCTGATGCTGGATTTTACAGGAATTAACTGCGTTAACTGTCGCGCCATGGAAGGGGAGGTGTGGAGCGATCCGGAAGTAATGAAAAAATTAAAAGAGGATTTTGTGATCGCTTCTTTATATGTAGATGTGAAAAAAAATGTAGACTTGCAACCTTCTCAACAATATTATTCCCCTGCATTGAAAGAACAGATTACCAACCTGGGTGATAAAAATGCCGATCTACAAATAACAAAATATAATGCTAACACGCAACCATTTTATTTTTTCCTTGATGCAAATGAAAGACGCCTGGAACCTGAGGGCTATGGCTACGACTCAGATGTAAAAAAGTTTAAGGCTTTACTGGATAGGGTAGTCACCCGTTATAAAAGTTCGGAATAATAGCAACAAAAATATTGATCAACTTTATAAACTTATAAAACTAAATATCCCATAAATGAAATCACGTCTATTAATTTTAGTATTCTTTTTATTTACGAATCCTCTTATATCGGCTGCGCAGAAAAAATATGAATGGAAGCAGGCAACTTCGAACGGATACACCTATAAATATGTATCAAACGATCCAATTAAAGCAAGATTTTATACGCTTAAAAATGGTCTTTCTGTAATACTAACCGAAAATCATAAAGAGCCACGCGTTGCCGTGAACATAGCAGTCCGCGCCGGCAGCAATACAGATCCAAGGTCACACACCGGGCTTGCACATTACCTTGAGCATTTACTATTTAAAGGCACAGACAAATTTGGTACACTAGATTATGCTAAAGAAAAACCTTACCTGGACAGTATCACAGCTCTATATGAAGTATACGATAAGGAAACCGATCCTGATGTAAGAAAAAAAACTTATCATGAAATAGATCGTATTTCCGGGGAAGCATCGAAATATTCTATTGCTAATGAGTACGATAAAATGATGGCAAATCTGGGTTCACAGGGATCAAATGCTCACACATGGGTTGAAGAAACTGTTTACGAAGAAGACATTCCTTCTAATATGATGGATAAGTTTTTAGTTATCCAGGCAGAACGTTTTCGCAAGCCGGTGCTACGAATTTTCCATACAGAATTGGAGGCGGTTTATGAAGAAAAAAACAGATCACTTGACAATGATGGAAGTAAAGTGCAGGAAAAAATGATGTATTATTTATTTCCTACCCATAATTATGGCCAGCAAACAACTATAGGAACAATTGAGCATTTAAAAAATCCTTCTATAAAAGCTATACAGGCATATTATGATAAATACTATGTTCCTAATAATATGTCTGTAATCATGGCTGGTGATTTTAATCCTGACCAGCTGATCAAAAAAATTGATGAAAATTTTTCTTACATGCATTCGAAGCCGGTGGAATTTTATAATCCGGCACCAGAAAAGCCATTGACCTCTGTAGTTGAAACAGAAGTTTTTGGCCCGAGTGCTGAAAGCATGCGCATTGCATACAGAACACCCGGTTCCAATACCCACGATGCATTGGTGTTAAGTGTTATTTCCCGCTTACTCTCGAATGGCTCAGCAGGAATAATGGATATTGATCTGAATAAAAATCAAAAAGTACAAACTGCGGGTGCAGGCATGCAGGATTATAAAGACTATGGTATTTTCGTTTTATATGGTCTGCCTAAAGAAGGCCAAACTTTGGAAGAGCTTAAACCATTGCTTTTAGATCAAATAAATAAAATAAAAAAAGGGCAATTTGATGAAAGTCTTTTGAAAGCTATAATCGCGAATAGCAAACTCTCCCTTTTAAAAAGTTTCGATAATAATGGAGTTCGCCTGGGCAATTTGATGGATGCATTCATTAAAAACCGCGGCGAAAAATGGGATGATGATGTTAGCATGCTTGATCAAATGAGTCGCCTTACTAAACGACAAATTATTGAAACAGCCAATAAATATTTTGGAGAAAATTATGTGCTGGTGTATAAACGAAAAGGAGAAGATAAAAATGTTGTAAAGGTTGAAAAACCTGCCATCACACCTATAGAAACTAATGCAGGAAAATCTTCACCATTTGTCCAGAAAATAGTTGCAATGCCTGAAAGTAATATAAAGCCTCATTGGGTAGATTATGAGAAGTCTATACAAAAATCAAAAGCTGGAAACGCTGATGTACTTTATATCCAAAATAAAGAAAATGAACTTTTTAATTTGTATTACAGGTTTGATATGGGATCATGGAATGATAAAGAACTTTCCTATGCTGCAGAATATCTACAATTTTTGAATACTGATAAATTAACTGCTGAGCAAATCAGCAAAGCGTTTTATAATATTGCATGCTCTTACCACATCAGTGTTTCAAATGAAACAACAACTGTAAGCATTAGTGGCCTCCAGGAAAATTTTGATAAGGCAGTACATTTATTTGAATCACTTTTGGCTAATTGCAAACCAAATGAAGAAGCGCTTACCCTTTTAAAAAACAGGTTTATGAAAGCCAGGGCAAACAATAAATTAAATAAAGGAAGTATTGCCAGGGGATTAATGAGTTATGCTGAATATGGTCCGAAAAATCCTTTTAACACAGGGCTTTCTGATGAACAATTAAAAAATTTAAATGCGACATCACTTGTAGAAAGGCTACATAATTTGGATAATTATAAGCATACTATAATATATTATGGACCTATGTCTCTCCCGGATTTTACAAATTATATGGCGCGACACCATAAAATGCCTAAGGAATTTAATGCCTATCCTTCAGCAGAACATTTCACCTTTCAACAACAACAAAACAATACTGTATTATTTGCTGATTATGATATGGTGCAAAGTGAAATTTATTGGATAAGAAATATAAAACCTTACGATTTTTCCCAGGAAGCCACCATCAATGTTTTTAATAATTATTTTGGAGGTGGAATGGGAAGTGTAGTATTTCAAACTATCCGCGAATCAAAAGCGTTGGCTTATTCTACCTTTGCATCTTACGTAACTCCTTCAAAAAAGGAAGACCCATTTTATACGATTGCATACGTGGGTAGCCAGGCAGATAAGATGAATGAAGCTATCAATGGAATGAATGAGTTATTGAACAAAATACCGGTATCTGCACAAAGTTTTAGTCTTGCCAAAGAAGCAGTTAAAAAAGATATTGAGACTCAAAGACTAGTGAAAGATCAAATAATTTTTGCTTACCTGAATGAATTGAAAATGGGAAGAAATGTTGACAGCAGGAAAAAAATATATGAAGAGTTGCCGAAGATTACTATGGATTCAATAGAAAAGCTTCATAATGCCGACATGTCCTCAAAGCCATATACATACTGTATTGTAGGCTCAGAAAAAAGAATTAGTGATGCAGATCTTGAGAAGATAGGTGAAGTAAAAAAACTGAGCCTCAGCGAAATTTTCGGCTATTAATTATTTAATGAACCTTTATACAGGTGGTTGGTTTATTCTGGCCACCTGTATATTTTTTTATAGAATTTATAAAGCGCTTCATGATTTAACTTAAATACATCCGGAGCATTAAAAAAATAAGAAGAGGTAACTGCAAAAAATTCCGCACGATTAGTTAATGCGTATGCATCAATATCACTTGTGCCATTTCTTATTTGACTCATTGTGTCTTCGACTAAGTTTAAATATTCGGGATTATTTTTTTTATCAAGTAAAGCTTCAGGCAAACCATCTACATCTCCATCTTCCTTATCTAGCAAATGAACAAATTCGTGTATTCCCACGTTGCCAGCACCAGCATTTGCGGAGTAACCATCACGTAATTGGGGGAGTGATAAAATCATTATTCTTTGCATAGGCCCATTGCCCACCATGCCGGATACATCTCTATCAGAATCTTCAGATAAAAATTCTTCCTTATTAAAAGCATGAGGATAAAGTAAGACAGTTGAAAGATTAGTATATGTCCATTTATCAAAATAAAAAACAGGAATTATAGCGCTGGCGGCAATAAGCAAACGATCAAGATCTGTTACTTGAATCTTTACACCTTCGACACGCACATAAGTTAAAAACTCTTTTATCCTTTTTAAAAAAAATGGTTTTAAATCAATGGGAAGTTGCCGGTAAAACTCCACATTTACTTCAAGAATTTTTGTGGCATTAGCCGGAATGGCATCATCAAGACTCTTCCTTTGTTTAAAATAATAAATTATAAGCGCGAATAGTAGAATTACAAAAATTCCGACTGCAAATATTGTCTGCATAGTTTGTAGTACATGCGAAACTAAGCTATAAGGATCATTTCATTTATGCCCGCTTATGCAGATCAATTTGATGATTTATCCTTCTCACAAGGTCATTTGAATCAAATGGTTTTGGGAGAAAATCATCTGCTTTGCAAAATTTCATTAAATCATTCCGGTTGGTATGTGCAGAGATCATGATTATTGGGATATCCTTAGTCGCTTCATTGCTTTTTAATTTATTACAAATATCAATCCCATCTATGCCGGAAAGAAAAACGTCCAGTAATATAATATTGGGATGATATTTCTGGGTGGCAGCCATCACCTCCTCTCCACGCAATGTGCTAATGACCTCAAAACCATATCTTTTAAGTATTGTTTCGACGACCCATAATATGTCCGAGTTATCATCGACAATTAAAACCTTATTCATAGTAACGGTGTTTCATGTTGGTCTATCAATTATTGAACCACTTACTAAAAAGTCAAATAGTGTTTAAGAATTTCAGTAAAATGGGAATTAAATACATTAAATCAATAGAAAAAGACCCATACTATGGTCATATTTCCATAATTTGGTCTCAAAAAAGGGAATAATTTCCAAATGAAATACGTGATACTTTTAATAGCAATAGTAACAGCAGGCGCTCAATCTTATGGACAAGGAAAAAGTTTAAGGGAAATCCGGAGACAAGTTCAACAAGTCATCGATACTTCTCAGGGAAATTTTGCTGTAGCATTTAAGGACTTAAAATCGAATAATTATTTTTCTATAAACGGAGAAGAAGTTTTCCACGCCGCGTCTACAATGAAAACACCCGTAATGATGGAGGTTTTTAAGCAGGTAAAACTGGGGAAATATGCTCTTTCTGATTCAGTTTTAATAAATAATGAATTTAATAGCATTGTAGATGGAAGTCCTTTTTCACTTGATTCATCAAGTGATAGTGATCCTGATTTATATAAATATATTGGATCAAAGTTAACGCTGGACTCACTTTTAGCGCGAATGATCGATATGAGCAGCAACCTGGCCACCAATACCATAATCAAAATTATCGGCGCGGGCAATGTAAATAATACGATGGTGAAATTGGGGGTCAAAAATTTAAAAGTGTTACGCGGAGTTGAGGATCAAAAAGCATTTGATTTGAAATTAAATAATGTAACAACCGCCGATGACCAACTTATCCTTTATGAATCTTTAGCAAAAGGAAAATTTATTAATAAACACTCATGTAGACAAATGATTGAGATACTTAGTAAACAAAAGCATAATGAAATAATTCCTGCTTATTTGCCAAAAAATGTTTTAGTGGCACATAAAACTGGTAGTATTACCGGCGTAGAACATGATGGCGGAATTATTATTTTGCCAAATGGCCATCGTTACATCCTGGTTTTACTATCAAAGAATTTAATTGATGAAAAAGCTGGTATTGAAGCATTGGCGAGGATATCTAAATTAATTTATGGTTATGTCACAAACTAACTATCTTTATTTGCTTATAATTTATATTATGTTAAGTTGATTTTCTTTTGATTTGTAAAACTTCTTCTAAATAATTTTCAATTGGAATTATATTCCTAACTCTTCTAGTGAAGCTCTTCTAAACAAATAAAAAATCCGGCATAAGCCGGATTTTTGATAATAATACTTTTTAATTCTATTTAATAAACGTCTTGTCAGCGTTATCGTATTTATCCTGGTAGATTTTTAGCTTATCCTTCATCTGTAAGCTTTGATAAATATTTTGCATCAGGTTGGCAATAGATTTGAATCTGGATTTATCATCTTTAAGCTGAGACGCCTCTAATGTTGTAATTGCCTTTTCTGCATATGGTATAGATTTATTAAAATATTCTCTTGCCTGGGAAGTAAGGTCTGCTTTTCTTTTTACGTCTTCCGGCTTTGTGCTTTTAATCTTATCTGCTACATCCCGGGTCTCGATTCCTTTATTGTAATAAAATTGAGCATATAACCAATTATTATTAACATCATTGGGATTAAGCCTTAAAGAGTGATCCAATTCAGCTTGTAATTTTTGCAACATTACCTCTTTGTTTTTTATTACAGTTCCCTCATCACTATTATATAAATACCCAAATATATCGTTCGCATAATTAAAGTGATAATTAGTGCTATCCGGATTCTCTTTCAAAAGTTCATCATATATATTAAATAAACCTTGCATGTCTTTCGCTTCCCTGTAATAATCCATCATCACAAGATTAAAATAGTTTTCCTTCGGAAAAAGACTTATGCCGAGATCTCCGTATTTTTTCATATTTGGCTCATCTTTTTTATTCTTATAATAAAGAGTAAGCCATTGGTAAGGAACACTGAAACCTTCATCTACGGTTCCGGCTGTGCCTTTAATTTTCGCATCAGCCAACTCTCTAAAATATTTTTCAGCCAGGGCATCATCACCTGCATTCAACGCAGCTTTGCCTAGATTTAAGACAAGCGTAGTGTCCACTTTCCCTATTGAAGCCCACTGATTTTCCCTAATATACTGACCAATTGCATTAGCCTTTTCAAATAAGGTTAATGCATCTTTAAACCCTTCTTTACTTTTAGCAGCAGCAGCATCATTAAAAACTTTTGCTGCATCTTCATAATAGCCACTGTAAAGATTAAAAACAGGCTGATAATTTTCACGCATAATAGCCATTTTAGCTTTTACGTTTGTTGAATCAGCGACCACTTTTTTGTAGGCTTCAAAAGCTTGCTGCCTAAGATCGCCTTGCATGGTTTTTGCCAATTGAGGATCGGCAACTATTCCTTCATAAATTTTTACTTTTAGATAATTTCCTTCTGCATCATTAGGATTTTTAACCAGGTATTCATCAATCTCGGTTTTGGCTTTATCTAATTGCTTTGCATCCAAATAGGACTGTGCCTTTTTTATCGTTTGTGAGTTCACTGCCGAGGCAAGACATAACAATAATAAAAGTGATACTATTCTATTCATGTGGTTTATTTTTATTTAAGAATTGATTAAAATTAAAAATTATTAACAAAATTTATTCTTTGTTTGAGTCTGCTTCATTCAAATCTTCATTTTTATCGGGCTCACTTTTTTCTGAATCTTCTTTCCCTATAATATTAGGGTTTTCTCCATTTTCATCATTCAAATTCAAATTTTCACCTTCAATTTCGTCATTTGTTTCTTGCTCATTAATATTTGTGATAGCCGCAATCTCATCACCGGAATCGAGTTTAATCAGAGTTACTCCCTGAGTAGCCCTACCTGCCTCACGTATAGACGAGATAGAAGTGCGAATAGTAACACCTGATTTGCAGGTTATCATTAAATCCTGTGATTCGTCCACATTTAGTAAACCAACCAAAGCTCCGGTTTTAGCAGTAATGTTGATTGTTTTCACACCTTTTCCTCCCCTGTTGGTAATTCTATATTCCTCAACAGCCGTTCTTTTTCCAAATCCCTTTGCACTTACCACAAGAATACTCACAGCAGGATCATTGGCATTCACGCATACCAGGCTCACTACTTCATCTTTACTATTGTCAATATTAATACCAAAAACTCCGATAGCTCCTCTTCCGGTTGGCCTAACTTTTTCTTCAGGAAAACGAATAGCTCTTCCAGATTTAACAGCCATCATTATTTGCTGATTACCATCAGTGAGGCAGGCATCCAACAATTCATCTTCTTCATTAATAGTGATCGCATTTATTCCATTTTGACGTGGGCGTGAAAAATCTGCCACTCTTGTCTTTTTTATAATTCCTTTGCGGGTACATAATACGATATAATGGTTCTGATTATATTCTTCATCCTGCAAATTCTTAATTGTAATTACGGTCCTTATTTTATCCTCCGGAGGAAGTTGTATAAGATTTTGTATCGCCCGTCCTTTACTTTGTTTATCTCCTTCAGGTATTTCATATACTTTAAGCCAGTAGCATCTACCCTTTTCAGTAAAGAATAATAAGGTATGGTGTGTTGAGGCAATGAATAGTTTTTCAATGTAATCCTCATCACGGGTTTTGCTGCCCATAGCGCCTCTACCGCCTCTCCGTTGTTGGCGATACTCTGATACAGAGGTTCTTTTTATATATCCCAAATGTGAAACCGTCACCACTACATCTTCTTCTTCAATGAAATCCTCCATGCTCATTTCATTGGCCAGATATACTATTTCAGACCTTCTTGTATCACCAAATTTCTCTTTAATCTCAAGTATTTCTCCCTTTATTATGTCGAAACGCATGTGCTCATTCTCAAGTATTTCAGTCAATTTTCCGATCAGAAGCTGGATTTCGGCATGCTCTTGTCTTATCTTATCCCGCTCCATTCCAGTAAGCCTTTGAAGACGCAACTCCAAAACTGATTTGGCCTGTATTTCACTCATTTCAAAATTGCTCATCAATCCTTCTTTGGCAATATCAGGAGTTGTTGAATTTCTAATCAGTGTGATTACCTCATCAAGATTATCAAGCGCGATTAAAAACCCTTCAAGTATGTGCGCTCTTTCCTGTGCCTTCCGAAGTTCAAATTTTGTACGACGCGTTACCACTTCATGCCTGAAATCAATAAACTCCCTGATCAGGTCTTTTACATTTAAAATCTTTGGACGGCCTTTTACCAAAGCCACATTATTTATTCCAAATGAAGTTTGTAGTTCGCTGTGCTTATATAAATGATTTATGACCACCTGCGCGATCACATCTTTTTTTAATTCTATAACTATACGGGTACCTTCTTTATTATTACTTTCATTATTAACATCAGAAATTCCTTCAATGATTTTGTCACTTACGAGATGACCTATTTTTTCAGTAAGCGCATCTCTATTTACCTGGTATGGAACTTCTGTAATTATTATTTTCTCCCTGCCTGTTTTTCCAACTTCTATTGTCACTTTACCACGCAGCACTAATCTGCCACGACCTGTATGCATAGCCTGCTTGATACCATCATATCCGTAAATAATACCACCTGTCGGGAAATCTGGCGCCTTAATTATTTTGATGATGTCATCTATTTCTATATCCCTGTTTTCAATAAATGCAATGCAGCCATCACATACTTCATTCAAATTGTGAGGGAGCATATTTGTAGCCATCCCTACCGCGATACCACTCGCACCATTCAGCAGTAATTGTGGAATTCGTGTAGGCAGCACTGTTGGCTCCTTTAAAGTATCATCATAGTTTAACTGAAAATCAATAGTGTCCTTTTCAATATCCTCAAGCATAGATTCAGCCATACGCTGCAGTCTTATTTCCGTATACCGCATTGCAGCCGGCTCATCACCGTCCTGGCTACCAAAATTTCCCTGTCCGTCAATAAGGGTATACCGCATACTCCAATCCTGCGCCATACGTACTATCGTTCCATAAATCGAGGAGTCACCATGTGGATGGAATTTACCCATAACATCACCGACAATACGTGCAGATTTTTTATGCGCTTTATTGAAAGTATTGCCCATTTCATTCATGCCAAATAAAATCCGGCGATGCACTGGTTTCAGGCCATCACGCGCATCTGGTAAGGCACGGCCTACTATCACGCTCATTGAATAATCAATGTACGCTGATTTCATTTGTTCTTCAATGTTTACCGGAATTATTCTTCCACGGTGCTGGCCATCTTCCGGCAGTTCATCTACTATTGTATCCATAATTTTTTTGTATGCGCAAATATACTTTGAACGAAGCGTTTTTCAAGTAAAAACCTGTGGTTTTATAATAGTTTTATACACCAAAGTTTATTCAATTTGTGGATATTATTTTTTAGAGGTTAAATCCATTATTTTTGAAGAAAAGGAAATATTTGAGCTAATTCTTTATCCCAATTAAATTATCATCCCAGTGTGATTTTATTAAATAATGGTTGGATTAAAAGATATTATTTTTTAAGCATAAACAAATACATTAATTGAAAAAAATCTTATTATTTGGTGCGGGAAAATCTGCCACTTACCTTATTGAATACCTGGGTGCTTTGTGCGATGAGCAAGGATGGAATTTCATTGTATGCGATCTGAATATGGCGGTAGCCTTATCTAAAATTAAGATGTACAAAAATGCAAATGTTTTACCAGTCGACGTAAGTAATGATTCAGAAAGAAACCATGTGGTTGAACAGGCTGATATAGTAATTTCCATGTTACCACCTCATTTGCATTTATTGGTTGCAAAAGATTGTATTTTTTATAAAAAGAATTTATTGACAGCATCTTACATTGATGCCGAAATTGAAAAACTTAAAGATGAAATAGCAGGTAATGAACTTTTGTTTCTTTATGAGATGGGATTAGATCCGGGAATTGATCACATGAGTGCAATGCGTATGATTGATCAAATTAAAAACGATGGCGGAGAAATTACATCTTTTATATCCCATTGTGGCGGATTGATATCACCCAAAAGTGACGACAACCCCTGGCATTATAAAATCACCTGGAATCCAAAAAACGTAGTGCTCGCAGGAAAACAAGGAGCATCATACCTGGAGAGGGGCAAAAAAATCTCTTTGAAATATGAAGAAGTTTTTTCAATGGACGATACCAAAGTAAATATTCCCGGCTTGCCTGAATTGGCTTTTTATGCAAACAGGGACTCATTAGACTATATTCCTAAATATAGATTACATGATGCAAAGACGTTCATTAGAACTACTCTTCGTTATCCGCCATTTATAACTGGTTGGAAAAAACTAATAACGATGGATCTTGTGGAAACTGATGATCATTCTGAAATAAAAAATTGTAGAACTTTCGGGGATTGGTATAACCTTAAAAAAGAAAAATTTCAGAAAGCTCAAAATGAAAATTTAAAAGAAAATCTGTTTTTTGATGATGAATTTAATGCTCAGTTAGCATACTTGAAAATTTCTGACTCCACACCAATTCCATTTAATGAATTTACCTCCGCTAAATTGCTTCAATATTTACTTGAAAATAGCCTGAAGCTTAATCCTGCTGATCATGACATGATCGTTATGCTACATGAAATTGAATATGTAAAAAATGGCCATACAAAGTGGCATAGGAGTTATATGGTACTGGAAGGTAAAGACCCTATACATACGGCAATGGCTAAAACTGTAGGCTTACCTCTTGCTATTGCAACTAAATTAATGATGATGGATAAAATTAATCTAAGAGGATTGCATATACCGGTTGTCAGAGAAATTTACGATCCTGTTTTAGAAGAATTGAAATCGCATAATATTTGCTTCATTGATTTATAAAAAAAAGGCTATCCTTTTTCAAGAATAACCCTTTAATCTCTGCTCAATAATTTTATTTATTATTCGCCTGCCTGTGTTTTAGCATCGGCTTTCATTTTATCATTCGCTGTTATCAAAAATTCAACACGCCTGTTTTGAGCCATTCCTTCCTGTGTATCATTAGTGTAAGCAGGTGCAGATTCACCAAAACCTTTGGTAGTTATACGACCAGATGCAATCCCGTTTGCAATCAAATAATTAGCAACGGTTGTAGCGCGCCTTTCACTTAATCCCATATTATATTCTTCAGTACCACGACTATCAGTGTGACCCTGAACTTCAATATTTGTATTAGGATATTTATTAAGTACTGCAACTAACTTATTCAGATTCACCTTAGCAGCATCACCAATATCAGACTTTGAGAAATCAAAAAGAATTTTTTCATTGAATTCAACTTTAATACCCTCTTCTACTCTCTCCACTTTTGCACCGGGAATATCATTCTTAATTTCTTCAGCTTGCTTATCCATGTCACGTCCAATTATCGCACCGGCAGTACCACCTATCACAGCACCTAAAATAGTTCCTAAAGTCTTATTGCCAGCTGCTTTACCAATAATCGTTCCTCCTACAGCTCCGGCTGCACCACCAATTACAGCACCTTTCTGTGACTTTGTTGCATTACACCCCATCGCTAAAAAGGATATAATTCCAATCCCTATCATTAAATTTTTTAGTTTGTTCATTATATATAATTTGGTTTACCGCACATAACCAAACATTGTACCAACAAATAATATTATTGAGAATAGAACAAGAGTTAATCTCAATATTTCTTATAGCAAATGGATAGCGGCATTTATAAAGACATAAGTTTATTCCTGAAAGGTTAATTAAAGATATTGTTTGCCATATTAATGGCACTGGCTAAAGCAGTCAGATCTAATGTAAGTAATTCTTTATTTTCTTTGAAAAAATTAATCATGTTTTGCATATTCATATTACCTACCAATTCATCTTCTGCCATAGGGCAACCCCCTATTCCATTTAATGAACCATCAAACCGGCGACAACCTTCATTATAAGCAGCTTCTATTTTATGTTTCCAACCATCAGCTTTTGCATGCAAGTGAACTCCTGTTTCAATTTGTGGAAATGTGGCTATTACCTTTTTTACGAGTGCACTTACCTGTGAAGCAGATGCAATGCCAACCGTATCTGCCAAAGAAATTATAGTAATTCCTGCCGTTACCAACTTTTCAATCCACTTTAAAATAATCTCTTCATTAAGAAAATCACCATATGGATTTCCAAATGCCATAGAAATATAAATTACCAATTCCTTATTTGAATCGCCGCAAATTGTATTTATTTCTTTTACTCTTACAAAAGACTCATCGATAGTGCTATTCGCGTTACGCATTTGAAATGTTGGTGATACCGAAAATGGATATCCCAATTGGTCAATTTTTTTATAAGCGGAAGCATCTTTTGCACCCCTTGCATTTGCAATGATCGCCAACAGTTTTGTTTTGTTTGTAATTGCGTCTAGTTGTTCAATCACCTCTTTCGTGTCAGCCATTTGGGGTATAGCCTTTGGAGAAACAAAACTTCCAAAATCTATTGTGTCAAAACCAACTCTCAATAACTGATTAATATATTCAATTTTTGTAGCTGTTGGAATATTTACTTTCCAACCCTGCATGGCATCGCGCGGGCATTCAATAAGTTTTATGGGTTTATTTCCATTCATACCTTAATATCTTAAATCATTTGGTTGAATTTCAGAATTAGTTATTAACTAACCCACAATAACAACAAACAATAAAACATTGTAACAATTAAACAATCCGCTGTCTCATTGCTTCATATAGGATTATTCCAGCAGCTACAGAAACATTCAACGATTCAAAATCATTTTCCATAGGGATTTTAAATTGCTCATCACATAACTTATAAATCGCAGATTGAATGCCTTTGTCTTCACTACCTAATATAATCGCGACAGGAATTTTCATATCCAAATCAAAAACATTTGTTACTGATGACATTTCACTCGCCAAAACTCTAATACCATTTAGATGCAACTCATTTATTCCATCTTGCAGGGTTTTCACCCGGCACACTGCTATCTTTTCAAGTGCCCCGGCTGATGTGGTGATAGCATCTTCGCCCAAAGCCCCCACCCCTTTTTCCGGAATTATAATTGCATGAACGCCACAACAAAACGCGGTTCGGGCCAGCGCCCCAATATTTCGGATGTCTGTTATTCCATCAAGCATTAAGAACATAGGTATATCTCCATTTTCCACCGTATGAGAAATTACATCCTGCAAATTCTGATATCGGATCTTAGATTTTAAACCAATGCAGCCTTTGTTATTCTCAAGATTAAAATTTCTTATTTTCTCAAATGGGACTTTATTTACAGGCACTTCATATTCTGCAGCCACACGTCTCAGTTCTTCAGACTCAGGCGATGATATGGTGTTTTGTAAATAAATTCTTTCTAATTGCTCGCCATTTTGCAAAGCATCAATTACAGAAGAAATACCACCGATCAATAAATTCTTTTTGGGACGATGTTGTTGCGTAAATGTTTTATGGTTGGATCTCACCATTCAAAACTAACTGAATAATTTGTGGGAACAAAAAACCCTCAAATTTGAGGGTTCGTTTATTTTTATTTTAAGCCAAATGCTTTTTTCACCCTGGGAACATAATCTAGT
>JBDTXP010000005.1:0-28352 GCA_040006135.1 Ginsengibacter sp. | reverse complement strand
CGTACAATCACTTTATTGGGATAAAATGAAGCGGCAATTTTTGCAATGCCATAAGATAATTTATTTATGAAAAAATCTTCGGCATTCTCAAAACCCACTATTTTATTTCTTATTTCTTTTGATAATTCTTCATCGCCTAATTTTTCATATTGCATCAAAGCTAAAGGATGCACCTGGATATAGTTATTGATAATGAATTCCTCCCGTGCGAGGCCTACGCCCTTATTGGGCAAATGCGAAAATTGAAAACTCATGGAAGGTGATGCCACATTTAGCATCAGTTGTGTTTTAATTTCAGGTAAATCTTTTAAATTAAATGACTCTTTTTCAAATGCAATTTCACCTTCATATACCATTCCGGTTTCACCTTCAGCGCAACTCACGGTTACTTTTTGAAGGTCCTGTAAAAGGTCGGTAGCATTTCCACAACCTACAATCGCGGGAACTCCTAATTCCCGGGCAACTATCGCGGCATGACAGGTTCTTCCACCTTTATTGGTGATAATTGCGGAAGCTTTTTTCATGATTGGTTCCCAATCCGGATCGGTCATGTCCGTCACCAGTACATCGCCGGATTGGAATTCATGGCCTTCCATCACACGTTTATCCAATGAAAATAAAATATTTACTTTTCCTGCGGCAATTTTATCACCCACTGCAATACCTTCCAGAATCACTTTTTCACTACGGTTTTCATCGGCAATTTTATAACCGGATATTTCTCCCAATTCTTTTTGAGAGTGAATAGTCTCAGGCCTGGCCTGCACTATAAATAATTCTTTGCTTAATCCATCAATTGCCCATTCCACATCCATGGGTGTCCATTTATTTTTGAGTTGGGAATAATATTCTTCGATCTTAACAACCCATCTTGCCAACTCCAATGCAGTTTCATCCTTAAGGCAAAAACGATTTTGATACCCTCTTTCAGTAGGAATAATTTTTACACGCTCATCACCGGTCTCACTATACACCATCATCTTATCTTTCACACCCATCTTTTTTTCAATGAGTGCAGCAAAACCCTCTTTTAATAAGGGTTTATACACAATATATTCATCAGGGGAAACCGAACCTTGTACGATCAGTTCACCCAAACCATACGAACCATTAATTACTACTGCATCTTTAAAACCACTTTCGGTGTCAATGCTAAAAGCTACGCCAGACGCACCTAAATCACTTCGAACCATCTTTTGTACGCAGACACTTAATCCTAAACCAAAATGGTCATAACCAAAACTTTGTCGGTAACTGATCGCCCGGTCTGTGAACAAAGAAGCAAAACAATTACGAACGGAATCAATCAGTGAAGCCGGGCCACGTACATTTAAATAAGTTTCCTGTTGACCTGCAAAACTCGCATCTGGCAAGTCTTCTGCAGTAGCTGAGGAGCGCACCGCAACATCTGTAGTATCCTGCTCGTAATTCCCCGAAAGCTCTATATAAGCGTTAATGATCATTTCGCTAAGGTCCTTGGGGAAACGGCTATTTTTTAATAACTGCCTAACCTGCAAGCCACCCCGCCGTAAAGATTCGATTTTTTGATAATCAATAGCATTGATAATTTTTTTTATCGTGTCTTCAAGATCATTAAATTCAAGAAATTTTTTATAAGCCGCTACGGTAATTACAAATCCATTGGGAATTCGAATTCCCAGGGACGAAAGGTTTTGTAGCATTTCACCAAGTGATGCGTTTTTTCCACCCACCCGGTCTATATCATTAATCCCCACTTTGTCTAATGGTAAAATGTAAAGGTCAGGCTGTTCGTTTTGCATGGTTATTTTTTTTATTTTTTAATGGATAAAAATCTAAATATTGAAACCGGAGGAATTTCCTTGTTATAAGTAAATTTTTATGAAAGTATATTGTTTTTCTTAAAGCTAAAAGCGAAATCAAAGTAATTTATTTTGTGAATTTTAAATTACCATTTATTATTTTGCAAATTCAGTCTATTGAAATATCCCGCAGTATATAATTGTACTTTTTTACAACTTATCCAATATGTTCCGGGTATAATCTCCAGTTGAATTTCCTGTGTTTACAGTAGATATTGGTTCAAAAAGTAAAACCCAAACTTCTTTGTCCGCTACTGGACAATGTTCAACACCTCTTGGCACGATAAGCATTTCATTTTCATCCAGCACAATTACCTGGTCACGAAATTTTATTTTCAGTTGACCTTTTACTACAAGAAATAGTTCATCTTCTCTGTCGTGTGCGTGCCAGGTAAATTCACCTTTAAGCTTTGCCAGTTTCACATGTTGGCCATTCAATTCACCAATTATGCGGGGATTCCAGTGATCGGAGAAGAGTGAAAATTTTTGAGGGAGAGAAATTTTTTGCATGGGAGGAAAGGGCATTGAAAATATTTTTTACAAAAGAAATTAAAATTAACATGTAACGGAAGAAATATCTGAATGAATTTAGTTTTATTGGATGTCAATAAATGTAACAGGATACCATTAAAATTGGATGTGGTTATTTATACTGATAACCTTGCCTCTGGTATTAACAGCGTAGAGGATAAACATTTTTAAAAGTGGTGACGATTCACTTGCGGAACTACATCTTTAAACTTAAGGAGGGTAAGTAGAGATTCGGCAGAAGAACAATTTTATATAGAGTATGCCGCGTTATTGTGACAGCAGGTCACCTTCCAGTTGTCAAAGAACTACGTTATTAAAAATCTTTAGATTAAACAATCCTTTTTCTTATTAAGTATTCCAACAATTTATAATGCCCCAGTGACGCCTAACTCTTTTTAAAGTAGGTTTTTAATTGTAGTTTTGATAAAAATAAAACATGGAAACCGAGTTATTAAAAAGAATAACAATCATTCCTGGTTTAATGTCAGGAAAGCCTACCATAAGAGGTATGAGGTTTCCTGTAGGAGATATTTTTGAAATGCTCGCCAGTGGCATGACCAATAATGAAATTTTAGAACAGCATCCCTGCCTTGAAAGAGAAGATATTCATGCAGCACTATTGTATGCTTCAGTAAGAATCAATAATACCCTCATCATCAATGCAGCCTGAATGGGAAGTTTGGTTGGATAATCATATCTCGCCCATTATTGCAAAATGTCTATGTGACCAAACAGACTTTAAAGTTATATCCAGCTATAAATTAGGATTAAATAATTTAAGTGACCATGAAATCTATTCAAAAGCAAAAAAATCCGGAAATATTATTTTAATTTCAAAAGATTCTGATCTTGATGAGATTATTTCGAAGTCAGGTTCGCCACCTAAATTAATAAGTCTTAAAATAGGTAATTGCGATAATAAAGTGCTTTTTGAAATTCTTAAAAATAAACTTGCTCTTGCCATTCGCTTTTTAAACGACTATAATAAAGACATAATAGAATTACAATGACCCAATTTTCCCAACATAATTTCAAAAATGAAAAAGCGCTCGTGCGCGTGGACTTCAACGTACCGTTGGATGATAATTTTCACATCACCGACGACAGCCGTATGACTGCTGCGCTCCCAACCATCAATAAAATTTTAGCTGATGGTGGCAGTATTATTCTTATGTCGCATTTTGGAAGGCCCAAGGGTGAGAAGCAGGATAAATTTTCATTAAACCATTTATTAACCCACTTAATGGAATTACTTCCGGGCGTTAAGGTACTTTTTGCGAATGATTGTATCGGTGAAGAAGCGAAAGAGAAATCTAAAGCACTGAAGCCCGGGGAGGTATTGCTTCTTGAAAATCTTCGATTTCATAAAGAAGAGGAAAAGGGAGATAAGGATTTTGCAAAAAAATTAAGTGAACTCGGTGACGTGTATGTGAATGACGCCTTTGGTACAGCACACCGCGCACATGCTTCAACTGCAGTGATCGCGCAATTTTTTCCGAAAGACAAAAAAATGTTTGGTCAACTGATGAATGCGGAAATCGCCAATGCTAAAAAAGTATTGAATAGCGATGCAAAGCCTTTTACAGCAATCCTGGGTGGCGCAAAAGTTTCTGATAAAATAGAGATCATTGAAAACCTCATGAACAAAGCCAACAATATTATTATAGGTGGTGGCATGGCCTTTACATTTTTAAAGGCCCAAGGCAAAGAGATCGGCGACAGCCTCTGCGAAAGTGATAAGCTGGATCTCGCAAAAGATATTTTACAAAAAGCAAAAGATAAAAATGTATCACTGCAGTTACCGGTAGACAGTGTGATCGCTAATAAATTTTCTGAAGACGCTGATACCAGAATTGTAACTAATGACAATATTGAAAAGGGATGGATGGGCCTTGACATAGGTCCGGAATCAATAAAAATTTTTACAAAAACAATTATTGAAAGCAAAACCATTCTATGGAATGGGCCAATGGGTGTTTTTGAAATGAAAAAATTTCGCTCTGGAACCAAAGGAATAGCCGAAGCTGTGGCTGCTGCAACAGAAACAGGAGCATATAGCCTGGTAGGTGGTGGAGACAGCGTGGCTGCAGTTCATGAATTTCACCTGGCAGACAAAATGAGTTTCGTTTCGACAGGTGGTGGAGCTTTGCTGGAATTTTTTGAAGGGAAGGAATTACCGGGAATTAAAGCAATTGAGGAATAATTAAGACCATCCCAATCAGTAGGTCAATTATAAATTATTATTAATGAATTATGGGTGAATGTTATATCCTTTTTTAATTTCACCTTTTTAGTTTTTACTTTTTTCTTTTTACTTATCTTCGGTTTTTTATTTAAAAAAATAATATAAAATGAAATCAAGATCCGGCTTATTTATAGTATTAGGCATTATTGTTATTCTCCTTTTCTGGGGATGTGGTGCTTACAACAACCTGATCAATGTAGATCAGCAGGTAAAAACGAAATGGGGTAATGTTGAGACTAATTATCAACGAAGAACTGATCTATACAACAGTGTAATAAAAACAATTGAAGGTTCTGCTAATTTTGAAAAAGGTACACTTACTGAAGTAGTACAGGCACGTGCAAAAGCTACCTCTATAAATGTAGACATTAATGATCCCGCATCTTTGCAGGCTTATCAAAATGCGCAGGCAGGATTGCAAAGCTCTTTCAGTAAATTGTTGGCAGTCGTAGAAAACTATCCTGATCTTAAAACCACAGCTGCTTTCCAGGGTTTTCAAGCTCAGATAGAAGGAACAGAAAATAGAATTAACGTAGCCCGGCAAGATTATAATGCCGCAGTACAGGATTATAATTTAAGGGTTAAAAGGTTCCCGGGAAATATTTTCGCAAGCATCTTTGGCTATCATGAAAAACCATTTTACAAAGCTGATCCGGGAAGTGAAAAAGCTCCTAATGTAGAGTTTAATATTAAATAAACTACTTTCAAATGTGGCCATTTAACCGCAAAAAACCACTCTTTACAAAGGAGGAGGATGCGACTCTCGTAAACTCCATCAAGAATGCTGAAAAGGAAACCAGCGGCGAGATAAGGGTTTTTGTGGAAAGCCGGTGTAAATATGTAGACCCGCTAGATCGTGCGAGTGAAATATTTAATGTCCTCAAAATGGATGAAACAGAATTGCGAAACGGAGTGCTTTTTTACATCGCAGTACGGGATCAACAATTAGCCATTTATGCAGATAAGGGAATTCATGAGGCAACAGGCCAGGAGCATTGGAAGAATGACGTAAAGGAAATATTGGCTATATTTTCGAAAGAAAGCGTGGTAGCTGGTATGTGCACTGCAATTACAAAAATTGGACAGGCCCTTAAATATCATTTCCCTTATGATCCCGAAGTAGATAAAAATGAGTTGCCCGATGAAATTATATTTGGTCATTGAACCATCTAATAGTTGATTGATGAAGAAATTTCTTTTATTGTTTTTTTTATTTGCAGGTCTGCAATCTGCAAATTCACAAAAGATTGAGCCCAGGCCTGTACCTTCGACGGCTGTTAATGATTTTGGGAACATGCTGGAGCCTTTTCAAAAACAGGCTCTGGAGCAAAAGCTAAGGAACTACAACGACTCTACTTCATCCGCCATTGTAATTGTTACTGTCCCTGATTTACAAGGATATGATATTGCAGAAGTCGGGTTAAAATATCTCAGAGACTGGGGTATAGGCAATAAAGAAAAAGATAACGGTGTATTGATATTGGTCTCAAAGGCTGATAGAAAAGCGCGTATTGAAACAGGTTTCGGTATGGAAGGCGTGCTTCCGGATATCCTGGCCAAACAAATCATTGATGATCGAATGATCCCGGCTTTTAAGGAAAATGATTTCTACCGTGGATTTGATAATGCGGTGGATGCCATCATACAAGCTGCAGCAGGTGAATACAAAGCTGATCCCGCAATGCAGAAAAGTGGTAAACCATCAATGGGGACAATAATATTATTGGTTATAATTTTTCTGGTAATCTTAAAAATGTTCTCCGGAGGTGGCGGAGGCGGAGGTGGTTCCTATATGAGTCGTAAAGGTTCGAAGGATTTCCTCGGCGGCTTGCCCTGGTTTTTATTGGGCTCTATGCTTGGAGGTGGTGGCCGCGGTGGCGGAGGTGGATTTGGTGGTGGAGGATTTGGCGGCGGTGGCGGCGGCTTTGGAGGATTCGGCGGCGGTGGTGGCGGTGGCGGTGGAGCCAGTGGAGGATGGTAACAGGAGACTAGTGAGTGAGTAGTGAGTAGTGAGTAGTAAATACAGAATACGAGTTTAGTTTTTACTTTTCGAATTATAACTTCTATTATTCACAATTTTCACATTATTAAATTAGCTCATTAGCTCCCAATTTCATTCAAATATTCCGGTGCTTTTATTTTTAATGATGCCTGCTCAAAAGCATAAGCCAGGTTAATCAATTTCTGTTCAGTATAAGCAGCTCCTATAAATGAAAATCCGATAGGCAAATGATGCACCTCGCCCATAGGTAGCGTAATGTGAGGATAACCCGCCATTGCAGAAGGTGATGAAAAGGAAAAGCCTGTATCATAATCACCATTCACTAAATCAATACAACAAGCCGGTCCATTTGTAACACCACAAATTGCATCCAGTTTATTTTCCTGTAGCATATCATCAATAATTTTTCGGGCTGAAGTAGATTTCATCACAGCTTCTTTGTATTCAGCACTTTCAAGCCCACCCTTGGCCTCACAATTGATCAGTATTTCCTGCTTGAAAAAAGGCATGGCTTTATCGGCATTTTCTTCATTGAATTCTATAACCTCCTTTAAGGATTTTACTTTTGCATTTGCCCTTGAAAGGTATTTATTTAAGCCATCTTTAAACTCATATTGGAGCACGATATATTGCGCGCGGCCGAGTGGTGCAGTCTTTTTTATTAATTCAATTTCAACTATCTCCGCACCTTTTTCTTTTAATAACTCAATGGCTTTTTGATAAAGCGCCACTACATCTTTATTGTCACCTTTTAAAAATGATTGTTCAATACCCAGGCGCTTTCCTTGCAGGAAATCACTTCGCAAATTTGTAAATTCTAATTGCGTGTGCCCTTGGCTGTTAGCAGTTACAGTATCTGCGATATCAGGGCCAGCGAGGGCGGATAAAAGAATCGCAGCATCAGTAACAGTCCTGGCCATTGGCCCCGCTGTATCCTGCGTGGCGGAAATAGGTATAATTCCGGTGCGGCTCCATAAACCTACCGTTGGCTTTATACCTACTAATCCATTTACCGAAGATGGGCTCACGATAGAACCATTGGTTTCGGAACCTATAGCAATAGTACAAAGCGATGCTGCGACAGCTGACGCTGAACCCGCGCTCGAGCCTGAGGGATTACGATGAAGCACATAGGGGCATTTTGTTTGGCCACCCCGGCTACTCCAACCACTTGTAGATTGGGTAGAACGAAAATTAGCAAATTCACTAAGGTTAGTTTTGCCCAAAAGCACTGCACCGGCCTCACGCAATTTTTTTACAATAAAAGCATCTTCAGAAGCTCTGTTGCCTTCTAACGCCAATGACCCGGCTGTCGTCATCATTTTGTCTGCACTATCAATATTATCTTTTATCAAAATAGGAATGCCATGTAACCTTCCTCTTAATTTTCCTCCCTTTCTTTCCTGGTCCATTTTTGCAGCTATATGCAGTGCATCCGGATTTATTTCTATAACACTATTGAGGCGGGGTCCGCTTTTATCGATCTCATTTATTCTTCGTAAATACCATTTTGTAATTGCCACAGATGTAAGGGCACCACTTTCCATTTTATCCTGAAGCATATTTATTGTTGCTTCCTTTAGATCCGTCGATGTTAAAAGGTCATTATCAATTTCCTGTATGCTGTTGAATTTATTGAAAGCCTTTGTAGAAATATTTGCGGCGGGTGATAAAGCAACACCAGTGAGCGATGCGTTTTTTAAAAAGTTTCTTCTGTTCATGATATGAAAATGAGTAAAGATTACAATTGATGAATAAAGCTATCAATAATTTGTTAGGCCAATGAAAAAAAGTGTCAGGAAAAGGTTTGGGAATTACCTTCGTCTACGTTTATAAAATAACAAAAGGTTCGTAATTCACGAACCTTTTGTTTTGAAAACCACACGAAAATAATTTTTGTAGAATCAGATTAAAAAAGAGCTAAAGGATTAATTATTATTTAATAAAATTCAGTTCAATTTTTCATAAAATCTACCACAGTTTATTAAATGGTAGTTTTAAATGCGTATGTGGAATGATAAAATTTAGTTTTGGGTTATTCTCATAAAGCTGAGCCTGAACATACCTAAATAAAAGAGCCACCTATAATGGTGGCTTTTATGAAAAGAATAAAAGTATTTATTTTATCAATCCTTCCACGTAATTGGCAACTTCATCGTTTCCTGATTTTTTTTGCTCATCCGCTATTTTATCAAAAATCTTTTTAAAGCCTGGATCAATGTATTGATGATATTGTTCAGGAACAAGTTTTCTATAATTCATTATTTCGTCCACTCCCTTTTTTACATTTGCAGCACTTTTAACCTTAGTAAGGTAATTGGCAAATAAAATGCTTTCCTGAATTTTAGCTTGTGAAGGTGCTGCATTTTTATATACATTATAAAGTTCTTCAAAATCAGCTTCAGTAGCATTTACATACATTATTTTAGAAACTACCACGCCTAATTTTCCTTTTGCGTCGCTGCTGAACTTCTTTGCGAGATTATAAGCTTCTGACTGGTCCAGATTGGCAAGTCCTTCCAATGCCGCGCCGGAAACAGAATAGGACGAATCATTTACAAACTTTTCAAATATTGGCTTGTATTGAACATCTTTTGTTTTTGCCAATATTGAAAGTGCTGCAGCCTGCACTTTCTTATTTGGATCCTTACCTGCCATTTGTTCTATGGTTTTCAAAACAGAGGGCACTTCAAAGGCAGTAGACGCTCCTAGTTTTTCAAGCGTAAATAATCTTAAATCCCAAAATTTATCATTAAGGCCCAATGCCAGTGTACTTAATTTATTTTTTGCAAAATAATCCAGAGCTTCCCTTCTATCAAGGTATAAACCTGCGTATTTATATTGTTGCTCAAATTCATCCGCCGTTTTATTATCCTTTTTTAACGCAAGCAATACTTTATCAGCATCTACATTTATTAAAGTAGGCTTAGTTGCTGAAGCGAAATAAAAAGTATCGGCTGCATTTTGTAGCCATACTTTATAACGAAGCTTAGAAGCTCCTTTGTAAACATCAATCGCAACAGGAAGCTTAAATATTTTACCGGTATTTTGTGTTTGCTCAACTACTACCCTTGCCCGTCCCGGTTGGTAATCATAATTAATGGTGAGAGAAGGCTCACCACTTCCGTAATACCATTGGTTCCAAAACCAATGCAAGTCCTGACCTGTTACTTCTTCAAAAGCTAATCTTAACTGTGCAGTTTCAGCTGATTTGAACTTATTTGTAATAAGATATTTATTAAGGGATTTATAGAATGCTGAATCTCCAACATAATTGCGCAACATATTCAAAATTCTGCCTCCTTTATTATAACTCACCGCATCAAACACATCTTCCTTGTCTTTGTAATGATATCTTACCAGATCCTTCTTACTGCTTCCGCTGAACAAATATCCTTGCATATCATCAAAGTTGACCATATCGCCGGCATCCTTTCCGTATCTATATTCATTCCATAGCACTTCACTGTAATTAGCAAAAGATTCATTTAGTGTAATGTTACTCCAACTTTCAGCAGTAACAAGATCACCAAACCAATGATGAAACAATTCATGAGCGATAGTATTTTCCCAACTATTGCCATCCACCAGTTGCCTTGCATTTTGATAAGCACTTTCCTGGTGAAGGGTGGCTGTAGTATTTTCCATTGCACCACTTACATAATCGCGTCCTACGATCTGGTCGTATTTTGGCCATGCATAAGGAACACCAGTGATTTTTTCATAAAACCCTATCATAGCAGGAGTTTCACCAAATATTTTTTTTGCGACCGATTCGTATTTTTTTTCTACATAATAATTAACGGGTAGTTTGTTATGATGATCCTTTACAATAGAATAGTCTCCTACACCCATAAAAAATAAATAAGGCGAATTGGGTAAATCCATTTTCCATGTATCGGTACGGGTTCCATCTGCATTCTTTTTTGAACTGGTCATCAGGCCGTTGCTTAGTGTTACATATTTCGATGGAACTGTCATGGTTATTTCCTGAGTAGTTTTCTGATTAGGTTTATCAATTGTAGGAAACCAGGAACTATTTGATTCTGTTTCACCTTGGGTCCATATTTGAGTAGGGCCTTCTTCTTTACCTAATGGATTAATAAAGTATAATCCTTTGGCTCCCAAAATAGCTGCACTTCCATGGACTTTCAAATCATTAGGTTTGGAAATATAGTCAATGTATAATGTATACTTCTCACCTCCTTTATACAGTTTATCCAGTGTGATCCTAAGTTGCATACCATCATTAATATATTTAAGGGGGACTTTTGCAGCACCTTTCATTACTGACAATTCTTTTATCTCTATTCCCTTAGCATCCAGGGTTAGGGAATCGGTTGGATAAAAATGAGGTTGAAGTGTTACCCACTCTTTACCATACATCCATTGCTTTTGATAATCAAAACGCACATCCAGCTTAGTATGAACAAGATCATTGATCCTGGGATAGGATCCCCTATATTCTTGCTTCCAGGAAGTATCTTGTCCTGTAGATAAATCTTCTTCATTGTCTTGTTGAGCAAAAACTGAACTCGCAACACAAAGAACCAATCCAATCAAATAAATTTTCTTCATAAATATATTTTAAGTGTTACAAAAATATATGTCTAATACTTAAAGAGTTGCTATTTTTTTATAAGAGGTAGCAGAAAGAGGTTTAATGAACTTTCCTAAATGGTTAAAAATTGTTTCTAAAATTATTCGATAATCTAAATTATGAATCACAAAAAAAACCTGCTTTTCTGCAGGCTTTCTTTTCTTATAAAAGTCAATTCACAATTTAATTAAAAAGGTAGCGAATACCAATTTGTCCCTGCCACCTGGAAAATATGCCTGTATTATCCTGGAAACTATTTACATAGGGTATTTGATTTCCTGCATCCTGGTATGGAAAAGAAAACCGTGGCTTGCCTACATTTGGGTCACCAGGTGTTGTTACCAATCCTTCAAACTTAAGGAAGCTTGATGCATTTTGGCTTGAATTGAATGAGGTAGCCCAAGTTTTTGCTACTCCCCAGTTTCGGTTTAAAAAATTTCCAAAATTTATAATATCAAATGTCAACCTCAGGGTGTGTTTATTTTTACCGGTATTTACATAAAAGTCCTGAGTAATGTTAAGATCGAGGTGCTTGAAGTAAGGAAGCACAACAGCATTTCTGTCGGCCACTTCACCTCTGTGCCTGCTCATATAGCGATCCTGGTTAATAAAATTATTGAACTGATTCCAGATTACTGATGGACTCCTGGTATCGGTGACTGTACCACCTCCTGTATTAACGGGAACCAGTACTATTTCACTTTGATTCCGTGGTATATAAATAAGGTCATTGTTACCTCCAGTACCATCGTTGTTTAAGTCTCCCTGGTATGTGTAAGAACCAACACCGGCGGGTGCTGCTTCAAAAATAAGTCCTATTGAAGTAGCGAAATGTTTTGCATATTCCTTTCTATAGGATAATTGTGCAATCACCCGGTTAGGCATATAGTAATTTGAAAAGCCAAGTTCAGCTGCATTAGGATCATTTTTAACAGGCCGGTCTCTCCAGTTACCAGCCGCAATAGATCCACCATCATTTATACTTCTGGCTCTGCTGTTTGTGTACGCTACACTTGTATAAAAATTCCTAAAAGTTTTTTGTAGTTGAAACGTTGCTATATATGAATAACCTTTTGAATAATCTTTCATTAAAATCGCATTGCTGATATTAGGGTTATCGACTGTTGCACCCCCGGTTCCCGCATTGATTCTCGTAGAAGAATATCTTAACCTGTTATCAGGACCTGCAAGTGGAGTTCCTGTAGATGGCAGGTTTACATTTTCAAAATTGATCGCATTTATTTCTTTATTATATACAAGTTCCGCTGTCACAATAATATTTCCCGGGAGCTTTTGATCTACAGCAATACTTGCTTTTAATACCTGGGGATATTTAAAATTTTTATCTGTAAAAACCAGGTTGTAGGAAGTATTCGCACCAGTTGCAGAAGGTCGGTATGCGTTTATATCTTTATTAAATACATAAGGTGCTCCTGTGCCGGGATTAATTGTATTTGAGAATGAACCAAATTGAACACCATTATTACTTGCCTGGTTGCTAATATAAACGAACGGTGGTGCCCCGGCAAATGAGCCTATACCACCACGTATTTGCGTTTTTTGATTGTTGAAAACATCCCAGTTAAATCCTAGCCGCGGTGAAATTAATAAATTTGTACCCGGCTTCTGTCCCACATCATAATGCTCATTATCTCTGAATGCTAAAGTAGGAACGACAGGGTTTGTTGAAAAACTGTTTTTATAAATTGGAGCATCTACACGCAAGCCAAGTGTAAGTGTGAAATTTTTCTTTAGACTCCACTTATCCTGGCCAAAAAATCCTAGTTCTGTAGCTCCTACTTTAGCAAAAGGAAAGGCTCCATCCTTTGTCAAGGCATAAGTCAAGCCATAGCTCCTGGCTGTGGCTGCACCGCTATTTACGCTATTATAAAAATCGGTAAGGTTATTAAACACATATAATCCTTCGTAATTAGGAGCAAATCCATTCTTAAAGTCTTTAAAATAATTTTGTGTTCCAAATGTTAGCTCATGTTTGCCGGTATAATATGTATAAATATCTGAGAACTGAAAAATATTGGTGCTCAACAAATTATTATAAGTAAAAGGCTCATAACCAAAGCTGGTATAGGTTTGACCAGTTCCATTTAAAATATCAACCAAAGGAAAATCACCGCTTGCAAGTGATGAACGGAAGTCGCGAAGCTGGGAATAACCAACTTGTAATTTATTGTTCGACCTGTTATTAATCCTGGTATTTAACTCGGCAATAAATATATTGAAATTATTATTGATTGTATATCCGGCACCACTGAAAGGCAATCCAAAATTACTCGGTTGGCGACTTCCAATAGCCCCACTATTGCTGGGTACAATATCCCGTAATGATTTCAAATAATTGTATTTGACCGTAAAAGTATTTTTAGCATTTATATTCCAATCTATGCGTGCAGTAACCTTATCACTTTGCGTCCTGTAATTATAATCCTGGTATTGGCCGGGATCATATCCAAATTTCGAAATAAGAAAAGCTTTGATTGCATCTAAAGTATCAGCAACTGCCTGAGAGGTAACGCCCGGCACTGCGGTTTGGCCGGGTTTAATCGCAGTTAAAGTTGTGGCAGGTTGGCTGATCCTTTCCTGCTCTCCACTTAAAAAGAAAAATACTTTATCTTTTATGATGGGGCCGCCTATCGTTGCACCGCGTTGATTATATTTAAAAGAAGGTTTAGGAATTGTTTTAGTATTAATGTGGTATCCCTGCAGATCAGGATTGCGTAAGTAAGTGTAAATAGATCCTTTGAATTGGTTTGTTCCACTTCGTGTTACTGAATTTACCCCCGCGCCTGAAAAGCCTCCTTGTTTTACATCGTAGGGAGAAATACTTACTTGTATTTGCTCAATGGCATCCAGACTTATTGGTTGGGAATTTGTCTGGCCACCAAGTGAGCCTGCTAAACCAAAAACATTATTAAAATTGGCACCATCAACAGTAATATTATTATACAATCCGTTTCTTCCTCCCAGACTCTGTGAAGGGCTGGAGGAAACTGTGCTTTGACCATTAGCCGAAGGTGTGAGCCTGGTAAAATCCTGGAAACTTCGGTTTAATGTAGGCAGGCGTTCCAACTGAGTGCGGCTTACCACTTCCTGGCTACCTGTCCGGTTATTATTAAACACACGATCCAGGCGGGATGTAACTACCACTTGTTGAAGTTGCTTACTTTCAGCTATCATAGTCACATTCGCATTAAATACCTGGCCCAATAACAATGTAACATTATCCTGCGTTTCCGGTTTATACCCAACATAAGTTACGATAATCGTATAGGGACCTCCAACTTTAAGATTGGGTAAATTATATCGCCCTTCCTTTCTGGATGTTGTTGAATATTTTGTTCCGGTAGGAATATGAATAGCCATAATTGTCGCCCCTGATAAAGGGCTGTTATCTTCATCCGTAATGATTCCCTGTATTTCAGAAGTTGTCTCTTGTGCGAAAGTGATGGCTGACACCATAAAAAGTAAAATGGCGAATAAAATTTTTTTCATTTTGGGTAATTTAAAAACGAAGATATCGTGTGCTCATCACTGTAATAATATATATTTATGAACATAATTTGAACATAATTAAAGTGCCCATTTTTATTCGAAACCATATCTTTGGTACAAAATAAAATTACCTGGTATTTTAAATGGTTTGCAAATGCCCTTTTTTCCTAAATTTAAAAGATTTTTGTTCCTGCTTGCCGTTTTTTGTGGTTCGCTGAAATTGAGTGCGCAGGAAAAACATTTTATCTACCTGCAAACTGAAAACAACCAACCTTTTTATGTGAAGTTGGATAACAATATCATGAGCTCATCAAGTGCAGGATATATTATTTTGCCAAAACTTAAACAAGGAAATCAAACTTTTTTTATTGGTTTTCCAAAAAGCAATAAGCCTGAGCAAAAGTTTGAAGTGAAACTTGACGATAATAATAGGGGATTCTTAATTAAAGATTTCGATGAAAATGGGTACGCATTGTTTGACCTTCAAAGCCTGGCATTATTACAAAAGGTAGGCAGTGATATTGTGGTGGCGAAACAGCCGGAACCGGCAAAAGACAATAATTCCTTTTCTCAACTGCTCGCAAATGTGGTGAATGATTCATCGATATTACAGAATAACAAAATTCCAGAGCCAGCAATTATAAAAAATAACCCGGATACTATTGCCAGTGCGCCACAAGTAGTAACAAAAAATGAAATTGTTATAAAAGAAACAACTGATGCCTCTAAAGCTATCAATTCCGTTACAAAAAAAGTTTTAAGCATTCAGGAACCAACCGGAATGGATATGATTTATGTGGATATGCACGATGGCATGACGGACACAGTTCGTTTATTTTTACCAGGCTCTGATAAAAATGTCAAAACTCCGAAAGCAACGATTACTTACGTGCCTGAAAAGACACAGGCTACCGATTCTACGTTAACCATTACACCTACAATAGTAAAAGCTCCGGAAAAAAACATCTATATAAGTGACTCATCAACAAAAATGGCAGAGGTAAAAGAAATAGTGAGTTCAAAACCACAGGCCTCAATAGTTTTAAGAAACGCTGAAGGCAGTATTGAGAATGAAAATAAAAATGCCCCTCAAAAAGATTCCTCAATAGAATTGATACGAAATTCAGAAAATTCAGATTGCAAAGATTTTGCAACTGAAAATGATTTTTTGAAACTAAGGAAAAAGATGGCTGCAGAAAATAATACAGATGCTATGATCATTGCAGCAAAAAAATATTTTAAAAGCAGGTGTTTTACTACCGAGCAAATAAAGAACCTCTCTTTTCTCTTTCTGGATGATGAAGGAAAATATAAATTTTTTGATGCGGCTTATCCTTTTACATCAGACAGTAGTCAATATGAATCTTTGCAGGAGCAGCTTAAAGATGAATATTATATTAATCGCTTTAAAGCAATGATTCATAAATAATCATTATGCCGAGATACTTACTGGAAGTGGCTTACAAAGGTTCCGCATTTTCCGGTTTTCAAAAACAAAAAAATGCCAACACTGTGCAGGCAGAAGTTGAGGAAGCGCTGCAAATTTATTATAAGAGCTCATTCGAATTAACAGGATCATCCCGTACGGATGCAGGAGTACATGCCTTACAGAATTTTTTTCATACCGACATTTCGGAAACGATCAGCATTACAGCAAAAGATTCCTACCATCTAAATGCAATCCTTCCTGATGATATTGTTATTATAAATTTTTCAAAAGTCCCCGATAATTTTCATTGTCGTTTTGATGCACATTCGCGGGAATACCACTATCATATTTACTCAAAAAAAGATCCTTTTAAAAAGGACATCGCCTGGTTTTATCCATATGAATTAAATGAAACTCTTTTAATAGAAGCAGCAAACTGCATTAAAGATTACACTGACTTCAGTTCTTTTAGTAAAAAAAATACACAGGTTCATAATTTTAATTGCAATATTTACGAAAGTAAATGGGAAAATGAGAATGATCTATTGATCTATAAAGTAAGAGCTAACAGGTTTTTACGCGGTATGGTAAAAGGCCTGGTGGGAACAATGGTCAGGGTAGGTCGAGGGCTCATTTCAATCGATGATTTTAAAAAAATCATTGAAGGCAAGAATAGTAGCAATGCTGATTTCTCTGTTCCCGGCCATGGATTATTTTTAGTGCATGTAAATTTTAAGTAAGTATGCATATAGCCCGGTTGCCTGATCCCACAAACCTATTACAAATTCTCACTTTTGCAACAAAAGGGTCAGGTAATCATTTTTACAATATTTTTGTTGATGAATAAATAAAAAAAAATATTAAAAATTCCCTTGTTTTAAAAATAAAAGAATGATACAGCGTACACAAACTTTATGGATGGTTCTTGCCGCAATAGCAGTTTTTCTCACCATTAAATTTTCATTCTATAGCGGCACGCTCGCGATACAAAGTGTAACTGATGTAGCGCCTGCAATCACAACTGATGGGGCTTATCACGTAATCAGGGCAACGGATAATTTTATTCTATTAATACTTACAAGTGCATTAGGCACAGGTATCCTCATTAATATTTTTTTATTTAAGCAACGTAGCATTCAAATGAGAATTATAATAGCCGCTCTTCTGGTGGAATTTCTCATCATCTTTTTATATATCCGTGAGACAAATAAATATTCGCAAGGCAGTTATAGTATTTGGTCGGCACTGCATATTTTAATTATTATCTTTTTAATAATGGCTGCGCAGGGAATTTACAGAGATAGTAAATTGATTAAGGATAGTAACAGGCTCAGATAGTAGTTTTGAATGATGAGTTATGTATTGAGAAAAAATATTTAAATACTTCAACTCTATAAATATTTTCCGGTAAAACTTTCTTTGACCTTTTTTAATCCTTTAGGCACACCCGCATATACAAGATTACCTCCTTCATCACCGGCACCAGGACCAAGGTCTATTACCCAGTCCGCAGATTTGATCACATCCGTATTATGTTCGATTACTATAATTGAATGTCCTTGTTCAATCAATGCATTAAAGGACGCTAATAATTTCTTTATATCATGAAAATGCAATCCTGTGGTAGGCTCATCAAATATAAATAACAACTTACCTGCGCCTTTTCCTTTTCCGAGAAAGGAAGCTAGCTTTACTCTTTGCGCTTCGCCACCTGAGAGCGTATCTGAAGACTGTCCTAATTTAATATAGCCCAATCCTACATCACTCAACGTTTGGATTTTTTTTGCAACACTTTCTGCACATGAATCTTTTTTCTTGCCTTCAGTACCGTGTTCCTTAAAGAAGTGAATGGCTTCATCCACACTCATTTCCAGCACATCATAAATATTTTTATTATGATATTGCACCTCAAGGATTTCCTGCTTAAATCTTTTACCGCTGCATACATCACATACCAGGTGCACATCTGCAAGGAACTGCATTTCCACAACTTGCTCTCCTTCTCCTTTACATGCATCGCAGCGGCCGCCATCCACATTAAAGGAAAAATATTTAGGCTGATATCCCCTTATTTTACTTAGTGGCTGCTGACTAAATAACTCGCGTATATCATCATATGCTTTTATATAAGTAACAGGATTACTACGCGATGATTTTCCAATTGGATTCTGATCTATCATTTCCACCTGGCTTATTTCATCAAGATCGCCGGTAATCCCTTTGCTCAATCCAACCTTATCAGCAAATTCGCCTTTTAATTTTTTTATAGCCGGATAAAGTATTTGTTTTACCAGTGTAGTTTTACCACTACCACTTACCCCACTTACTACACAAAGCACCTGCAGCGGAAATACTACATCAATATTTTTCAAATTATTTTGCCGTGCTCCACTTAACGTAATTGATTCACTCCAGGTACGCACAACTTTTGGTGGCTCTATTTTCAATTCACCTTTTAAATATTTACCTGTAAGGCTTTGAGGATTATCAATAATTTCCTGGTAATCTCCTGCTGCAATTACTTCACCACCAAGGTGGCTCGCAAGAGGTCCCATATCAATTATATGGTCAGCTTCACGCATCATCATTTCATCATGCTCTACCACTACTACTGTATTTCCCAGCGATTGTAATTCTTTTAATACGCTTATGAGATTTTCTGTATCCCGTGAATGAAGACCGATAGAAGGTTCATCCAGAATATATAAAGAATCGGTAAGGTTACTGCCGAGGCTCCGTGTAAGTTGTATACGCTGACTTTCACCACCGCTTATTGAGTTAGCCAGCCTATTCAAAGTAAGATAGCCAAGACCTACTTTTTTCAATATTTGTAAACGTGTGTTGATTTCTGTTAGTATCCTCTTTGCAACTGCGGCATCATACTCAGACAGCTCAAGATCTGCAAACCATTTTTCAAGATCTCTCACCGGCATCTCGCCCAATTCGCCAATATGTTTATCATTGATCTTTACATACAGTGCCTCTTTTCTCAGGCGATAGCCATTGCATTCTGAACATAGTGTACGGCCACGATAGCGGCTTAGTAACACCCTGTATTGAATTTTATATAAGTTTTGTTCTACCTCTTTAAAAAAATCATTGAGGCCTCCAAAATATTCATTTCCGGTCCATAAAAGATCATACTGTGCGGTGGTAAGATCAATGATTGGCTTATGTACCGGAAAATCAAAATGACGTGCTGCTTTTATTAATTTTTCTTTCCAAAGACCAAGTTTTTCACCCCGCCATGGGGCTATAGCATTTTCATAAACGCTTAATCGTTTATCAGGAATTACCAGGTCGGGTTCAATGCCCAGTATCAGTGAAAAACCTCCACAAACCGGGCAGGCTCCAAAAGGATTATTAAATGAAAATAGATTGGGCACAGGTTCTTCAAAACGTAAACCATCCAACTCAAATTTATTTGAGAAGTGAATATTTTTGTCTCCATTTATTTCCAAAACCAACTCCCCCTCACCTTCATAAAATGCGGTATTGACGGAATCAGAAATACGATGTAATTCTTCCTCATCAAAATCTTTTATCACAAACCGGTCAACCAATACATAAGAGGTTTTATGTTCTATTACCTCTTGAAGATTTTTCGTTTCTTGAAGTTCTTCAATACGAATTATTTTTTTTCCAATATAAAGCCGTGAAAATCCTTTTTGCATAAGAATGTTCAACTCTTCCTGCATATCTCTGTTCGGAGAAACTTTAAAAGGAACAATCAATAAAACCTTATCATTTTTTTTCAGGCCATGAAGCATTTCAACTACATCTGATACATCATCCTTTTTAACCAGCCGCCCGCTTATAGGCGAAATTGTTTTTCCTATTCTTGCAAATAATAAGCGGAGATAATCATAGATCTCTGTCATGCTACCAACAGTCGATCTTGGAGTTTTAGTAGTTACTCTTTGTTCTATCGCAATTGCAGGACAAAGGCCGTTTATGTAATCTACATCAGGTTTATTCATGCGCGCCATAAACTGCCTTGCATAAGCGCTCATGCTTTCAGCATATCTTCTTTGGCCTTCTGCAAATAACGTATCTATGGTAAGCGAGCTTTTGCCTGAGCCGGATACACCCGTCACTACTATAAACTTGTTTCTTGGAATAGTAACATCAATATTTTTAAGATTGTGCACTCGAGCGCCTTTGATATAAATATCATTAGAATTTTTGCTTAAAGCATACTTTTTTGAGGGGGAAACTTTAGTTGAATTCATTATAGAAGTGCAAAAATAATGAATAGTAATTTTACGCGCAATCTTTAAAAGTGGTATTCCTCAATTTTGTGATTTTGATAAAAAAAATTAAGAAATCATTTGGAAATAAAATAATTACTGCTACTTTTATTCTTCCAATTTTTCTGAAAGATTTGAGGATAGAAAAAACCAAATGGTTTAAAGTCTCTGAAATTTTTCTTTTAAACTGGCTTACACAATATCCTAAACCAAAAACCGTAACCGCTCATGAAGACCATGAACAATCTGCCGGATCATGAATTGATCCAACAGTATCTTGAAGGAGATACTCAAGCAATTTCCACACTTGTTACCCGCTACAAAGACAAGATCTACACATCCATTTACCTATTGGTAAAAGATAAGTATCTCGCTGAAGATATTTTCCAGGACGTGTTTATCAAAGTAATTGACACCCTAAATGGCGGACGCTACAATGATGAAGGGAAATTCTTACCCTGGGTAATGCGTATTGCACACAACGCTTGCATTGACCATTTCAGAAAAGTTAAAAGAAGTCCTTCTATCAAGACCAGCGATGATCATGATATATTTGAAGTGCTTAACTTTTCAGAAGCAGGCATAGATGAAAAAATGATCCAGGGGCAAAGCCACGAGCGTGTAAGAAAAATGCTCGACCTGCTGCCTGAAGATCAGAAAGAAGTGATAATAATGCGTCACTTTGCCGATCTGAGTTTTAAAGAAATTTCAGCACTCACCGGATGTAGCATTAATACTTCACTTGGTCGTATGCGCTATGGCCTTATCAATCTTAGGAAGATGATGGTAGAGCGCCAAATAGCTTTATAAATAAACTTAAATTCAACATTGAAATCCTTTCCCGAACCGGGAAAGGATTTTTTTATGCGGTAAATTTTAAGATTCGTAGAACACAAACACCATTCAAATAAGCATAGGAAAATCAGGACTGCATTTCCATCAATTTCAACGAAAATAATTCCGTGAAAATTTTTCTTCCATCAGTGTTACCAAGTGGAGTGGCGCAGGCTCTTTCAGGATGCGGCATCATGCCCGTTATGTTTCCTTCAAAATTTCGTATACCTGCAATTCCGTTTAATGAACCATTGGGTGCAAAATCAATATGTACATCTCCCTGTTCATTACAATAGCGGTAAACTATGAGATCATTTTTTTCAAGTTGCTCTAAACCTTCCGAACCGATATAATATCTGCCCTCACCATGCGCAATTGGAATTTTAGAGACAGTTGCGGTAGTTTCATTTTTTATAAAAATATTTTTGCATACAAATTTTGTATTTGCATTCTGCAATAATACTCCTGGCAATAGTCCGCTTTCGCAAAGAATTTGAAAGCCATTACAAACTCCCAGCACTTTACCCCCTTTGTTCGCAAATCCAATTACACTTTGCATCATCGGACTGAAACGTGCTATTGCTCCGCATCTTAAATAATCCCCATAACTAAATCCTCCGGGTAATACAATACAATCGTCTGTTGTAAACATGGAAAGATCTTTTTCTTTATGCCACAATACAACTACTTCCATATTAAGATCATGCTGTAGTGCTCTTATCATGTCACGATCGCAATTGGACCCAGGGAAAATTACCACACCAAATTTCATTTATAAAAAATTTTAAAGCTTGCGCAAATTTATTGTAAGTAAGTTAATCACATAAAATATTCAACATAGATAACGGCTCCGGCAATTACCCAATGAGCGATTAAGGACATCCATTTACCTAAACCAAAAAATGCTGCCCCAATAAATGCAGCCAATGGCAATAAAGCGATCACCCAATATTCGAGATGATAGCCGGGATTTATAAATGGTATAAAAAAGCCAAAAATGAAATACAATAATAGCAATGTCCATAATTTTCTTACCTGAACTACTTGCCTGGCCGCAGAAGATTGTATAAAAATACCTCCTGTGAACCCCAAAACCAGCAAGCCGATAAGCCGAATATAAACCCATGTATTATTTATAATGGCAGGATATGCAACTATCAGTCGGGGTAGATTAAATGAATACAACCTATTAGAAAGAAAAAGCCAGGCAAACAAAAAATACCAGGCAATTATAAATCCGAGAAATGCAACAATCCACTCTGCAACTTTTGGTGGCCGTGTGATAAGTAAAGAAAAAATAATTAGCAAAATAAACCCGGCAGAAGGAAGGTAGACAAACGAGCTGATACCCACAAGAAGACCTGCATTAAAAATTATGCCTTTACCATTTTTGTAATTATAAAATCGGGTCATGAGAGAGAAAGCCCACAACAATAATGTACCTGATATAAGTGGAGCGCTTAAAACATTCCACTCATAAAATAACGAGGTAATCAACAGGTAACTCATAGCAGGCAAATAATTAGGTTTCGCCATCATACGCCGGCTCGTAATAAGGTTGTTGATCGTAATTGCCTGGAAATAAATTAAAAGGTACGCCAGCAAATAAAAAAGAAATGAATGTGTGTCCAGGAAGTCGGTAAAAATATCTACCGGAGTTTTGCTAAATAAGTTTTGCTTTATGCTTGGCCCTGGTTCCGCATGAAGAAACCAACCGATTTTTAGTAATAAGCCATACACGAATAGAAGAAAAGTATTTAGTGGATTGTTGGCTTTAAAAATACCTGTCACAATTAGTGGATTACTTTAGGAAATATAAAATTTGAAAATTTCTAATGAGCTTTCACCTGCATAACTGGAATTTGAAAAGCTAAGCGCAAAGTTAAAAATAAAAAGGTATTAATTTTAATGTACTAACAGGAGACCTTAAGAATATGAAAATTCCAACAAATGATTGAGCAAAACGCTTAAATTATTTGGTATCAAATTAACTGTAAAGCAGAAGGGTGCGTCTTAGATACGGATCTCTTTTTTTCGCTCTGCTTTTGTTAGCTCAATTTAAAATAAAGGTAAATACAGAAGTTGAGTGCCTACAAATTTTAAAGTATGCACTAAATTATCCTAATATTCAATTTTAGCAAACACAATATAGTTTCTATACGTGCAAGGAATTATGATCTCATTATTACTCACCTGGTGGCCGTACCGCGCCATAAACTCATAACCTCTGTCAAGGCCCCTCGAAGGCGGATTCCTGGTAAGTTTCCCATCACCATTAATACTTTGGTCATTCAACATTTGACTGCGCCTCTCAACTTCATTAAACAGATAGTGTAACTGGCCACCGGTAAGCATTAAAGCATAGGATAAATAATTATCATTATCATCATCATATTGCGATTTGCGTATCACTTCACTCCATTCAATATCACCGCTTGGGCTCATGCTTAATACTAATAAATTATTATAATAATACCGTACCTGTGATGAATTGAAAAACCGATTGTTATAATAGCCATTGGAATATGGCGAATTATAGTTAAAATAATATGGTGAGAAATAAGGAGAGCCATACAAATAATCATACCTGTTCCAGGGATTACTACGACCCTGCGAATAAAAATCTTCAGTGGTAAGAATAAATCCTCCATCCTTTTTAAGATTTACATCCCTGATAAAAAAATCATTGAACGCTGTACGATTATTTCCTTCGCTTTTAGCCTGCTGCCTTAATGCATCACTAAAGAGTAAAAATTTTTGAACGGACAATACATTGTTTATTTCATTATATACGGCAGTGTATAATCCTTCTACATTCCCCCGACGTTTTGTATAATAGAATGAATTAATCAAATAATTACCATTTTGATTATCCACCTTCAATTTTATTTCATCAAGTAAATTACCATCAAGATTAAAAGAGGTTAATGAAAAACTATCCTGCCCGACATGTTTTGTAACGAGATCTAGTTGCTCAATAAAATCGCGGGATGCAGATTTATTTCCCTTGGTGAAAACAAAGGTGCCTTTATTAGTCACAAAAAAATCACTGAAGATATTATTACGCTCATCAAATGTTGTAAGCATTTGTTTTTTTTCCAGCAGCTTTAGGCTATCATTAAAAAGAAGCGTTGTAAAATTAAAACGATCATTCTTCTTTTGAATTTTGTACACCATCACCTTGCTCTTATCTTCACTTTTTATAGTGCTGTAAATTTTATTATTAGCAAAAAAAGAAATAGAAGTTGTATCAAGTTCAAAAGGGTCAGTCAATAATTTCCCATCTTCATTTATTTTAACTGCCATGCAGTGAACAATATTTCTCCTCTGGAATTGATAAATCATCCATGCAAAATCTGGATAAACAATAAAATCAACATTCAATGTTTTTTCAGGCAGAAACTTCAGGTTCGTTTTATTTACCTGGTCCATTTTTGCGTCCAGAACACTTATATAGTTTTCATTCCTGAAATTTTTATAAATTAAAAAATTCTGGTGAATTTTTCCAATGATCTCAAAATTTAGTGTGCGCAGATCGTTGGATTCAGCTTCACTATAAGTTATTTGCTGGCTAAAACTTTTATCGGAAACGCTTAGCCAAACAAAAAGCAATAAAATATATTTCATTAAATATGTTTTTAAAATTTAAAACGGAATGCTCTCTAATTTAAAATACTCTTCAACCAGTAGTAACTGTCACTCAAACTCTTATACCTGCCTTCTTGATTTAAAGAAGTAAATTTACACACTATCTAATTTACGAATAATAATATGTCCACAGTCCTTCTATCAGGTGGAACCGGCCTTATTGGTTCAAATTTAACAAGGCATTTATTAGAAAAAAATTACCACGTTATTATTTTGACCCGTGATGCTAAAATGAAATCTGGTAACCCTAAGATTAAGTATTCATATTGGAATGTAAAAGATGGCAAAATAGATGAAGCTGATGTAAATGCGTGTGATCACATTGTTCATCTCGCGGGTGCGGGGGTAATGGATAAAAATTGGTCAGAAGAATATAAAAAGATAATTATTGAGAGCCGTACCAAAAGCGCAGCACTTATTATATCAATACTTTATAAACAAAAGCATAAAGTAAAAAGTTTTGTCTCCGCCTCTGCAATTGGTTGGTATGGCAAAAAAGATAAAGATATATCAGATCAGGCTTTTGTAGAAACGGATCTGCCTGCTGAAGATTTTCTTGGAGAGACTTGTGTACTCTGGGAAGCGGCAGTAAAACCTGTTGAAGAATTGGGTGTAAGATTAGTAAAATTAAGAACGGGTATCGTATTAAGTAATGAGGGTGGTGCATTTACAGAATTTAAACGCCCATTACAATTTGGTGTGGCAGCTATTTTCGGAAAAGGAAAACAGATGATCAGTTGGATACACATTGATGACCTTTGCAGAATGTATGTAGCGTCTATTGAAAATTCGTTTATGTCTGACAGTTATAATGCCGTATCTCCAAATCCTGTGACTCAGAAAGAATTTATGATTCACCTTGCAAAAAAAATGCGTAACCTTTTTTACACGCCTATTCACATACCTCAATTTATCCTAAAACTTCTACTTGGAAAAAGAAGTACCGAAATTTTAAAAAGTTCTAATGTAAGTTGTAAAAAAATAAAATCTACCGGATTTACCTTTCTCTATCCTACGCTGGAATCCGCCCTGGATCAATTATTAAAGAAGAAGTAAGAATAAATGGAAAACCAGTTAGCATATGCTTAAAAAAGGCACCAAATTGATTCCTCGTTTAAAATTAAATTACAAATTAATTATTACAGCTACTATGACGATCATAAGAAATAAAAATAACAGGTCTGACTTGATTCTTCCTTTATTTTTTTCTTTAACGGCGTGCTTAAGGCTAATAAGTTTCAAAGTAAAACTGACGGAAGCAATTATGATAAAAAAGATATTGTAATACGCCATATTATCAGCCAATTAAAAAATTTCTTTTTTTAAAAAAATAATTACGAAAAACCCGTTTATAGCGGACGACCTTTCAAAAAATAAAATGTACTTACAAATCTTCTTTTGTAAATTTTCTTAGCGCAAAAAAGTAATAAGCTGAAATGTATACCAAGCTTCCTAAAACCAGGGTCCACATTTCCGGAGCTCCTTTATAAATTATTTTACCACCAAAAGGAATTGGAAGCATTACATCGGTAACCTGGAGTGGAAGAAAATAACCAACAGGTGTGAGGTCAAGTTTTACGTTGATCAATAATGTAAACAAAAACTCAAAAATAAGCCCATAGAGAAAGAACACGGCAATCGCAGCACCACTTTTGCGAAATAAAACTGCCAGGAACATCGCGAATGAAATGTAAGCAAACGTTTGAATAAAAATATATGCAACGTTTTCCATTCCTGCAAAAGCAAAATGAGAACCTGTTGTAATTGAGCCAAATAGCAATGCTACCAAAAAATTAAATATTGTAGCCACAAAAGAAAAAATGAGTGCGAACAAAAACTTAACAGAAATAAACTCACTGCGGGTCCAGCCATCAATAATATTTTGCCGGTGCGTTTTAAAATTGAATTCATTTGTCAATAACATAATGAACAGAATGCCCGGAAAGTACAAAAGCCAACTGCTCATATAGCCAACAGTTGCCCACACTTTAGGAAATGAAAACGGAGTACCGATCATCATTTGACTCATGGGTAAATTTTGCGCAGTCAGTTCATTTACATAATAACCCGTATAGTTAATACCTAAAATTGAAAAGAAATAAAGAATTGAAAATATCCAGAATGCTTTGTAGTTTTTTACTTTAAGCCATTCAATTTTTAATAATTGCAGCATTTTTTTAGTTATTGGTAAGCTCAAAAAATTTAGATTCCAGGCTTTTTTTCTTCAACAAAAGATGGTTCAGGATGATACCATTTTTAAAGCAAAATTCATTCACATCTGAGAGTGAGGCAGTGTTGACAGCGAAATATAATTTTATATAACCCGCTTCCTGCATCACGCTATTTTTTGCAGGATAATTTTGCAATAAAGAAAATAATTTTTCATTATCGCTACAGCCAATTTCTACAAGGTCCTCATTAGATAAAATCTCATTTACATTTCCTGTTGTAATGAGGTCTCCTCTTTTTAAAATAGCCACATGTGTACATACTTTTTCTACTTCATCCAAAAGATGGCTGGCCATGATGATCGTTTTTCCCTGGCGATTCAACTCTCTCATCAATGATCTTATTTCAGCAATACCCACAGGATCAAGGCCATTTGTTGGCTCGTCAAAAATGAGCACCGGCGGATTTCCTAACAATGCGGAAGCGATCGCAAGCCTTTGTTTCATTCCTAAAGAATAAGTGCTGAATCGGGAATCTTTTCTCCTGGCTAGATCCACAGTTTCTAAAACCTGTTCTATTTCATCTGCTCCATGTTGCTTGATAGCCGCTGCAATCTCAAGATTTTTTTTGCCGGATAAATAATGGTAAAAATTGGGCGTCTCTAATAGCGTTCCCATTTGTCGCCTGTGCTTTGCAGCAGGTGTTTCATCAAATAATTTGTAATCCCCGGAAGTAGGCTTGAGAATATCAGTTATCGTTCCAAGCAAAGTGGTTTTTCCACTTCCATTGGGTCCGAGAATTCCGAAAACCGAACCTTCGGGAACAGAAAAGCTCACATTCTTGAGCGCTTTAATATTTCCGTAATTCTTGGATAAATTTTCAACAGTTAATACCGGCATGAGCAATAAGTTTAAAATAATAACAACACAATATACAGGAAGAAAGAAAATGTTGCAATAAACTTTATGATTAGTGGCATTTGCATGCAATAGATGGAAACCTCACAGGTTTTGGAAACCTGTGATGTCTTTTTATTCCTACGGGACAACTTTGGTGGGTATTTTCAGGATTTAAAATAGGAATGAGATTGCTTCACGCCTTTAAAATCTTCTTTCAATTCAGGATTTTACTGCGTTCGCAATGACGTAAACCCGGGTGAGTTATTGATTACAAGTAAGTTTAAAAGACCTTACAGGTTTTTGAAACCTGTGAGGTCTATATCCGCGGAAATTGCGCATCATGCCACACACTGGAAAACTCTCCAACTTTAGAAAGATCATTTTGATCAAAGTC
>JBDTXP010000004.1:0-32495 GCA_040006135.1 Ginsengibacter sp. | reverse complement strand
GAGTAATGCTAAACTGCGCCAACGCATGCTTTACGGCTGATTGAACAAATGCATATATCAGCTTTTCATCTTCAAATTTTATTTCCTGTTTGGTCGGATGCACATTGATGTCCAGCCTTGAAGGATCAATTTCTATAAAAAGCGTGTACATCGGAAATGAATCTTTTGGAATCATTTCTGAAAATGCATTCATCACTGCATGATTGAGGTAAGCGCTTTTAATAAATCGGTTATTCACAAAGAAATACTGATCACCTCTTGTCTTTTTAGCGGTTTCAGGTTTACCTGCAAATCCATAAATATTTAGATAGTCAGTATCTTCCTTTACACTTACCAATTTACTATTATAGTTGTTCCCTAATATCTGTATGATCCTTTGTTTTAATGAACCCTTTTCAAGATGAAAAACTTCCTGGCCATTTGAAGAGAGTGAAAAAAATATTTCAGGAAATGACATTGCGACACGAATGAATTCATCAATGATTTGGCGCAGTTCAGAGGAATTACTTTTTAAAAAATTCCTTCTGGCAGGTACATTAAAGAATAAATTCTTCATGCTAATATTAGTGCCTTCCTGCGTAGCAACCGGTTGCTGAGATTGAACAATGCTATTCTCTATTTCAATACAAGTGCCCGTCGTTTCACCTGCTTTCTTTGTTTTTATTTCTACCTGGGCAACACCGGCAATACTTGCAAGGGCTTCTCCCCGAAAGCCCATTGTTTTTATGTGAAAGAGGTCGTCAATATTTTTTATTTTGGATGTAGCATGACGTTCAAAACACATGCGTGCGTCAGTTTCACTCATGCCTTTCCCATTATCTATCACCTGGACAAGCGCTTTACCGGCATCGTTTACAAACAATTGAATTTCAGTAGCCCCTGCATCTACGGCATTTTCCAGTAATTCTTTTACTGCGCTTGCCGGCCTTTGTATCACCTCTCCTGCTGCGATCTGGTTGGCTATATTTTCCGGTAAAAGGTGAATTATATCAGGCAAGCGGTTACATTTATTTTCGCCGCAAAAATAATCATTTAGCGGCTGTAAAAAATAAGGTATATGCCTGGACGTTTCGAAAGAATAAAATCAGAAAAGAATAAAATCATCAGGAGATTTCAGTTATTTTTTGCAAATCTGCTTCATTTATCCTTGATTTTATTTTTTCAATTAATAATTGCAAGGTTTTTCTGCGATTATTAGTTGCTAATAATAAAAAGATTTTTAAATCAAAGCGATCAAGATTCTGCTGATAACGGAGATTTTTGTCAATTGTGACAAAAAAATCAAAGCCATTAAAAGCTGCTAACCCTAAAAGTTCCCCATTCTTTTTTCCCAACCACCCCAAATCTCTTACTGTTTTCACATTATAGTGTGATCCAAAATCTAATTTTAATTGTTTGGGCAAGTTTTCATCAAGCAAAATTTTCATAAAGTATTTTTTCAGTCGTCAACGATCTTTTAGCCATTTCTAATATTTCTAATGCGGCTGATTTTGAAACAGATGGATAATCATCAAGAAATTCATTCAAATCATCACCACCTTCAATGTAATCGAAGAGCGTCTGAATAGGAACTCTTGTCCCGGCGAAGGTTGGAGTTCCTCCCATAGTTTCCATGTCTATACTTATTTGTCCGTATTGCATAATTTTTTAATTGGATACCTAAGTTACGATTTTTAATTAATGCTATTTACTACAACTTTTTTCTTCTCACTCGCTACCAGGTAATATACGCACGTGGTAACAAAATCACGAAGCCACGGAATCTGGGAAATGAATTTAGCTTGTGTACGCGGCTTCCAGCCAAATTTGAATATATAAATAGGGTTAATGAGGTAATGTTTCTTTTCTACAACTGAATACTGGTTTTGCTTAATTATTTTTTCGAAACGCTCAATGGAAATGCCCGTTTCTTTTATTTCCAATAAGCAATCAATCACCGGCTGTGGCTCACCACTTAATTTCATAAGACCACTATACAATGACGCAGGTAATAAATGAAACCATGGAGCTTTTGATAATGCACGCGTACACATTTGCTGATGGCCACCAAAGGGCATTTGCCAGGGAGGAAAGCCAAAAAAAATAACGCCATTTACATTTAAAAATTCATGTAACCATGCAATTAGTTTTTCCTGATCATGTATGTGTTCTATCACATCTTTCAAAACAATAATATCAAAGCGGCCGCCCAAATTCTCCGAAGTTTCATTATAAATATCATTTGCAAAAAAGGTAATCTTTCCCTGGGCGATGTCTTCACGTAGAAATAATTCTCCATTTTCTACCCGGCCTTTATCCAACTCCACTCCCACACCTATACAGCCTCTATTTACAAATGCTTTGAGCACACCGCCCTCTCCTGCGCCTATTTCCAGCACGCGCATACCCGGTATTATTTTGAATGTTTGCTCAATAAATGGGATTACATAATCAGTTGCATTTATTTCCTGCATATCAAAATAGCGCTTCCTGTCCTTGTGAAATTCAAACATGTTTTAAAAAGTTATTCAAACAAAAACCTCCTGGTAAGAAAAGAGATATTGCGACGCGAAAATACAGCGTTTGTATTTTAGTTTTTTTCATTTGAACAACTTCAATCGATAATAATCGATGGAGAAGCCAAAACAGCTGGGGGCTCGCAACACCAACTATGGCTACTTTTCCTTTATCGAGAGAAGATCTTCATAAATCTTACGGGTAATTTCACCTGGTTTACCATCACCGATTATTTTCCCATCAACTGCTAAAACAGGTAAAACATTCTTTGTCGTGCTGCAAATGAAGACTTCCCTGAAATCAGGAACATCGGAAAGTTTTATTATACTTTCCCTGGTATTAAATTCCGGAAATCCAAGAATCTTTTTCCTTGTTATTCCACTCAAAATGTTTTTTGAGGGAGTTAATACTTCCTCATTTTTATTAATAAAAAAGACATTGGCGCGTGGGCACTCAGTGATTTCATTATTGTGATAATACAAAACGTCATCGGCACCTTTTTCTTTAATTAATTTTTGAAGGTGGATAGCCATTAAATAATCAATCGTTTTGACATGAGGTAATTGTCTTTGATATGGGAAGGTGATGAGCTTAATTCCTTTGTTGAAATTATCCCGATTGAATGAGAATGCTGTTTGAGTTATCAATAAATTCGGCGTGGCCGGACTATAACCATCTTCAGAATAGCCACCAGTCAGAGTGAGGCGAATTCCAGAATCAGCAATATTATTTTTTTCAATTAAAAGTTTAATTAGCCCTTTTAATTCTTCACGCGTGTAACCCGGATCCATAAACATTTCTGAAGCAGAAAAATAAAATCTGTTTAAGTGTTCAACTAAAAATACCGGATCATTTTTAATTGTTCTGAAATAATCAAAAATGCCATAGCCGCGCTGGATAGCAAGGTCTGAAATTAGAATCGCGCTTTCGTTTTTTAAAACAAATTCTCCGTTAATTATTGAATAAACTGAGCTCATTTTACTATCCTGTTATATTTTTTTAAAATGGGAATGACTTTATCCAAAGGTAAAGACTCAACTATGTGGCCATCAACACCAGACATAGTTTTAGCTGCAAAGAGTGAATTAATAATTGCTTCTTCTGTTGCTTCAATGGTGGCCATGAACAAGGGTGTCATTGCATCATTGCTTAATAAAGAATTATTTAAAATCTTTTGACTTTCATTATAAGGAACCCTCAAACTATCCGCTGTAGAAAAAGCAATCACATAATCACCACTTCCATTAGATTCGATACCACCTGTTTTTCCCATTCCTAAAATAGCACGTTGGGCAAGTCGCATTAGATTACGATGATCTAAAGGAGCATTAGTTGCTACAACGATCATACAAGAGCCATCTGCTTTTTTTATAAGTTCCCTGCTAAAACTGAACTTGCCCAACTCTTCACCCACGGGTACACCATCAATTTGCAACACACCGCCAAAATTTGTCTGCACCAAAACGCCTATAGTAAATCCTCCTAAACTCTCCGGCAATTTCCTGGATGCTGTTCCAATTCCACCTTTGAAACCAAAACAAACTGTTCCCGTTCCTGCGCCTACGTTACCTTCTTCTATCGCACCACCCTTAGCATTATTTATGGCTGATAAAACATCCTTTGCTGTTACATGCCTCCCCCGGATATCATTTAAGTATCCATCATTGGTTTCTCCCACTACTGCATTTACAGATCTTACTTCTTCATTTCCTTTTTCCTTTAAGGTATAATTTATTAATGCCTCCAAAGCAGTGGACACATTTAATGTATTGGTAAGAATGATTGGAGTTTCCAGGTTGCCCAATTCATTTACCTGCGTGCTTCCTGCAAGCTTTCCAAAGCCATTTCCAACAAAAATTGTTGCGGGAACTTTTTGCTGAAAAATATTTCCATCATAAGGTAAAATCGCTGTAACTCCTGTCCTGATAGAGTCGCCTTCTATCAAAGTAGTTTGGCCTACTTTCACTCCCGGCACATCGGTAATTGCATTTAGTTTGCCTGTAGGCAAGACTCCTATTTTCACTCCATAGTCCCTGGCCCTTTTTAAATCTTGCGCATTTAAAAAAGTGGGAAGCGTAAATAATAAAAGCAGTGAAATAATTTTAAACATATCGCAATCTACATTTTTTCAAAGAGGTACTTCCTGTCTTTGTGAAATTTAAAAAAAATGGCATAAAAAAACCTCTTAAAAAAATTAAGAGGTTTTACTTTATTTAAAAAAAATTCTAATTTTTTTTCTTCTTATTCTGTTTTCTCTTCCCGAATATATTTCCTTCTTTAAAGCCATTTCCTTCAGGACTACCTAACCTTGTCATAGCGCAACGGAAACCTACTGTGCTGCTTGCCTGGTCTTGTTCCATAAAGCGTCGAGATCCCGGTGAAAGCCAGTAAGGCATATCATTCCAGCTACCACCTTTTACCACTCTTGATTTATCACTTATTAAAGAAGTAATTCCGTAACCATATGTTACATTGCTTATAGAGTCACCATCAAGGTAGTTGATCACATCACCTTTCTGATAGTTACGCCTGTTCTCAGCCTCAGCATCGGTAACGACTGCTTTTTTCAAACGGCCCAATGTATCTCTTTCATATTCACCATTTGAATTTTTATAATACTTCTCAAATTTATTACCACGATAAGGGTTTACATCATCAACATCCATAGAGTTCATAGGGCGATAAACATCACCAACCCACTCACTCACGTTGCCACTCATGTTATACAAACCAAAACCATTTGGATAAAATGATTTGATTGGTCCCGGTATTGCAGCACGGTCATTTAATCCACCGGCTACGCCCATTACGTCACCATTTCCTCTTTTAAAGTTGGCCAAAAATTGTCCCTGCCAGCTACCACGACGATTGTCACGCAATCCGTTTACATTTTTACTCCATGAATATACCTGTTGGTTAGAAAATAATTCTTCACCATGATTTTTTTCTTTGGTACGTGGCTTAGGATTTTCAGCAATCATACCGTAAGCGGCATATTCCCATTCTGCTTCAGTAGGCAGGCGGTAACCTGGTAATAAAATACCATCTTCAAAAGTTATCACTTTACGGGTACGACCTGCAACATCTTTTAAACCACCTTTTTTAGGAGCAGTTTTGTTATTGATCATTTCAGGATCTATTAAATAAGTATCCGTATTAAAAGTCTGTTCACCTTCGCCACCTTTCATTGCAGCAAGCGGTGCTTTCTTGTTTAAATATCCTTTATCTATTAATACTTTTTCATTGACCCTATCTGTCCGCCAAACGCAAAAATCATGGGCTTGCTCCCAGGTAACACCTACCACAGGATAATAATTATAAGCAGGGTAGCGGAAATAATATTCTACATAAGGTTCATTATAGGCAAGTTCACTTCTCCAAACGAGTGTATCCGGAAGCGCCATACGCATAATGGTAGTATCACCATTAAAAGTATTGCCCAACCAATAAAGATATTCGCGGTAGTGTACGTTCGCTACTTCGGTTTCATCAATATAAAAAGAGTTAACACTCACACGGCGTGGCACATTGTTCCAATCTCCCATTACATCATCTTCTTTAGCACCCATAACAAAAGTACCGCCTTGTACAAAAACTAACCCAGGGCCAGCTTTTTGTTCCTTTGCTTTCAGTACATGGAAGTTGCCATAATTTTTATCATCATAATTCCATCCTGTAACAGAAGACTTATCTTTTTTCTTCGAGAAGATACTTCCATTTTTACAGGCTCCAAATGATAGTGAAGCTGCTAATACAACCAGGGTCAGGGTCCCAGGGGATAATTTTTTATACATGTATATGCGTTTTGCAGATTAAATAACGAAAGGTGCTCGTAGATATTGTGCGATAGGGGTTACTTTGTATCTGCGAATATAAAAACTTTATTTGATTTTGAAGGAGCAGTTCACTCATAAAAAATAATATCTAAATGTACTTTATCAAACCCTTCACAATTATCAATCCCAATTACTTATGGCCTATAGATAATATATTAAATTGAATCCCTTATTTCTGGAAATTAGGCCATTTAACATTTATTAGTTTTAAAGTTTTATAAGTCGTGAAAGTGGTCGAGTAACCATTGCATTCTCATTATTCAACCGTTCAATAACAATATAAATACTGTATTTTCGTTTGATAATATTATTTTATATAACTCTGGAAATTTATCGGAAGATTGCATTTTTTTTAAGTTTATATTGTTATTTTGCGCTTTATTTAGTTACCATTATAACTGCCCGGAAAAAATAAATTTTGTAAGAACCTCAAATTTGAACCTTCTATAGAGATTACCTCTACCTGATCAGAATACATCAACATGAAAAAGTACAAGCACGCCCGCATATGATTTGCGCAGATAGCATATACTTGTTTTATGTACCCAAAAAAAATAAATTACACATGAAAAGAGCCACCTTGCAACTTGCAACATTTGTCTTATTGATTTGCGTAGCAACATCAGTGAATGCACAAAGTGCACAACCTATAAATGTAGTAACTACGGCAGTTCCGTTTTTAAGAATCTCACCAGATGCGCGATCAGGCGGTATGGGGGATGTAGGAATAGCTACAATACCTGATGCCAGTTCCATTTTTTGGAATCTTTCCAAAATCCCTTTTGCAAAAAGCAATTCCGCAATTGCGCTTACCTATACTCCTTGGCTTAAAGGCCTCGATTTAAATGATGTATATCTTGTTTCTGCTGCAGGATACTATCAACTAGATGAAACACAAGCTATTTCAGGATCTTTAAGATATTTTAGTCTTGGTAATATTCAGTTCACAGACAACCTGGGCAATCCTTTACAACAATATCGTCCGCGTGAATTTGCAGTGGATGCAGGTTATTCACGGAAGCTTTCAGAAAAATTGGGAGTGGGTATTGCATTAAGATATATTAATAGTAATCTGGCCAGCGGACAATCTGCAAGTGGCTCTACTTATAAAACAGGTAGTTCAGTAGCAGGTGATCTTTCCTTATTTCGGGATGGTTCAGATGGCGGAAACAGTTCCGGATTGAATTATGGAATTACACTTTCCAATCTTGGAGCTAAAATAGGTTATACAACGGATGCAACAGAAAAGGATTTTATTCCTGCTAACCTCGGTTTGGGTTTAGCTTGGGTAAACGTATTTGATGAGACAAGTAAAGTTACTTTTGGCCTTGATATCAATAAATTATTAGTACCTACACCACCTGCAATAGGTGACTCGGCGGGTCTTGCAAACTATCATAGTAAAGGAGTGGTAAGTAGCTGGTTTAGTTCGTTCGGCGATGCACCTGGAGGCTTTAGTGAAGAAATTAAAGAATTCCAGGTTTCAGTAGGTGCAGAGTATTCTTATAACAACCAGTTTATGTTCAGGGCCGGATATTTTTATGAGGCTCCTACCAAAGGAGATAGAAAATATTTTACCGTTGGTGCTGGATTAAATTATAATTTGTTTGGATTAAATTTTTCTTACCTGATTCCTTCAGGAAGTGGAGTTAATCAAAACCCGTTATCAAATACTTTGCGTTTTAGTTTGTTATTTAACTTAGACAAATCAACCGCAGTGGGTGGTAATCAATAATTATATACCTGTTTATAAGAAAAAACGCCTCATATTTGGGGCGTTTTTTATTCATTAAATTTTTATAATTGAAAAGAATTCCTTTCAGAATAGGCTACGGCATTGACTTTCATCAACTAGTACCAGCAAGGGATTTTTGGCTTGGGGGTGTTTTGATCCCTCATGATAAAGGTGCACTTGGACATAGTGATGCAGATGTATTGCTGCATGCCATTTGCGATGCCATGCTAGGTGCACTTTGTCTCGGAGATATTGGCACTCATTTTCCCGACACCGATAAGAATTATAAAAATATTGATAGTAAAATTTTACTTAGAAAAACTTTTGATCTCATTATTTCTAAGGAGTTTGAAATCGGCAATATTGATGCAACTGTTTGTCTGGAATTACCTAAATTAAAACCTTATATACTTGCTATGCAAAAAGTAATTAGTGAAATATTAATGGTGGATGATAGCGACGTATCGATCAAAGCTACTACCTCTGAAAAGATGGGATTTGTAGGACGGGAGGAAGGTGTAGCGGCTTATGCAACTGTGTTGCTGGTGAGAAAGTCGTAGAGGTTCAAAAGGTTCCAAGGGTTCCAGAGGTTCAAAATGGTCAAGAGGTGTAAAAGGTTTCCGCACCATTTGTTATTATCTTTGGCGCTCCATGGAAGAAACCAATATTAAGATCAGGAATATTTCGAACAATCCCTTTCCTAAATATGCAACTATAGGCTCTTCAGGGTTAGACCTAATGGCGCATGTTGAATTCCCAATTACAATAGAGTCTTTGGAAAGAAAATTAATACCTACAGGTTTATTTCTTGAAATACCTCAGGACATGGAAGCGCAGGTACGCCCAAGAAGTGGCCTCGCAATAAATCATGGCATCACATGCTTAAATTCGCCCGGCACTATTGATAGTGATTATCGCGGAGAAATTAAGGTGATCCTGGTAAATCTTTCAGGCAAATCTTTTACTGTAAATAATGGTGACCGCATTGCTCAAATTATTTTTTCAAAAGTGGAAAAAATAAAATGGCAGGAAGAAAGTTTGCTTTCTACTTCTTCACGTGGTGAAGGTGGTTTTGGACACACGGGAAATTAAAAAGAAATATGAATCAACGCATTTTAAAAATAATACTTTGTTCACTTTTTGTAGCATGTTTGTTTGCATGCCGGTCTACAAAAAAATTACAAACAGCGATCAATAAAAAAGATAGTGTCACGCTTACTACAACCCCACTACCGGCTGATTCTATAAGTCCCGCTATTGCTTTTCTTGATTCGTTTAAAAAAAATATTATTCCATTTGAGACTTTTTCTGCAAAAGTGAAAGTGCAATATGAAGATAGAAATGGGAAACAACCTGATGTAAATGCATTTATCCGGATGAAGAAGGACAGCGTAATCTGGGTATCGATAAGCGCTACCTTTTTAAATATTGAAGCATTTAGAATTCTTATTACACCAAACTCAATAAGTATTTTAAATAAACTGGACAAAACTTTCGAAGATCACCCACTTAATTACCTGGAAAATGTATCACATATTCCACTAAACTTTTCCACTCTCCAGGATTTGCTTATTGGAAATCCGATTTATGTAGGAGATAGTATTCTTTCTTTTAAAAAATCAGAAAATTATTTTCTCATCAGCACAGTGGATTCATTATTTAAAAATCTTTTAACCATCTCATCTGATAATCACAGGCTGGAAAAAAGTAAACTTGATGACAGGGATGTAACTCAAAACCGCACAGCAGACCTCTATTATAGTGATTATGATAATGCAAATAATTTTCCGTTTTCAACATACAGGCAAATTATGGTCACTGAAAAAAGTAGCGTAAGCATCTTTTTAAATTTTAAACAATACGAGTTTAACAAGGAATTATCATATCCTTATAGCGTTCCAAAGAACTATAAAAAGAAATAATTATTACTTTCATTGCTCTTGCTGAAAAGCGCTATTCTTTCACCAAATTATATTTGATGATAAAAAAAATTGCAACTTTTTTTATATTTTTTTCTTTCATTCATTTCGCGCATGCGCAGCAATCCAATGATAAAGCGGTTTTACAAAGCCAGCGTGAGCAATTAAGAAAAGAAATTGGCCAGACTGAAAAATTGTTGAACGATACCAAAAAGAATGCAAAAGTGAGTATTGGTCAACTATCCCTGATCAATAAAAAAATGGATCTTCAGGGAAATGTAATTGAAAATATAAACGGACAAATACAAAATTTAAACAGCGATATATATACTTCACAACTGGAAGTGAATAAGATGAAGCGAGCCCTGGATACGTTAAAAATGGAGTATGCTAAAAGCATGGTGTATGCATACAAGAACAGGAGCAACTATGATTTTATAAATTTTATTTTTTCAGCACATAGCTTCAATGATGCTATCAAAAGAGTAGCATATTTAAAATCTTACCGAAGCTACAGGGAAATGCAGGCAGAAAATATTTTAAAAACACAAACAATTTTAGAAGATAAAATTGCCATCCTATCTGGCACAAAAAAGAAAAAAGATGTGGTGCTTAAAGAAAAAGGTAAAGAATTAAATCAATTATCTGCTCAACAGCAGGAAAAAGCAGAGATCGTCAACAAATTAAAAGGGAAGCAGAAGGAACTTACTGCTGTTATAAATGCAAAGAGAAAGCAGGATGCTAAATTAAAAAATTCTATCACTGCAATGATCCGTCGAGAAATAGAAATTGCAAAAGCTGAGGCAGCAAAAAAAGAAAAAGCACGGATTGAGGCTATTAGAAAAAATAATGAAAGTGCTAACACTGCAGCCACAAATAATAGTTCTTCTAAAAGTAATAGTGCTGCACCTGTAACCAAGGCTGAAGCCAAACCCACCGGTTCATCAGTCCTGGTTACAACAGAAGCAGACCGCGTATTGAATGCAAGTTTTGAAAAAAATAAAGGTTCTTTACCATGGCCTGTAAATGGGTTTGTAATTTCTCATTTTGGTCTAAATAAATTACCCGGAAATATAGACTATTACAACCAGGGAGTGACTATAGGTTCGAAAGTTGGCGAACCTGTAAAATCAGTTTTTGATGGAGAGGTAACGCTTGTAAGTTACATTGGTGACAACCAGGCTGTTTATATAAAACACGGAAAATATTTTACTGTATATAACAATCTTACATCCGTTACTGTTCAGAAAGGAAGCCAGGTGAAAACAGGGCAAACAATTGGCAGGGCTGGAGTAAATGATGAAGGCGATAATGGCAGCATTGATTTTATTCTTATGAAAGAGAGTGACAATGTGAATCCACAAGCATGGCTCAAAAGATAATTCTCCTGTAATAATTTACTGTAAACCATATTTTCTATGGCAAATATTTATGAAATAAAAGGTAAAAAACCTTTATGGGGAGCAAACTGTTTTATCGCGCCTAATGCCACTCTCACAGGAGATATCATCATGGGTGACGAATGCAGTGTCTGGTTTAATGCAGTGGTTCGTGGCGATGTAAATTTCATTCGTATAGGAAACAGGGTAAACGTGCAGGATGGGGCGATAATTCATTGTACGTATTTAAGATCTTCAACAGAAATAAAAAATAATGTAAGCATCGGACACAATGCAATTGTGCATGGATGCGTTATACAAAATAATGTGCTTGTAGGTATGGGTGCAATCATCATGGATCATGCAGTAATTGGTAGTAACAGCATCATTGCCGCGGGTTCTGTAGTTCTGGAAAAAACAATTGTTGAGGAGGGAAGTATTTATGCAGGTGTTCCTGCAAAAAAAATAAAGGATATTTCTCCCGAATTAGTGAAAGAAGAAATTGAAAGGATCGCAGCAAATTATGTGATGTATGCAGGATGGTATAAATCTTAAATCGACCAGATGAGAAAGTGGCTTTTTATATTTTTGAGCATTTTAATTTTTGCGGGGTGCAGTATATTTCAAAAACAAAAATATGGTTGTCCCACTAACGGTAAAAATATTGGTGCAGAGCGGGTTCTATCAGGCGACAAGGCTACTATGAAGGCGATGAAAAGAGCGGGTAAATTTAAAAACTAACAATTCTTACATAAACTAACCTTATGTGCTATCATTTAAAAACCAGGTATGGCGGTACCGAAGCCGTTATAGATGACAACTGTGGCATCTCCAAATTTTATTCAATCGCAGGGACCCTTTCAGAAGATATGAAAGTAAAATTTCTAAACCAGGTAGATGATGCTGATACCCTCGACTGGGACTTTAAATACAAGAAATTTTTATTGACACTGCATTATAATATTTTCAATGGCGTTTCTATTTTGCCGCAGCCAGGAAACAGTGTTTCAGCGGCTAATAGAGTAGTTGTACAACTTGCCAGATTACTTGAGAAGAAAGCATATTAGGGGCTCAACAGGTTCCAAAAGTTCAAAGGATTCAAAAGATTTTAGGAATACTTATTCTCCATAGAGTCCAAAATATTCAGGTAACTGAAGAATCGTTCAGGGTAAATCCTTCCTTCTTCTACTGCTTTCTTTACCGCGCATCCTGGTTCCGAAATATGCATGCAGTTATTAAACCTGCATTCATTTATTAAAGCCCTCATCTCCGGGAAATAATGTGATAGTTCAGTTTTAGAAATATCCATTAATGCAAATTCGCGTAAGCCTGGTGTATCAATTATTTTACCTCCAAAATCTAAATCATATATTTCTGCGAAAGTGGTAGTATGCAATCCTTTTCCACTCCAATCACTCACTTCCTTTGTGCGAAGATCTGCCCCGGGTATAAGAAAATTAATGAATGAAGATTTCCCTACACCGGAATGCCCGCTTAGCAAGGTTGTTTTATCTTTTAATAAATCTTGAATCTCTTTAAGCCCTTTTTTTTCAGCAACACTTATTAGAAAAACCGGGTAACCAAGCGGTTGGTAAACTTCTTTAATCTCTTCAAATTTTATAAGGTCCTTTTCTTTGTAAACATCACTTTTATTAAAAACTAAAATTGCAGGAACATGAAAAGCTTCTGAAGCTGCAAGAAACCGGTCAATAAACCCTGTAGAAGTTTTTGGAGATCTTAAGGTAGCCATCAATAAACTCTGATCAAGATTAGAGGCAATAATGTGTTGGATATTTCTATTGTGCGGCGACTGCCTTGTTATATAATTTTTCCGCGGATAAATATCATCGATTATCACAGTTGCTTCTTCGATATCCTCCACTTTGAAATCAATATAGTCCCCTACCGCTATTGGGTTTGTGGAAGTAAGCCCATCCATTTTAAATCGGCCTTTAATTCTGGCCTGGTGTAGCTTCCCCGCTTCATCCCTTATCTGGTACCAACTACCGGTTGATTTATAAACGAGCCCTTTCATTTATATGTACAATTTTGTTATCTGCTTGCTATCCACTAAAGTTCACCATTGCATTAAAAATTAAGGGAACTTTTTGACAAGTGCATATTTCAAAAGTAGTTCTATAAAAATAAAAAGGAGGGCGGCAAAAAGCAGGGGATAATATTTTTCAGTGAAGCGGCTAAAGCTGGTAATCTCGACTTTTGATTTTTCCAGTTTGTCAATTTCTTTATAAATATTCGCGAGACTTCGATTGTCAGTAGCGCGAAAATATTGCCCTCCTGTTTCACCTGCAATATTTTTCAAGAGCTTCTCATCAATACTTACTTTTTCATTTTGTATTACCACACCCATGTCAGTGTTTTGTGGTGTAGGTGCATATCCATCAGTTCCAACTCCAATAGTATAAACTTTTATTTTAAAAGTTTTAGCAATCTCCTTTGCTGTAGAAGGATCAATGAGTCCACCATTGTTTACACCATCAGTAAGTAAAATAATTATTTTTGATTTTGATTTACTGTTTCTTAAACGATCCACGCTGGTAGCAAGGCCTGAGCCAATTGCAGTTCCATCTTCCAATAGGCCATTTCTTATTTGTTGTATCTGGGAACGCAGTACATATTGATCGGTAGTTAGTGGGCATTGGGTAAAACTTTCACCGGCAAAAATTACAATGCCTATTCTATCCGTGGGACGATGACTTACAAAATCCATAGCTACATTTTTTGCAGCTTCCATTCTGTTTGGTTTAAAATCCTGCGCTGTCATACTACCACTTACATCAATGCATAGAATAATGTCTATACCCTCACCCTCAGTTTGTTGTTCCTGAAATTTAACCTGGGGGCGAGCCAAAGCAACTATTATTGATGTGATAGCCAAAAGCCTAAAAATAAAAGGGAGGTTGACCATCCTGTTTCTAAAAGTCTGAAGGCCAGAACCTGCATGTGTTGCAGATACTTGAAATGCGGCCTGCTTCCTTTTCCCATAAAAGAATTTCCACCATATCATTATCGGAATAAGAAGTAGCAACCATAAAAAATACGGCTGTGAAAAAGAGATATTTTCAAAATAATCAAACAGCACTTTCGGTATTTTTTTTCAATTGATGAATAGCAGCGATCATTTGCGAAACCTGGACAATGCAATCTTTATTAGAATAGCTGTCCGGGATATGCTTTGCAAATTTAACGGCATCGCCCATTCGTAATGAATTTGCAAACGGTGCGAGGTTATTCCTGAGCATTGGATAAGAAGATAATTCCATCAATAATTCATCCGTAGTATAATAAAGAACACTTTTATGATTTATCCTTGAGAAGTATCTTTTAAATATATCTGAAAGTCCCAAATGAAATTGTTTTACGTTTATTTCTCCATTTTCCATTTTACTTTTGATGGCTTCCAGCGATTGAGTTGCCTCATCGAATGGTGATACTTTAGATGAAAACACTTCCTCTGGCTTTTGCTTTTTCCTAAATATTCTCTTACGAAAAATTATCAGGAGCAAGATTATTAATAGTATCAATCCAGCTACAAGCCAATACCACCAAGGATTTTCTGATCTTACTTCCAGTATGTTTTTTATATCATGAAATGGCAGAACACTATCAGCAGCAGCATAACCTACAGAGATAGGGATAGAATCTGTGAACATATTAAAGATACTGTCCCCATCGAGTGTTTCAAATTTCAAACTCAACTGTGGGATTACACGAAGCCCCGAATCAAAATTAGTAAGCAAATAAGTTTGTGAAAAAACCAGGTTCCCATTTCGCTGGCTGCTATCAATTTTTTCTTTTGTTACTATTTCAAAATGGGAAAAAGAATCAGGAATAGCAAACCAGCTAAGTCTATAGCTATTATCCGGCATTGAAGAAGTAACAGTAAAATGCAACTGTTGTCCTATCAGTATATTTTTTTTATCTACGGAAGTTTGTATTTGGGGAAGTTGAGCAAAAGAAGAAAGCGAAGCAGAGATTAAAAAACCTAAAATTACCAACGAAGGAATATGCTGCCTGAATGTTTTATAATTGTCTCTCATTATTTTCTCTTCAAAAAAAACTGCTGCAAAATTTTTACATAATCCTCATCAGTTCGCATATGCAATAAATCAGAACCGGCCTTTTTAAAAATGTTTTTACAAACAGCACTTTCTTCCATAAACTGCTGGTGGTAATTATATCTCACAATTTTGCTTGATGTATCCAACCACTGCAATTTACCCGTTTCTGCATCCTGAACCTGTATTAGTCCAACATCGGGTAATTGGCTTTCAAGTGAATCATAAACTTTCAACCCTATCAGATCGTGCCTTCGGCCTATTACTTTCAGGCGATGCTCATAATTCGTGTCTATAAAATCGCTCATTATAAAAGCTATACTCTTCTGATGGTTATTCCGGCTGAAAAAATTCAGTGCCTCGCGAATACTGGTACCTTTTCGTTTAGGTGTAGATGTTAGCAATTCCCTTACGATAAACAATGCATGCTTCTTGCCTTTTTTAGGTGGAATATATTTTTCGATCCTATCACTAAAAAAAATAACGCCTACTTTGTCATTATTATTAATTGCGCTGAAAGTAAGTACTGCACCCACTTCGGTTATCAAATCCTTTTTTCTTTGGAGTGAAGTTCCAAACAAAGAACTTGCACTTACATCTACTAAAAGGATGACAGATAATTCTCTTTCTTCCTCAAAAACTTTTGTGAAAGGATGAGCGTACCGAGCACTTACATTCCAGTCTATAAACCTTACATCATCGCCATGAGCATATTCCCTCACTTCACGAAACCGCATTCCTTTTCCTTTAAAAGCTGAATGATATTCGCCGGTGAACAGATGTGTTGTGATCTTTTTACTGATGATCTCCAACGCTCTTACCTTCTTCGTTATTTCGGCGGGTGTAAGCAAACTGATAAGTAAATTTAATTTTTCAAAAATGAATTTTATGGAACATCTACTACCTTAATTATCTCATCAATAATGTTTTCAACATTTACGTTTTCTGCCTCCGCCTCATAGGTAAGTCCTATGCGATGGCGTAGTACGTCCTTACAAATATTCCGGACGTCTTCAGGAATTACATAACCTCTCTTATTCAAATAGGCATAAGCTTTTGCAGCCAACGCAAGGTTAATACTTGCGCGTGGAGAGCCGCCGAAACCAATCATAGGTTTGATCTTGCCAAGATTATATTTATCAGGATAGCGGGAGGCAAAAACAATATTAATAATATACTGCTCTACTTTTTCATCCATATATACTTCACGCACCAATTGGCGACCATTCAATATTTCCTGAGAAGAAACAACTGCGTTTATAGGAAGTTGTGGTCCACCTAATACATTTTGTCGGATGATCAACTGTTCCTCACTTTTGCTTGGGTAATCAATGATCACTTTTAGCATAAATCTATCTACCTGAGCCTCTGGTAAAGGATAGGTCCCCTCTTGCTCTATCGGGTTTTGGGTAGCAAGCACCAAAAAAGGTTCCTCTAACAAATAGGATTGATTACCAATAGTAACCTGCCTTTCCTGCATCGCTTCTAATAATGCACTTTGCACTTTTGCAGGAGCACGGTTGATCTCATCTGCTAAAATAAAATTGGCAAAAATGGGACCCTTCCTGACAACAAATTCATTTTTTTGCTGATTGTAAATCATTGTACCTACCACATCGGCAGGCAAAAGGTCTGGTGTAAATTGTATCCTGCTGAATTGTGCATTAATTGTGCGCGCCAGTGATTTAATCGCTAATGTTTTCGCAAGTCCGGGAACACCTTCCAGCAGAATATGCCCATTACTCAGCAAACCAATAAGGAGGCGCTCGACCATGTGGTGCTGACCAATGATCACTTTCCCTAGTTCATTATGTATTTTATCAATAAAGGTAGCTGAGTGATTTATTTTTTCATTCAGGAGCCTTATATCTTCTGCTGTTTGTACCATATTATGGATTATATTTTTTGGATAGGCGCAAATTACGAAGTACCAGATGGATTTATTTTAACCGCTTCGAAATGTTTGTTAAAAACTAAAGGGAGTATTAACTCCCTTTTTTAATTTGTTGTTTTATAATTTCAGGCATCTACCCTGAAAGAAACCTTACAAATAACGCCGTAGGAGGTAAGCTTATTATCTTTTACATGAACTTTAAAATCCTTTACGTATACAGAATCAATGTTTTTTATTGTCTTTGAAACTTCAGCAACAGCATTTTTAATTGCTTCATCAAAACTATTTTCTGATGATGCGATTACTTCGATAACTTTTACGATTGGCATATTAACTTTTTTAATTGTGATTATCCAAAAGCGGATAGTGCTTGTGTTTTTACAAATATTATTCCGCTTTTAAAAAAATGAAATGATAAATGGTAATAATATTAGACACGTCTTTATTACTTTTGGCCTATATAATTATTTTTGAAAAGTATAATTACATACAAAAGGGGTTTTGCAACAATATTGCTTGCATTTTTTTTATTGAGCATGATGCCTGTAAAGTTCATGCATACCTTGTTTGCTAACCACACAGATTATACTTCAACTTCGAAAATTAATTCAAAACAAAATACGTTGGCAACATCGGGTATTGATTGCCATTGCCAGGCAAACGTAGTAACCACGCCTTTTTATGCTGCTAATAATTCTTTTACTCCTGTAAGTATAAAATCCTGGCTACCATCAGATCAGGTAAAAAAGCAAGCATACTCGATATTCATAGTCAGCCATAACGATTTGCGCGGACCGCCGGCTTTGGTTTAATACACCCTCCAATTTTTTTTTACAAGTAGCGATCGCTTTGCTATTTGTCAGTGTTTTTAAACCCATACTTCATGCGATATCTTAAAATATTCTTTCTACAGTGCATTTTTATTTTCTTCACACTGAATTCATTTGCGCAAAAAAATACCGGCCGATACCGGATACAAGGGAAAATTACATCCAACTCGGGAGATGCATTGCCGGGAGCAAGTGTTTATATAACTGATTTAAAAAAAGGGGCTGTTGCTGATTCTTCGGGGAATTATGAAATTACTAATATCCCAAATGGAACTTATGTTATGCAGGTTCAATATATCGGCTTTAAAAATATTGCTCTGAACATCAATTTCAATAATAATATTCATAAAGATTTCTCATTAGAGATTTCAGCAACTGAAGAAAGTGAAATTGTAATTACAGGCACATCAAAAGCTACTTCCATCAAACGCAATCCTATACCTGTCATATCTATTAACAGACAATTATTACAACAAAATCTAAACACAAATATTATTGATGCGATTGCCCGTGTGCCAGGCATCAGCCAGGTTACAACAGGACCTAATGTATCTAAACCATTTATCCGCGGACTTGGATTTAATCGCATTCTCACTTTATACGATGGTGTAAGGCAGGAAGGGCAACAGTGGGGTGATGAGCACGGAATAGAAGTTGATGAAAATACAGTTGACAAAGTAGAAGTAGTAAAAGGTCCAGCCAGCCTGATTTACGGCAGCGATGCCGTTGCAGGTGTCATTAATATGCTGCCCGACAAACCTCCGGTTCGTGGATCATTTGTTGGTAATTTTATGAACCAGTATCAAACTAACAACAGGTTGATTGAAAACTCTTTAACCCTTGCCGCACACCCTAACGACATTTATTATGGGGGTACTTTTACTCATAAAATCGCTACGAATTACAAAAACAAATATGATGGTCGCGTTTACAATACCGGCTATGCAGAGACTGATGCGAGTGCTTATGTAGGAGTGAATAAAAAATGGGGTTTCAGTAAATTGGCTGTTTCATTTTTTAATGACCTGCAGGAAATACCAGACGGAAGCCGAGACTCTGCTAGCCGAAGATTTACAAAACAAATAACAGAGGATGACACTTACAGGCCAATCGTGAATGAGAAAGAATTAAGTTCTTACAAAATTTCTGCGCTTCATCAAAAGGTTAATCATTTTCGTGCTTACACTACTAATACTTTTTTATTAGGGAAAGGCAGGCTTGCTGTCAACCTCGCTTATCAACAAAGCAGCCGGCAAGAATTTAGTCATCCGGAAGTTAACATTTCTGGCCTTAATCTTATGCTCAACACTTTTACCTATGATGCTAAATATTATTTTCATGAATCAGATGGGCTAAGCATCACGGCAGGATTAAATGGAATGTTGCAAAAGAATAACGTTAGTAAAGGATCTGAATTTATTATTCCCAGCTATAGACAAACAGATGCAGGACCTTTTGTGTATGCGAAAAAGTCATATAATCGCCTCGATATATCAGGTGGCTTAAGATACGATGTGCGTTATTTTAATAATGATGCGTTGTACGTGGCTATAGATCCTGTCACAGGCTTTGATAAAGCTGTTTCTGCAAATACTACAGGGGCTATTCAACTTTTTAATCAATACAAGCATACCTATGAAGGATGGAGTGGAAGTGCCGGATTATCCTTTGTCTTTAATAAAAACCTGAGCATGAAAGCAAATATTGGCAAAGGTTTTCGTGCGCCCAATATTTCCGAGATCGCATCCGGCGGTGTGCATCCCGGCACCAATATTTACCAGATAGGAAATAAAGATTTTAGCCCTGAATACAATATCCAGGAAGACCTTGGACTTACCTTAAGCAGCTCACATATAACTATAAACGCCGCAGTATTTAATAATGATGTGCGTAATTTTATTTATAATCAAAAGTTGGTAAATAGTACCGGTATGGATTCCGTTATCGTGCAGGGAAATGAAACATTCAAATTTGTACAATCACATGCAAGGCTGTATGGTGGCGAATTATCATTAGACATTCATCCACACCCGCTTGATTGGTTGCATTTTGAAAATTCGTTATCCATAGTTTATGGTGAGAACCTTGGAACTAAAAATGTAAAGGTAAATGAAGGCGAAAAATACCTGCCTTATATTCCACCAATTCATACACAATCAGAGTTACGCGCTAATATTAAAAAAATAGGAAAAAGCTTTTCTGATGCTTTTATAAAATTTCAATATGAAATTTTTGCTGCGCAAAACAGGATTTACTCAGCCAATAATACTGAAACACCGACACCGGGCTATCAATTAATGAATGCTGGTTTTGGTACTGGTGTTTTGAATAAGAAAGGAAAACCTTTTCTCAATATTATGGTAATGGGAAGTAATCTTGCAGATTTAGCCTATCAATCAAATCTTAACCGGTTGAAATATTTTGAACAATACCCCGGAAATTTTACCGGCCATGATGGGATTTATAATATGGGAAGGAATTTTAGTTTAAAAGTGAATGTACCTTTTTGAATGATGAATGATAAGTGAAGAATGATGAATTGTAAATTTCCTACACGCTGTTGGCGTCCTGACAATGGCTCAGGAGAATAGTATTTTTGATTCGTATTAATTTCTGTAATTCGTTGCTTCTCAAGTGAATTTTACAGTTGGCTCCTTATCATAACGTGGATTGTATCCTACAAAAAAATACAGGTACAATACCCGACTAAATCGCATAAGCCAGGGCTGAAGTACGATGGCCAAAACACCATTGAAAATAAGCCAGTATAACAGGCGATCATCATCCAATGAAAAGCCAATAAAAAGCCACCATAAAACAAATGTAAAAGCAGATAAACCAACTATCAGCGCATAACTCACATAACCTGTACCATACCAGAATCCGGTTTCTAACTCAAAGCGCTGTTTACAAACCGGGCAATCGTCATACATCTTAAGGAGGTAACTCAGGCTAAATTTTTTATACGGATTGGGGTGCACAAACATTTTACCCCTACGGCATCGTGGGCACTTTAAACTAAAAAGGCTCCATAACATACCGGGCGTGGGTGGTAAATCTTCCTGCATTTTGCAAATGTAGTTCGTTGAGAAACGATACTTAGTACAACTATTTTATTTTGATATCATGCGTTCAGTATTGCTACGGTTCAATACAGATGTGATGCTTGAAATAACGCCCGCTACATCAGAAAGGTCAGCAGGAACGATCATAGAATTATTTGTCTTCGCAAGTTTACCAAACTCAGTAAGATATTGCTCTGCAATGCGAAGGTTTACAGCATTCATTCCACCTTCCTCATTAATCGAAAGTGCAATTTCTCTTATTCCTTTCGCAGTGGCCACAGCTACCAACTCGATCTCTGTAGCACGCCCGCTCGCTTCATTAATTCTTTTTTGTTTTTCACCTTCCGATAAGGCAATCGTTTGTTGCTTTTCACCTTCTGCCCTGTTTATTTTTGCCTGCTTATCACCCTCCGATTCTGCAATGAGTGCTCTCTTTTCACGCTCTGCGCGCATTTGCTTTTCCATTGCATCTTTGATGCTTTGAGGTGGCGAAATGTTTTTTACTTCATAGCGGGAAACCTTTATTCCCCATGGACCGCTTGCATGGTCCACAGCATCCACGATCGTTGCATTCACCGTTTCGCGCTCCTCGAAAGTTTTGTCCAATTCCATTTTACCAATCACACTTCGCATGGTAGTTTGCGATATTTGTATCACCGCAAATCTGTAATTATCTATTCCGTAAGAGGCTTTCTGCGGATCAATTACCTGCAGGTATAATACACCATCTACTTCTACTGCAATGTTATCACGGGTAATACATATTTGCGACGCAACGTCTACTGCTTGTTCTTTTAAATTTTGTTTGTACGCAATCTTATCTATAAATGGAATAAGAATGTGAAATCCTGCTTCAAGAGAACGACTGTATTTACCCAATCGCTCAACTATATATACTGACCGCTGCGGTACTACTTTAAATGTAGATAGAAATGCGATTAACAAGAAAAGCGCTAAGAAAATCAGGATAATAGTAGTAGTGGTAACCATATTTAATAATTTTGGTATGAAAGAAATTTTATTGGGAAATTAAATCGCTATAGTCTTTGAAGAAGTAACCAATAATAAAATGCTTTCGTTTCCCGTAATGATCACATTTTGACCGGCAACAAGGTCTTCCTGTGATGCAGCCTGCCATATCGTTCCTTTAAAAGCAACTGTTCCATTTTCATGAGGGCTTATTGGCTTAATTACTTTGGCAATCTTGCCCAAAAATTCATCTTCCAATATTTCTGTAGAATGCTTGCGGGTGTAGATCATCCTTTTTACCCAACTTCTCAAAAGAAAAATAGTGAGTACCGAACTGATAACAAAAATAATTAATTGCTCATTGACGCTTATATCAAAAAAGAGTGAGACCAGTGCGACTATCCATGCACCGAGGCCGAAGAAAAATAAAATTAAGCCAGGCAACACGAATTCCAACAGGAATAAAACAAATCCTATTAAGAACCAAATAACTGCCGGCTGTGAAAATATTTCCATTTCGATGTATGTATTGAATCCATTCAAATATAGAAGAATTAACCTAAATGGAAAGCAGTATAATCAATACATAATATCCAGGAAAATTTAGCTGGGTTTTTGTGTTGCAATTTCTTTTTTGCGCAACCACCACGCAATTGTAAACGTAGGGATGATATCAGTACCTGGTAATAATTCTTCTATAAATGAAAAAATACCACCTATCATTCCGAATCTTCTTTTGCCAAAAAGTAAATAAAATATTAACCCGGAAATAGGTGCCCAGAGTATGTCCTCCGCTTCGCCAATAAAGGGCAAAAGATAACTACTCATTCCTATCAGATCCATAATGAGGCATGCCATTAGTGGAGGAAGTTTCAATGTCTGTTTGCGTGAAAATAAAAAAGGCATTTTCACGTTTGGCTTCAGGATTGCAGATGTACTTTTCATATTGTAAAATTAAAAACAATAACTGTTAACTTTCTGTTTTTTCTTGCTATAAGGCTGCTTTAATGTACCTTTGCACCCTTTAAAAAAAATCCCTACAAAACATACCGGGAAAACTTATATATGGAAATAAGAAACATCGCTATTATCGCCCACGTTGACCACGGTAAAACTACATTGGTTGACAAAATTTTGCACAGTACTAACATCTTTCGCGACAACCAGGATTCTGGTGAACTAATCATGGATAATAACGAACTCGAAAGAGAGCGCGGCATTACCATTTTTAGCAAAAACATTTCTGTCACCTACAAAGGTGTGAAAATAAATGTGATTGACACCCCTGGTCACAGTGACTTTGGTGGTGAGGTAGAGCGCGTATTAAAAATGGCTGATGGTGTGGTATTGCTGGTAGATGCTTTTGAAGGGCCTATGCCTCAGACAAGATTTGTATTACAGAAAGCTTTGCAGCTTGGCTTGCGCCCAATAGTAGTCATTAATAAAGTTGATAAACCTAACTGCCGTCCGGACGAAGTACATGATGCGGTATTTGAATTATTTTTCAACCTTGATGCTACTGAAGAGCAGTTGGATTTCGCCACTATTTATGGATCCAGCAAGCAAGGCTGGATGAATACAACGCTTGAACCAACAGATAATATTTTTCCGTTACTTGATACGATCCTGGAAAAAGTGCCACCTCCATCAGCAGAAGATGGCACGCTGCAACTTCAGATTACTTCTCTGGATTATTCTTCTTTCTTAGGTAGAATTGCTGTGGGGAAAATAGCGCGTGGGATGATAAAGGAAAATCAACCGCTCTCTTTAATGAAATTGGATGGAAGCGTTCAAAAGACGCGTGTAAAAGAATTATATGTTTTTGAAGGTTTGGGCAAAAAGAAAGTAAAAGAAGTGGCTGCAGGAGATATTTGTGCAGTAGTGGGTGTAGAAGGTTTTAATATTGGTGAAACATTAGCAGATTTTGATAATCCTGAAAGTTTGCCTGTAATCAGCGTAGATGAACCTACGATGAACATGCAGTTCAGCATTAATAACTCTCCTTTTTATGGCCGCGATGGAAAATTTGTTACTTCACGCCATCTGAAAGATCGCCTGGAAAAAGAATTGGAAAAGAATCTCGCTTTGCGTGTATCGGCTACTGATAGTGCTGATAGCTTTATGGTATATGGTCGAGGTATTTTGCATCTAAGTATTTTAGTAGAGACTATGCGTCGTGAAGGTTATGAAATTACTGTAGGACAACCGCAGGTAATTGTAAAAGAGATAGATGGTCAAAAATGTGAGCCTTTCGAAAACCTGGTGGTAGATGTACCGGCAGAATATAGTGGACGTGTGATAGATCTTGTAACACAACGCAAAGGTGAAATGCTCATCATGGAAAGCAAAGGTGAAATGCAACACTTAGAATTTGAAATCCCTTCAAGAGGCTTGATAGGTCTTCGCTCTAATATGCTTACCAATACAGCCGGCGAGGCAGTGATGGCACATCGTTTCATAGATTACAAACCATGGAAGGGTTTTATTCCAGGCAGAAGCAACGGTGTTTTGATTTCTAAAAATCAGGAAAAAACAACAGGATATTCAATTGATAAATTACAAGACAGGGGCAGATTTTTTGTTGATCCGGGAGAAGAAGTTTATGTGGGGCAAATAATCGCCGAACATATTAAGCCAGGAGATTTGGTAGTAAACGCTACTGAACCAAAAAAATTAACTAACCACCGTGCGAGTGGAGCTGATGATGCTTCGCGCATTGCACCAAAAACATTGATGACTTTAGAAGAATGTATGGAATATATTCAACAGGATGAATGTATTGAGGTGACCCCTAAATTTATCAGGATGCGTAAGGTGATCTTAAATGAAGATGATAGAAAGAAGACGCAAAAGAGTCAGAAGGTAGAAGCGTAATAAAAGTTCAAAAGGTTCCAAAGGTTCCAAAAGTTTTAAAAGTTATGGAAGTTAGGGTCTGTATATTTTTAAAAATTATACAGACTCTAACCTTCTTATATAATAACTTGAAGATGTTGATTATTGAAACCTGTAAGAATAATATCTCAGGCAAATTTGCCAGGAAAAAGCATAGCAAACCACCATCTCTACTTTGAAATATTCATAAAGATTTAATCTTTTAATATTTTTAACCTTTTGAAAAATTCTTTTCTTCTACTATTCCTTATAGAAAAGTGAGCTTAACCTTTTGAACTTCTGGAACCTCTGGGCTATTTAGAACCTCCTAAAAGCATACCTTTGCTTTTTAAAATAGCCATGAAAAAAGTAATTGTTATTCTCTCAATTATATTCTTTACAACATTTGTATCGAACATTTCTTATGCTCAATGCTCTATCTGTAGTAAAACGGTGATGCAAATGGGCACAAAACCCGCCGAAGGATTTAATACGGGGATTATTTATTTAATGGCCATTCCCTATCTCGCAGTCGGTGTGATCGGGTATAAGTGGTACAAGAGCAATAAAAATACGGAAGAGTAGTAGTAATTTATTTTACTTTTAAGCACATTTTTAATGATGCTCCTCCAATTCTTCTGAACATGAACAAATTTCGTTTAGATAAAACAGTATTTAAGGCTCAAACTGTAGCTGAAGCGGATGAATCTATGCGGAATTATTTAAATTATTCAGCTAAGGAAAGACTTGAAATAGCCTATTATCTAACGAGTTTAGCTTACGGTTTTGATATCGATAATCCTCCACGAATGGATAAAACTCTTTTTCAGATAAAAAGTCATAGAGATTAATGCCCAATATTTTTCAAGAAGACTTTCGCGATTTTTTAAGCGCGCTCAATAACAAAGAAGTTAAATATATCATGGTAGGGGGATTGGCTGTAATTCATTACGGCCATCCGAGAGTGACTGGAGACATGGATATCTGGGTTGAACGAAAGGAAGAAAATTATAAGAAATTAGTAAATGCATTTCGCGAATTTAAAATGCCTTTATTTGATATGACCCTGGATAAATTCTTGAATGCTGCCGAAAATGATGTTTTTACTTTTGGGAGAAATCCAGTTGCAATTGATATCATGACTGAAGTAAAAGGCTTAGATTTTGATCAAACATATAGCGCATCAAAAGTAATTATAGACAATGGCTTAAGTATTCGGATTATTCATTTTAATGATCTTATTGTTACTAAAAGAGCTTCTGGGCCCTTAAAAGATCTGGATGATATATATCAACTCAAAAAAAGAAAGAAGAAATAACAATAACTCTATATTTATTTTTAAAAATATTTAGTAGCAAACCTGTATAGGTTAAAATTTTCCTTGATCATTTCTTCTTGCAGCCTTTTCTTCAAATCTTCACGGTCAATATTTTTTACTTTATTTTCTTTGATAATGTTCCATGTCTTTTCTGAAAGCAGCGCTAATTTATTTTGAGAATTCATAACAGTTTTTTTTAATGAAATCATTTTATATAAAGCATCAATACCTTTTTTTTGTGAAGCAATTGTTTGCAAAACAGGTATAGATTCATCAGCGACCCGCGCTGCTTTAAGCAGCTTTTTTAAATTATTAGAAAATATATCAGCGCCAGGCCGGTCACTTTTATTCACTACGAAAATATCTGCAATCTCCATTATGCCCGCTTTCATATTTTGAATAAAATCGCCACCTTCGGGTATCAGCATTACCACAGTTACATCTGCCATTGATGCAATATCCACTTCACTCTGCCCCACTCCTACTGTTTCAATAATTATATAATCAAATGCAGCATCTCTCAATACATCAGTCACTTCTATGATCTTGTGATTTAGTCCGCCTAATGCGCCTCTTGTAGCCATGCTACGAATAAAAACTCCAGGTGTATCATACCAGGAACTCATCCTGATCCTATCGCCCAATAAAGCTCCAAGTGAAAATGGAGAAGAAGGATCTACGCATAATACAGCCACCGATTTACCCTCACCAATCATTGTTTCTATCAATCCATCTACAAGTGAGCTCTTGCCGGCACCGGGTGCCCCTGTTATGCCTATGATCACTGAAGCCGAAGGTTTTAATCTTTGTAGGATTTCCTCATAGCCAGGTACCTCATTTTCAACCAATGAAATTGTACGGGATAGTTTTTTAATATCCAATTCACCCTGATGATTTCTTATTTCGGTCATGCCATGCTTCTTTTGTTATTATTTTTACCACCTTTATAAACAAGGTAAATTCTTTTCTTTAAAATTTTTTAAAAATGCATCTTCCGGATTACGGCCTTAATTATAAACTTAATGAAAAGGATGCACAAGCAAAATTTTCAATTATCATTCCTACCTGGAATAACCTTGCTTATTTAAAATTATGCATCTCAAGCATCAAAAAAAACTCTACCTATCAACATCAGTTGATTGTATTTGTAAATGAAGGTACAGATGGCACCTTAGAATGGTTGCGCAATGAAGGCAATATTGATTATTGTCATTCAGGCAAAAATATAGGCGTATGCTACGCACTTAACGCCGGCCGCACTTTAGCCTACACTTCTTACATCGTATTTATGAATGACGATATGTACGCCTGTCCCGGTTGGGATAAAGTTTTGTATGATGAAATATTGCACATTGGTCACAAGTGGTTTTTTCTTTCGGCAACTGCCATTGAACCCCGCAAAAATCATCCATGTGCAATCGTAAAAAATTTTGGAACAGACCTTGAATCTTTTAATGAATCCTTACTTTTAAAAGAATTTGAATCGCTGGAAATGCAGGACTGGCAAGGCGCTACATGGCCACCTAATATAGTGCACATAGATGTTTGGGATCTCATAGGAGGATATAGCATTGAATTTTCGCCAGGTTTATATGCCGATCCTGATTTTTCCAAAAAGCTTTGGGAGATGGGGATTAGGTATTTTAAAGGGTTGAGCAAAAGCCGTGTTTATCACTTCGGATCTATTTCACTTAATCGGATAAAACATACAAAAGGCTATTACACTTTTGTAGGAAAATGGAGTATTACTCAAAATATTTTTTCCAAATTATTTCTCCGGCGTGGACAACCTTTTGATGGTCCCTTACAAAATGGAGAATTAAGTTTTAGTAACAAACTGAATATTATTTATAAAAAAATAAAAGGTGCCTTTAAAAAATAAATAACATAATTATTTTTTAGAAATCTTTGCTGCTTCAGATATTGCATTTGCAATCATTTGAGGAGTCAATTCCAGAATACAGTGGCAATCCGCAGGATGCGAACGACAATCATCACAACTTTTATCCATAACAAAAGCCCTTGCACGTGGACCCACAGGAGCCCATCTTACAGGATTCATTGGCCAAATTGGGGGATAAATTCCAAATGCAAACTTGCCCAAAACTGCAGCAAGGTGCAAAGGCCCTGTGCTATTAGCCACCAATCCATCACACTGATGTATAAACGAAATAAATTGAGTAAGATCCATCTTGCCGGTTATATCAGTCACATCATTTCTATGTTCTTCTAAAAATGGTTTTAAAAACGTTGCTTCATTCGCTGTTCCGGAAATAAAAATTTTAAATTGATCTTTATCAAGCAGACCTATCAATTGAGAAAAATAACGAAGTGGCCACTCCCTCGCACTCCCCTGTGATTTTGGATGGATGATAATATTAAATTTTGACTTGCTCAAAAGGCCTGAGAATTCAGGTTTTAATTGTGCAACTTTAGTCAAACCAAAATAATTGTATAGTTGACTTATTGATGTAGGTGGAATAACATCAAAAACTTTTAAAAATTCCAAATTCAAAAGTGCTTCATGTTTAAAACTTTTTTTTCGGCTGAGAGAAAAAATTTTATTGCATGTAAGCCAGTGATAGAGCCTGTTACGCGTACCTACTCTCATGGGAATGTGGAGCTGCTTGGCACGGGCCGCTATTTTTTTTTCAGGAAATACATGTAGTATACATTGGACCTGCTCGCCGCAGATCGAGGGATTATTTTGCAAAAAATCTTCTAAGTCAATAAATACATCAACAAATTCACAGGCACTGATAACTGGAGCGGTGTATTTTTTTCCTAAAAAACCAATCTTTATTCCCGGGGAAATTTCTTTCAATTTAGCAGCCAGGGGCATGGTAAGAATTACATCACCTATACTATCCGTTCTGCTGATTAATATATTTGAAATCTTTTGTTGCAAGGAGTAAAATTAATGTGATAATATGCTAATATGCTAATTTGAAAATTAACTGGCCTGATGTAAATTTAAAAGTATTAAAATTCATTAGGTTTCACTGGAAGAAATTATCAGTTAATTATTTTCCATATTCTATTTATCGAAAAATGGAATATTTGTAAATTTGCATTAGCGAAAAATACTCATGACAAATTTTATTCCCATATTCCCACTCTCAATTGTGGTTTATCCGCACGAAAACTTAAACCTGCACATCTTTGAGCCAAAATATAAGCAACTGATCAATGAATGTATTGAACAGAAAAAAGTATTTGGTATCCCTGTCGTCCTAAACGATGCAATTATGGAAATAGGCACTACAATTAATATTTTAGAAATTACTAAAACTTATGACAATGGCGAAATGGATATAAAAACTGTAGGCGAAAATGTTTTCAGGATTTTAGAACCCATTCATCAATTACCCGACAAATTGTACAGTGGCGCAATAGTTAATTATCCGAAAAATCATGAGCATGGTAAAAGAATATTAATGAATACAGTGATTGATAGTTTAAAATATTTACATTCAATTTTAAAATTGGACAAATCATTTAAAAAAGAAGATAAAGATTTATGGAGCTACGATATCGCGCACGAGGCGGGTCTTACGCTAAAAGAAGAATATGAATTGCTTTCACTTATGAATGAATTACAAAGACAGGAATATTTGAAAAGACATTTGGCGAAAGTGATACCTGTAGTTGCAGAAATGGAAGCACTTAAACAAAAAATAAAATTAAATGGCCATTTTAAAAACATCTCAGGTTTTAACATCAACTAAAAAATAATTTTTGAGTACAATAACTCTTTGTTTTGATTTTGGGAACACCAGGCTTAAGTGTGGAGTATTTATCGCCGATCGCCTGGAGGAAGTAATTATATTAATGGATGACGCAATCTCATCAATACAAAAAATTCTGGAAAAATATCCTGCACAAGACTCCATCATCTCTTCTGTAATTGCTCATGATCCGGCAATTGAAAAGTTACTCAAAGAACAAACAAATCTGATAATCCTAACAGCTTCTACTCCCTTACCTTTTACAATCCCTGTTACGCGTCCCGAAACAATGGGTGCAGACAGGATTGCATTAGCAGCTTTTGCAACGCTCTTTTACAAAAAACAAAATACTTTAGTAATTGCTTTGGGAACTTGTATCACCTACAATTTCATTAATAAATATGACAATTTTATAGGAGGAAGTATATCTCCCGGAATGGAAATGCGTTTTCGATCGCTACATAAACTCACAGCGCTATTGCCAATGGTGTCTGCCGAATGGGATTTTCCTTTAATTGGCTATGATACAAAGACTAACATTTTAAGTGGAGTGCTTTTGGGTATGGCAGCAGAAATAGACGGGATTATTTATGCTTACAAAGAAAAGTTTGAGAAATTTAACGTGCTTTTAACCGGGGGGGATACAGTCAATTTTGCGCAGCATCTTAAAAACAAGATATTTGCCGACCCCTATTTAATTCTAAAAGGGTTATACGCCATCAGTCACTTCAATCATGAAACCAAAATATAGAATTTTCTGCCTACTGTTTTTTTCACTTCCTAGTATTTGTCTTGCACAGGAAAATTCGCCCTACTCAAGATATGGAGTTGGTAATTTACTACCTCAGGGGAATATTGCAAACCGCGGAATGGGAGGAATATCAGCAGGTGTTGTTTCAGACAATACCACAGTAAATATTGTTAACCCGGCAGCGCCGGCATCCTTGATTTTTACTACGCTTGATGTCGGAATGGAGTATGATGGGTTAAATTTAAAAAGCAAAAGTCCTGCTGGAAACTTTAAATCGAATTATGGGATTATATCTTACCTGCAACTTACTTTTCCTTTACTTTACGGAAACAAAAAAGCCTTTAAAAAGAAGGTGAGTTGGAGTGTTAATTTTGGCTTGAAACCTATTACCAGGATAAATTATAAAATCTTATCAGCCGGTAGGAACGCTATTGATAGTACAGAAACATTATATGAAGGCAGCGGGGGTATTAATGAAGCTTTTGTTGGTACGGCACTTAAAATAAAAAATCTAAGCCTCGGATTCACGACCGGTTATCTCTTTGCAAATAAAAATTATAATACCCGGATGTCTTTTAGTAATGATAGTGTTACTTATTATAAAAGCAATTACCAAACTAAATCAACCTTTGGCGGAATGTTTTTAAATGTAGGAGCGCAGTATAACATTCAATTGAATAAAAGTGTGCTACGTTTAGGTGTATATAGTAGTTTCAAAAAATCTTTCTCAGCCAGCCGTGATGATCTTCGCGAAACATTTACCTACAATACAGATGGAGTTCCTTTCCGTTTAGATAGCGTGTTTGAGAAAAAGGATCAGAAAGGAAAAGTAATATTACCTGCAACATTTGGTGGAGGCTTTGCTTTCGAAAATGAACACCTAGTTATTGGTGCAGATTTAGAGATGACCAACTGGCAGGATTACCGTTATTTTGGAGAGAAAGACTTTGTAAGAAATAGTTGGATTGCAAAAGGAGGCATTCAGTTTACCCCGGCAATGGGCACTAGTGGATATTTCAATAATGTTCGTTACCGGGCAGGTTTTTCTTATGGAAAGGACTATATAAATGTTGATAATGATCTACCGGTCTATACAATAAGCTTCGGCGCCGCTCTTCCACTAAAATTGAAGCATTCTTTCTACGATCTTCAATACAGTATAATGAACTTAAGTTTCGAGTATGGTAACCGTGGCAATAAAAATAATAATATTACCGAAAATCAATACAAAATTGGTGTAGGATTTTCATTAAGCGATTGGTGGTTCCGCAGACAGAAATACCAGTAATATTGTTGCCATTGCCGCAAAATCTAATTACTCATGAATAGAATTTTAATTGCGGCTGTTTTCCTGCTTCCTTTCGTGACCCAACGAAACAATCCGATCCGTCTTGCAAATGTTTTAATTTTTTTTGTCATTATATTTTGTACTTCATCCTGTGAGAATTCCAAGCAGCAACTCAATCAATTTTCCGCAAAAAAAATCAGTATAGAGCAGGCCAAGGGTGTTTCAATTCTATACACTACTGGGGAAAAAACAACTGCCCGTATTACGGCACCACTTATGCTGCGCCACCAGGAAGCAAACCCATTTATTGAGTTTACTCAATCTATACACGCTGATTTTT
>JBDTXP010000003.1:0-36602 GCA_040006135.1 Ginsengibacter sp. | reverse complement strand
TTGTTTCTTCCATAATTAATACAATTTGAATGACAAAGTTATTGGATAATAATTTTTATCTATTTTATAAAAGGCCATCCCTACGGGATTTAACGTATAGTTGATTAGTTATTACCAAAAGGTTATGCCTACGGCATTCTTTAAAGAAAATATTTCTAAAACTGGAATGTCAGTTTAATGCAAATTCTTTCATGCTTCTTAACCTCTGCGAGAGTAATCTTTTGGTAGAAAATATTCATAAATATAATTTCAGCCCCAAAGGGCAATCCTCAGTTAGGATTTTACAGGTTCCATCAAAGCCCCAGAGGGGCAGCCCTTTGGTAGAATATTTAATTAGTACATAAAAGCCCCATCGGGGCGAACTTAAAAATATCAATCATAAAATTCAAGTAAATATTCATTTTTGAATTCGATCTCAAATTTTGTTAATAGCTCTAAATACTCTTCTCTGAATGTTTGCCTTTTATGATGATCCTCCTGGTTCATAATATAATTAATCACTTTATTTCTTTGTGATCGCGAATAAGAAAAAGCACCGTAAACCCCCTGCCATTGGAACTTGCCCGTAACAAATTTGTTATCATTAATCCATTTTGATGAACTGGCTTTTAGCATCCTCATTAAATCAGAAATTTTAGAATCCGGATGCAATTCAAAAAAAACATTCACATGATCTTTCCATCCACCTACACTTAAAGGGTAAGCATTGTCGTTTTTTAAAATACCTGAAATATATCTATGCAGCTCATCCCGAAATTCTTTAGATATTAAGTTTTCTCTTCCTTTTACTGCAAAAACGCAATGAATGTTTATTTGAGAATATGTATTAGCCATTTCGTTGAATTATATGAAATGAATATACAAGTTTTAATTTTTCTATTAATAAATAAAGGCCTTCAATAATGAAAGCCTTTTTAGATTAAATCAGTTGATTTTTATTAGAAAAATTTGCTCCGGTAATCTTTTATTTTAGCCATTTTCTTTAAGGAATTAAACGATTGTCCCAGGGCAGATTGCACCTGTGATGATAACTCGGTTGTTTGTTGTTGCTGTGCCAAACCCGGCGGTAAAGGTGCTTTAGGGGAAACACTGTTCACCTTTATCACAAACACACCTGTATTACCTGGTATTGGTGGAGAAACCTTTGTTTGAAAATCTTTATTAAATGATGCCCCGGCAACTTTTGGCTCATTCCCAACTCCATTTATTATTTGAGCACTAAAGGTCAACGTTGAGTCGGCACCGGTTTGCAACACTTGTAAATTGTAAGCTTGTGCAGCTGCATCCAGGGAAGAAGGGTTGGCAAGCTTTTTAATAATAATCTCGGATTTCTTTTTATTTCTGATTAGTGGCTCTACTTCTGCTCTTACTAATTGCACATCGGGCAGTCCTTCCTTCACTCTCTTATCAACTACTGCCACAATAAAATCATCCTTAACCGTAATTGGATCAGAAACCGCACCTTCTTTTGAGTCGAAAGCCCATTTAATTATTGAGCGTGCATCCTGCAAACCCCCGAGTTGATAATCATTTTCTTTAATTACGGTAGGCACATCAATTTTCGTAAGGCCATTTTTTGCGACATATTCATTGAAACTCTTAACGTCTTTCGCTGTACCCGAAAGTTTTACAGCAGCTGTGTTTGCTGCATTAATGGTAGCATCGCTTGGAGCTATTTCTTTGCTCATATAGGCAATCTTATATGCAGGCTCAGGGTTTATTTTATTTAATATCTCTATATAATGATACCCAAACTCTGTCTTTACCACCTTTTTGGTTTCACCTTTTTCATTTAAAAGAAATTTCCCAAAGTCTTTTGCAAATCCTTCACCCTGGATGGTCATCAGGTCAAAGGTCATTACACCATTATCCTTTTTTGCTGCTTCATCAGTTGAATATTTCGCACTTAAAGAATCAAAGCTTGCGCCGTTTTGAATAGCCACTTCTATACTATCTGCTAATTTATGTGCAATGCTATCGTCCATGGTTGGTTGTTGGCTTTGCGGATCTACTGTACCTATAAGAATGTGCCTGCATTTAATAGAATCAGGTAATATTTTGGTAGAAATTTTTTTTGCTATCGCATAATTTTTTCCATCTATGTAGGGGCCGAAAACACCACCATCGGGCAAGCCAATGATTGAGTCCTTATATGCAGTTTGTATTTTTGATTTAGGAGTATATCCATCAAAAAAATTAGTAGCAGATGAATTTCTTCCCAGGAAGAATTTAGCATTTGAATCTGCCGCAAATTGAGGCGCGAGCTCCTTTAATGATTGAAGTATTCGCTGGCTGTCTGCAGCGTTGGCTGAAGCGCTAAAAGTTACATAGCTTATTAAGCGGCCACCTTCCTGGTGGTATCTTTTCTCATTTTTCTTTAAAAAATCCTCGATGTCTTTATCGCCAACTTTTACCATGCTATCACTTATAGCAGTGTAAGGCACTGCCACATAAGAAATATTAGCAAAAGTATTTTTCTCTTCATCCATTTGCCTGGAAAGCCACTTAGGCATATAGACACTAGAGGCTATCATGGAAGTATATTTAGAATAAAGGCTATTCAGTCGCATTGGGTCAATAACCTGGGAAATAATTGCACTCCTTTGTTCGGCATTTTTATTTTTCTTCATTTGCGCCCACCATTGTTGCGCTTGCGCTACATCATATTGGCCAGTCTCTTTATTTGTAAAAGCCTGTTTTAATTGTTGTGGCGCATCATCACTAAACATAATTGCACTCATTTCCTTCGGAGTAAAAACTATCCCCAGTTTTTTAAATTGATCATCTACAATTTTCTCTGCCACCATCTGATCCCAGGCAGATTGCATAATCTGGTTCCTTTGTCCCTGGCCAGCAGGATATTGCTCTTCCATTTCTTTAACCTTCTGATTAAAATGAAAAAGTTCTATTTTTTCACCATTTACCTCTCCCAGGGTGGTCTGGTCACTTCCGCCAAAAAGTTTACCAGTACCACTCATTGAATCCATTAATATAAATCCGATAAGGCTTATAGCGATAACCGCAATAACGATAACTGCACCCTTTTCCCGTATAGTTTGTATAATTGACATAATACTAAGTCTAAATTTTTTTGAGTCGGCAAAAATAGGCTAAAATAAGATAGCAACAAAGCGCTCTACAAGGCAATTGCGACCCCTGGCATTAGTTAAAATAGTCACTTTTATTCATGTTTCTACATAGATCCTTTTATAATTTTTACCGGTTTTTTTTATTCACAACGACTTGGGTGCAATTTTATTTTTGTGTGGACAAGCGCCTTTAACCTAAAAAAATAATAGTGAGTAAGATCTAATAACTTGATGCCTTTGACCAAAGATTTGGAAAGCCTCCTTTTAATTAACATTCTTACCATACTAATTTAACACCCGAACAAAAAATATGAGGTATCTTTTTACCCACAGGCAAAGTAATTAACGCATGTCAATTAAAATTATAAACTCATATAGATTAATTGAATTCCGGATGTGTGCATGAAATGGGGAAAGCCGTGGATAAAATGAAATATTTAATTTTACAACAAATATTTTTCTCATCTTATCACATATTCACACCCCTAATAGTAATAGGCTTTTAAAAAAATAATGAATTAATATTATATACTATGACAGATATTAACATTGCCTCAGCAAAAAATAATTTAGAAAAAAAAGGTTTCCTCGATTTGGAAATTGATGTTAATTTAGACCTTTTCGCAGAAATAGAAAGATTAAAAAAAGAAAAAAATGCCATCGTACTTGCACACTACTACCAGGAGCCGGATATACAGGATGTGGCCGATTATATCGGTGACAGTCTTGGCCTCGCACAGAAAGCAGAATCAACCAGTGCCGATATAATCGTGTTTGCAGGCGTACACTTCATGGCAGAGACAGCTAAGATTTTAAATCCGCACAAAAAAGTTTTACTTCCGGATTTGAAAGCCGGTTGCTCACTCGCAGATTCCGCACCTGCAGATTTATTTCAAAAATTCAAAGATCAATATCCGGACCACGTGGTGATAACCTATATCAATTGTTCGGCAGGTATGAAAGCCTTGAGTGATGTGATCTGTACTTCTTCAAATGCTGAAGCAATCATCAACAGTTATCCTCCTGAACAAAAAATTATTTTCGCACCTGATAAAAATCTTGGCGCATACCTTATAAAAAAAACCGGAAGGCCAATGGTATTATGGAACGGTGCATGTATTGTTCACGAGATTTTCAGCCGCGAAAAAATTACCAAATTAAAAGTGGCAAATCCTGAAGCTAAAGTAATTGCTCATCCTGAGTGTGAAGAACCGGTGTTAGAGTTGGCAGATTTTATTGGTAGTACAAGCTCCTTATTGAAATATACTTTAAACAATCGGGCAACTGAATTTATAGTTGCAACAGAATCAGGTATCATTCACCAGATGCAAATACAATCTCCCTTTAAAACATTCATCCCTGCGCCACCGGATAACATGTGTGCGTGCAATGATTGTCCATACATGAAATTAAATACATTGGAGAAATTATATTTGTGCATGAAATACGAAGAGCCGCAGATTATTATGGATGAAAATCTTATGAGAGCTGCAAAAAGGCCTATAGAAAGAATGTTGGAAATTAGTCATAAAGCTGGATTGTAAACTCAAATAGTTTGCTTAAAAAAAGAGAAAAAGTGATGCAGGCAAGCGAAAAGTAAAATAAAAAATCCCAAGTGGTTAGATGATAAAAATATTGACCACCTATCAAAAAATATAAAGTAAAAAATAAATTAAATGCTACTAAAGAATGGAGGGCTGTTATTATTTTCTTTTATAACCGGCTCTATATTATCTGCACAAAACAATAATAATGCCTCCGTTTTTGATCCACACCAACTCTTTCAGCAACCTGTTTTTTCTTCTAATGGGAATGTGTTCAGGTCAGCGAATGGAGCACCAGGGAAAGATTATTGGCAAAACAGGGCTGATTATAAAATAGCTGCAAAATTAGATACGATTGAAAATACTTTAGCCGCAACTGAAACTATTTCTTATACCAACAACAGTCCGGATGCGCTATCATCACTATGGCTACAGTTAGACCAGAATACATATCGCAAAGACGCGCGTTCCAAATTTTATACATTGACTCTACAACGCCTTAAATGGACAGATAAAGGGCATACTGATGGCTATGCTTTTGAGAGCGTAACCTATGAATACAAAGGAAAAATCATAAAAGCTAATTATATAATCAATGATACGAGGATGCAGATACGATTGCCGGAAGACCTTGCATCAAAAGGAAAGATCAATATTCACATAAAATATAATTATTCAATCCCCGGAAACTTTGGCGGCAGAACAGATTTCTTTAATACCAAAAATGGAAAAATTTATGAGATAGCGCAATGGTATCCCCGCATGTGTGTGTACGATGATATCGAAGGATGGAGTACGCTTCCTTATTTAGGTTCAGGAGAATTTTATTGTGAATATGGAGACTTTGACTACACTGTTACTGTGCCCAAAGGCATGATAGTAGCTGGAAGCGGAGAGTTAATAAACGAAAGCGAAGTATTATCACCAGCTCAAATTCAGAGATTAAAGAAAGCGCGCTTAAGCGATGCGACAGTGATGATACGCACTGAAGTGGAAGTAAATAACACTAAAGAAAACTCTGGGAATACTTGGGCAAGCTGGCATTTTAAAATGAACAATACACGCGATGTTGCTTTTGGAGCAAGTAAAGCTTATGTATGGGATGCCGCAAAAGTAAACTTGCCGGGAGATAAAAAATGCCTTGCCATGTCAGTTTATCCGGTAGAAAGTTTGGGGCAGGATGCATGGGGAAGATCAACAGAATATTTAAAAAAATCAATAGAATATTTTTCTAAGAAATGGTTCGTCTATCCTTACCCAATAGCGATCAATGAAGCGGGCCAGGCTGGTGGTATGGAATACCCTGGAATTGTGTTTGATGGATGGCGCGACAAAGAGGGAGAACTTTATTGGGTAACTGCTCATGAAATAGGACATAACTGGTTTCCTATGATCGTAGGCAGTGATGAGAGAAGATTTGCATGGATGGATGAAGGCTTTAATACTTTCATAGATGTGTATGCAGCAGATGAATTTAATAATGGAGAATATGCACCAAAGCGCGATGGAGAATATGCACCTCGCAAAGGAAATCCTGCGGATGAAATTGTTCCATTGTTACAAGATTCGTTGGCTCCTTCTATGATGTCGCGGGCTGATATGGCTACTGAAAAATACCGGCATCCTTTATTTTATTTTAAGCCGGCCTATGGTTTGGTCTTACTGAGAGAAGTTATTTTGGGCCACGATCGTTTTGATTATGCTTTCAAAAAGTATATTGAAAGATGGGCTTACAAACATCCGGCGCCTGAAGATTTTTTTCGTACAATGAATAATGAATCCGGAGAAGATCTTTCCTGGTTTTGGAAAGAATGGTTTTATAACAACTGGCCATTAGACATGGCAATTGAATCTGTTACTAACAGTAATAGTAATGCGAAAAAAGGAATTGATATTACTATCATCAATCTTCAGAAAATGGCAATGCCTTTTACTTTGCAAATCATTTATAATGATGGGACTATGGATAGCTTACAACTGCCAGTGGAAACATGGTTACAAGGCAATAAACATGTAATTCATTTTGATATCGAAAAACCTGTAAAGTCTGTGATCATAGATCCTCAAAATCTTTTACCTGATAGTGAAAGGAAGAATAACAGGTGGGAGGTTAAATAAAAGTTTTTTCTAATAATCTAATGCCATTCATAATGAAGAAAGTAAATAATGATAACTGTAGCCCATAGTTTTTATTTTAATTAGATAAATCTTTCAACAACTCTTCCGTTGTCCGAATACTTTTCTTATAATTTTTTGAAACCCATTTTGAAAAGATGAGAAAAAGCGAAAAGCCAAAAGTGAATGTGTACATAAAGAAATATTTGCTTTCCGTAATGTTGTTGACTCCAAAAAGACGCGTTGATAAAATTATTACAAGCACAAACAATAAGTAAGTCAATAAAAAATTTAGTTTTTGTAATTTGTAAAAATTTATCTTTTTGGCTGCAAAATCATGCACTGTTTCTGTATAGGTTTTATTGAGATTGCCAATTTTATAAAAAGGTAAAATACTCATTAGGCTAATTGCGCACAATATCAGCAAAACCAAAATGGTAGCTATTCCTATAATCTTAAAAGTAGTTGTTGTTAAATTGTCAAACCGAAAGCCTATATAAATAGCAAAAGCTATGCAGACAATTGATCCTGCGGTCTCAGGTAAAATAATATTATTGAGGATTTTTTTAAGATTTGATTGTTTCATTTTATTAAGTTTTTGTGGTTTAAAATTTTCATTAATCTTTACCCCGGCGCTTAAATCATCCCAGGTATTTTTAAAATCATCTAGTTCCATCTTTATAATTTTTTTGAGATCTGCTTTTTTAATTTTTCTTTTATTCTTGAAAGTTTCGTCCCCACATTGGTTGTTGATATGCCAATGATATGCCCGATTTCCTCATAACTTTTATTTTCAAGGTATAAAATGACAATACCCTTTTCCAATAAATTCAAATTGTCAATTTCCATTTTTAGTATTCGCCATTTCTCTTCCGTTTCGCTGTTATCCATTTCATGAAAATTGATAATCTGATCATCCAAAGCAACAGATTGTATTTTTCTTTTTCCTTTGTTCAGATGATAGATTGCGACATTCATTGCCACACGATAAAACCATGTGGATAAAGATGATTTCTGATCAAAAGAGTCAAACGATTTCCATAACTGGTAAATGATCTCCTGTGATAAATCGTTTCTGTCCTCAATTGTATTTGTATAAACAGAAGCAATTTTAAATATCAATCCTTTGTGTTTATTGATTCCGTCAAGAAAATTTTCTGATTTATTCACGAAAAATGTTATTCTGCTATATTAGTGTATAGCTTTTGAAAAAAATCACAGATTTAGAAACATTTATTTTTCTTAAGGTAGATATATGTGTGAAAAACAATGATTAGATTTTCCTGGCTGTTTACAGTTTTTGATTAAAATTATTTCTCAGCGGGGATCTTCAACTCTTTACAACAGCGCTCATCTTTTTAAATCTCAGTGTTAAGAAAATAGCAGAAAGGGATAGTCCGATTATAAAGCCTGTCCACATGCCGGCGGCTCCCATCTTAAAATAAAAAGCAAGTACGCAGCCGGCGGGCAATCCAATGATCCAATAAGCTACCCCAATAAAATAAGTCGGAACTCTCACATCCTTAATACCACGCAATAAACCTGCAGATACGGCTTGTACACTATCACTTATCTGGAAAAGAGCCGCAAACAGAAGCAGGTAGGCGGATAAAGAAACTACCTGTGCATTTTTATTAAAAAGCAAAGGGAGACTATGTTGAAAAATAATAAAACTGAGCGCGCAAAGTGAACCGTATACCAGCGCAATTGCGATAGTAGATTTGCCAATAAATTGAATAGCTACCAGGTCTCGGCGGCCAAGGGCATTGCTCGTGCGTATAGAGCCCGCCTGGGAAAGCCCCATGGAAACCATAAAAGTGAGTGATGCAAGGCTAAGCGCAATTTGATGTGACGCCTGCTCTACTGCCCCAATAGTTCCAATTATAATTCCTGATACTGCGAAAGCGCCGGCTTCCATAGTGATCTGGAAACTGCTGGGTATACCAATATGGAGCAACTCTTTTATCGTTTGCCATCTTAATTTCCATTCATGTTTTCTAACAGCTATATAACGGGCGAAAAGAGGATGATATAAAATGATCCAAACGAGAACGATAAAAATTAAAGACCTGGTGATAAGTGTGCCCCAGCCGGCACCCACGAGCTCCATTCTCGGGAAGCCCCAGTTTCCATAGATCAACAACCAATTTAAAAAAGCGTTGAGAGGTAAAGCCAACACTGAAAGAATCATCGCAGTTTTCGTATGTTCAAGGCCGTCAGTAAATTGCTTGAGTGCCATAAAAAGTAGCATAGGAATAACTGACCAACCCATAATTTGTAAATAAGGTAATGCAAGCTTAGCTACTTCGGCATCCTGGCCAAGATGAAATAAAATATTTTTACTCAATTCAATTACGATGGAAATAATAACCGCTGAAAATGCGCACAACAAAAAACCATTATATAAATAGTGGCTCACGAGTTTGCCATCTTTTTTTCCATTTGCCATGGAAACCATTTGCGAAACGGAAATGGTGATTCCGATTCCAAAAACGAAAGGGATATTCATTACACTAAGTACAAGCGCTGCCGCGGCAAGTTGCTTATAGCCTACGGCACCTACCATTGCTGCATCAAGGATATGGAGAAACATTTGCGCCAGCTCACCAAAAATAATCGGTAATGCGAGTTTTATTGTTTTGCGGGCTTCTGTGTAAAACATAAAAAAGAAATAAAAAGGCAATGAAGTTATGGAAGAAAAAGAAGGCAGAAAGACTACCGATGCCAGACTGCTGTCAACAATAAAATAAAATCTGATGTAGGATAAAGTTTTTTAGGACAAGAGATAGGAGTTTCAATATGGCCGGACTTTTACTTTTCTGAAATGAGTTCCAGTGTCTTTCTATCTTTTTTGCCGAGGAAAAACTTTTTTATCACCCTTTCAAAAATTGGATTTGTTTGCGGCAGTTCGGCGAATAAAGTAAGGCAGGAATGGAGTTTTAAGTTATCAGGTGAGCCAAACACCATAAGAGCGCTTGACGTTTCTAAGTTTAATAAGGCATCGCACAATTCTATTAAACGGCTTCCCAGGAATGGATGGTAAAAGAATAATTCCGCTTCGGCTAAGTCGGCTAATGCATAATAACGTGATGTTTCACTGTTTCCCAAGCCGGCTATTTGTGGAAAAATGTACCACATCCAATGACTTCGTTTACGACCATTCTTGATTTCCTCTAGAGGTGTTGGCCATATTTTATTTTGCGCATCAATAAATCTTTCAATTCCGGTGAAAGGCATCATTTCTTTTTTGTATAAATTTTTCAAATAATATACCACTTTAAGTGCCGGGACTTTGGCTCATAGGTGTCTGGCCACTGTGAATTGATTTCATTGCTCAGGATTGATTCTTTAGTGGCCTGACACCTGTGGCCGGTTTGTGCTTCTGGTCTATCAGAAAAAGAATTTTAATTCGGATAATTTTTCAAGGCGCTTCAATCTTTATTTACTAATTTTTTTACCTTGGTTTTATTACATTTACAATATGCCGCATTATCATATTTTTGAATGGCTCGCATATAAAATATAATTGTTGTTTACCTGCCAAGAAAACAAAAAATCATAAATGGAAATAATTTTTTTAGTGATCATTTTAATACTGCTTTTTGTAGCTATTGTGCTTATAATAATCTTCAGAAGCAGAGGCGGCGATCAAATTTCTTCTTTAGAAATAAAACTTCATGAACTGCAATCAAGCTTGAGCAGGATAGAAGTCGGACTAAAAGAAGATTTTCGTGTGAACCGTGAAGAGAATACCGCTATTGCAAAAGACAATAGGGAAGAACTTAACAACACTTTGAAAAACATTGTTGAGCAAAGTCAACAAACACTGAAAGAGATCAATCACACATTAGATGAAAAGATAAGCGCCTTCAATAATAAAATGGATGAAAATAATAAAACCAACCGCGGAGAGCTAACAAAAAATATAGTTGATTTTTCTACAGCCAATATCACTCAGCTCGATAAAATAAATTTACAATTAAGAGAGGACAGCCGCCTGAATCGGGAAACGATGAGCAATTCTTTCAAAGATTTCCAAACAACTTTAGATCAGAATATTAAATCGTTCAATGACCTGCAAAGAGAAAAATTTGCCCAATTGGAAATAAAACAAAACGAGCTGGTGAAAGGCACAGAAGCAAAACTGGAAAGTATCCGGATTACTGTGGAAGAAAAATTAGAGAAAACACTTAGCGAGCGATTGGGGCAGAGTTTTGAAACGGTTGGAAAGCAACTGATAGAAGTTCAAAAAGGATTGGGAGAAATGCAGACGTTAGCGCAGGATGTAGGTGGTTTGAAAAAGGTTTTAAGTAATGTAAAAATGCGCGGCGGTTTTGGTGAGGTACAATTGCATATGTTATTAGAAAACATTTTGGCGCCGGAGCAATATGAAGCGAATGTGGCTACCAAACAAGGAAATGGTGAACGTGTAGAATATGCAGTAAAATTTCCTAATAAAGAAGGGGATAGAGATTATGTATGGTTACCGATAGATGCGAAATTTCCAAAAGATGCTTATGAACATTTGCAAACGGCTTATGATACCAGTGATCCACAGCAGATAGAAGCGGCACAAAAGAACCTGGATAACGTGATCAAAAAAATGGCAAAGGATATTTGCGAAAAATATATTGATGCGCCCAACACTACCAATTTTGGCATCATGTTTTTACCGTTTGAAGGTTTGTATGCCGAGGTGGTTCGCAAAGCAAGTTTACTTGAACAGATACAACGCGAGTGTAATGTGATCGTGACGGGTCCTACCACTTTAGCAGTTATCCTCAATAGCCTGCAGATGGGCTTCCGTACATTGGCGATACAAAAGAGGAGCAGCGAAGTATGGAAGATATTGAGCGCAGTAAAAAAAGAATTTAGTCAATTTGGTGGCATGCTGGATAAGGCTCAAAGAAATATTCAGACAGGATTGAACCAGTTAGATCATGTTGCGGGTGTGCGTACGCGCGCCATTCAACGCCAATTAAAAAGTGTAGAATCATTAGAAGTGGAAAAGGTTATAGAGCTAGATGAGGCGCCGGATGAAATTGAATAAAATATGTAAAAAAAGTAAAAAGCGGCCTGCAAACTTCAAATCTGATTATTAATTTAGAAGTTATTTTTTTCTTCAGGAATGAGATATAGCAATCATTGGGAACATCTTTCACGAGTAAACATTTTATAAAATCCGGTTGCACTTTTATTCTCTTTTCTTTTTTATTTCGCCTGCGAAAAGTTATCTTTCAAGCAATCCCAAACAGATTATATGGATCAACTTCCCGGCCTCATAAAAGATTTGGCGCTGATAATGGTTGCGGCCGCGGCAATTACATTATTGTTTCGCAGAATAAAGCAGCCATTGGTATTGGGATATATAATTGCAGGTTTCCTGGTAAGCCCTCATATGTCTCTTACCCCTTCCATTGTTGAAATTAAAAACATAGAAACGCTTGCACAGATAGGTGTTATTTTTCTTCTTTTTAGCCTGGGGCTGGAGTTTAGTTTTAAAAAATTAGTTCGGGTAGGAGGTGCTGCATCCATCACTGCTTTTGTCGAAATTATTTTTATACTCATAGCAGGATTTTATTTGGGCAGATGGATGGGTTGGTCTTTTATGGACAGTATTTTTTTGGGTGGAATGCTTGCAAGTTCTTCTACAACAATTACTATCAAAGCGCTTGACGAATTGGGTATGAAGGCAAAACAATTTGCCCGGATAGTTTTTGGCGTATTGATCGTTCAGGATATATTGGTGATCCTGCTGATGGTAATGTTATCTACAATTGCTATCACGCGCCAGATTGAGGGGTCAGAAATGTTATTCACCGTAGCTAAACTACTTTTCTTTTTAGGCCTATGGTTTATCACAGGTATTTTTTTAATACCGACTTTATTGCGAAGCGCGAAAAATTTGCTCAACGAAGAAACGCTGCTTATTTTATCAGTTGGTCTATGTTTGGGTATGGTAGTTCTGGCAGTGCAGGCCGGTTTCTCTGCAGAATTGGGAGCATTTATCATGGGATCTATTTTGGCAGAAACTACAAAGGCAGAAAAAATTGAAAAGATTTTCAATCCCGTTCGTGATCTTTTCGCGGGGATATTTTTTGTTTCTGTTGGAATGCTTATTGATCCGCAAACGCTTATTCTATTCAGGTGGCCATTGTTGTGGATCGTCTTACTCACCATTTTTGGAAAGTTTTTCAGTCTTACTTTGGGAGCATTAATGTCTGGCCAACCCTTAAAACAATCGATACAGGTAGGAATGAGTATGGCGCAGGTGGGAGAGTTTGCCTTCATTGTTGCCACACTGGGCATGTCCCTTGGCGTTATCAGTAACTTTCTTTTTCCTATAGCCGTTGGTGCAGCAGTTATTACCACATTTACTACCCCTTATTTAATAAAGCTATCAATACCAGTTTACAATTTTGCAGAAAAAAATATGCCTGCATATATCACAAGAAAACTCTCTAATTACGCAGCCAGTGCCCAAAATATCCAGGCAGAAAGTAAATGGCGAACAGTGATAATGGCGTATGCGAAAATTTTAGTTACCAATGGAATAATATTATTTGGTTTAATGCTTTTGTCAATAAAAGCCTTGCTTCCTTTCCTTCAAGATTATGTTTTAAACGCACCCCTAAGAAGCGTGATAGCGCTGGTAATATCATTGGCGGTAGCATCACCTTTTATGTGGGCGTTTATTGCGCGTAAGCCGGAAACAATTGCCTATAAAGAATTATGGCTCAAAAAGAAATATAATAAAGGACCACTTCTTATGGTAGAGTTGGCCAGACTCATAATGGGAGTCGTTTTTATCGGGTTTTGGGCAGACAGGCTTTTTACAACTACAGTTGGAATTTTTATTGCCTTGGCTATAAGTACTGTATTGCTTATTTTATTTTCCAGGAAGATTCAAAATTTTTATCACAAGATTGAATTTCGTTTTCTGCGCAATCTTAATCAACGCGAAATAGCAGCACAAAAGTTATTGACACCTCAACTTTTTTCTACTGAAACAAACCTCGTTTCCTGGGATGCTCATCTTGTGAATCTGGAAGTGGATCCGCACGCATTATTTATTGGCAGGCATTTATTGGAACTACAATGGCGGGAAAAGTATGGGATAAACATTGCGTTTATTAAACGAGGGAATAAAATAATATATGCTCCAAAAAGATATGATCGTTTATTGCCGTTTGATACGATTGGTGTGATTGCAACTGATGATCAAATGAATTTATTTTTGGAGGAATTTAATGAGAAAGAGCCTTTAGAAAGAGAAGAAAAAGACCTTAGTAACATTGTATTGTATAAGTTGGCCGTAGATGAAAGCAATAAACTGAGGGGTAAAACGATCAGGAATTCTAATATCAGGGAAAGAACAAATGGGTTGGTGGTGGGAATTGAACGTGATGCACAACGTATTTTAAATCCAGAGTCAGATTTAATTCTTGAATGGGGAGACATTATATGGATAGTTGGAGAAAGAGAAAAGCTGCAAAATATCAATAGAACTCCATAGAAGGTTGGAGGAACGATAATGAGCGAAAATATTTTTATTTCCACAACCAATTTTTATACAAACCATTTCCTTTATTTATTTTAGCTTTTAGTATGAAAATATATTTACCGAAACCATATCTACTTGCCTTCGTTGCCCTGGCATTATTCTTTCAGGCATGTAAAAAAGAAACCCCTTCAACTCCTCAACTTCCTGAAACAATTAAGCCACCGCCTCCTATCGGTTTTGTAGTAGCAGGATATTTTCCATCTTATCGCAGCGTTGCTGAATATCCCGACCGTATGTTCCGTATGTGCAATGTGATAAATTATGCATTTGCAAACATCACAGCAGCTAATACAGTGAGCATCAGCAATACCTTACGCATGGATTCTGTGTATAAAAAAGGTAAGGCAAACGGAGCAAAAATATTTTTGTCTATATCCGGAGATGCTGGCCTTTTTGCATCCATGAGTAATAATGCCGGCGGGAGAAATGTTTTTGTAAAAGATCTAATGCAAAAAGTAAGGCAATACAATTTAGATGGGATTGATATAGATTGGGAATATCCGCGTACTACGGACGGAACAAGTGAATTTTACCGGTTACTTATGAAGGAATTATCTGACTCACTCCATAGTGGCGGTAAATATTATTTATCTGCAGCCATTACACCGGGATTATATTCCGGCAGCATAAGAGATGGTATTAAAAACGAAATATTTGGCTATGCAGACTTTTTAAATGTAATGATGTATGATGATTTCACAACAGATCCTTCGAGGCTTTATCAACAGCATAGTCCATACGAAATTTTGCCCACCTCATTTAATTACTGGATAAGCCGGGGCCTGCCCAGCCAAAAGCTGGTGATAGGAATTCCGGTTTACGGACGGCCTTCCGGTATGACACAATCCGGAACAGCTCTCGCCTACAAAACAATTATACAACAAGGGGGAAATCCACAATCAGACTCTGCAATGGTGACTGCGCCCGGATTTTCGCTCTATAAAATTTATTATAACGGCCGTCAGACTGTGAAGAAAAAGGCTGCTTATGCAAAGTCGTTTGGCGGAGGTATAATGTTCTGGGAAATTGGTCAGGATACCAATGATGATTTATCATTGATAAAGGCAGCATGTGATACGATTGGAAGAAGCTATTAATATCATTATTACTTTTTAAAAGTTGCCCTATTCAAGAAGTGTAAAAATATTTTATTAAAAAATATCCAACAGAAAATCGCGGAAACTACCCCAACTACTGCGCCAGCCAAAACATCATCTAGAAAATGTTGACCAAGATAAATACGGCTATAACCAACTAAAATGGCTATTCCCAGAAACAGCAAGCTATAAAATTTATTTTTTACAGAAAAGCTAAGAATAGCAGCCAACGCAAATGCTGAAGCAGTATGGCCTGAAGGAAATGAATGATAGTTGTGCAAGGTGACATCGGTGATGAAATTGTCATATTTTATTTTTTCAAAAAAAACGGCAGGCCGGGCTTCCAGAATAAAATATTTTAATACTTGCGCGACAAACCCTGACAAGAGGTAACTACTGATTACCATTAACCCCAGGTACTTTTTTTTGAAAAGAAAAAATAATAACCCTAATGCTACGCAAAATAATCCATCACCTAAATAAGTGGAGAAGATAAAAAACCAATCTAAAAATGTACTGTGATAGGGATTCAGAAAAATGAAGCCATCAGCTTTTGAAAAAAATAATAGTATAAAAGCAGCAACCAAAACAAAGAGTAGAAATAGTAAGAAAAATAAACGATTTTCTTTATACAATTTTGCTATCATGAAAAAGTTGGCCAGTGTAGTTCAAAGATAATATATGCTCAAATTAAATCTTAGGAAGATATACTCACTTTTAAGGGAAAAAATAGAATGTATTACGTATTATTAAACTATAAACACTTTATGAGATTAATATGTACTTCATTGATGAGGGAGTGTGAGGAAATTAATACTATTGCAAAAATCAATAAACTACATTATACCCTTATTTTTGCGCCAAATATTTCTCATGGGCATCAATTCTATTTTAAAAATATTTTTACCTAAAGACAAAATATTTTTTCAGCTATTTGAAAATGTAGCTGAAACAGTAGTAAAAATGGCTGAAAAGCTCAAGGAGTTAGTGCATGAAAAAGATATTGATAAAAGAAAACTTCTCACTAAAGAAATTGAAGATCTGGAACATGAGAATGATGATTATACCCACCGCATCTTTACGGAACTCGGGCGCAATTTTATAACACCTTTTGACCGCGAGGATATTCATTACCTCGCCACAGCATTGGATGATATATGTGACTACATTCATGCTGCCACCAAGAAGATCACTTTTTACAAGGTGAACCCTGACCATCCCAGGTTTCATAAGTTTGCCGATCTGGTTTTAAAAAGCTGTACCGAGGTAGGCAAAGCTGTTGCCGAACTGCGCGATATGAAAAATCTTCGTAAGATTACAGATGCGATGGTTTCTATTAATAGTGTGGAAAACCAGGCCGACGACTTGCTGGATATGAGTATTGACGAGCTTTTTGAGACTGAACCAGATGCCAAAGAAGTGATCAAGAAAAAAGAAATTTACCAGGTGTTAGAGATCGTTACTGATAAATGTGAGGACGCCGCCAATGTAATAGAATCCATTATAATTAAATATGCATAGCATTATCATAACATTTTCGTTTTCTCAAAAAAGACCTTAGCACATTAGCAAAATTAGAATATGACCTTTCTGATAACCATCATTGCCCTTGCGCTCATTTTTGATTATATCAACGGCTTCCACGATGCGGCTAATTCCATAGCCACAGTAGTTTCTACTAAGGTGCTCACACCTTTCCAGGCGGTTATGTGGGCGGCGCTTTTTAATTTTACCGCATTTTTTATCTTTAAAGAACATGGAGTAGCTAATACAATTGCCAATACAGTCAAGCAGGAATTTATAACCTTGCCTGTTGTTTTTGCAGGAATAGTTGCAGCAATAATTTGGAATCTCGTGACCTGGTGGTTTGGCATACCCTCTTCTTCATCCCATGCGCTTATCGGAGGCTTTGCAGGTGCTGCTATCGCACACGCCGGGTTTAATTCGGTGAATTCTGCACCAATCCTCCTTATTACTGCTTTTATATTTCTAGCGCCTATCCTGGGAATGATCATGGCATATATTATTTCTCTATGGTTCATTAATTCTTTTCGCAAGGGCCATATCCCAAAAATAATATCCCTGACCGTCATTGCATGTGTTTTCCTATTCCTGGATTTTATTTTGGTAACAGATAATACTCAAATCGTTTCTCATTATAAAAATTATTATTTACGGGTAATCTTCTTTCATGCGAATTTTAAATTTATCCTGTTAGCTTTTATTCTTATCATAATGGCCATCTTCACTTTTTACCTTAATTCGCTAAACACAGCGAGAGCAAACAGGTGGTTTAAAAGATTACAACTGCTGTCATCTGCAGCCTTTAGTCTTGGTCATGGAGGTAACGATGCGCAAAAAGTTATGGGAATTATTACTGCGGCACTTATCGCACATGGTACTATCAAAGAATTTAGCGAGATGCCTGTTTGGGTGCCTATTTCATGTTATTCTGCAATAGCCCTGGGAACGATGAGCGGCGGGTGGAAGATCATAAAGACGATGGGTACTAAAATTACAAAGGTGACACCATTTGAAGGAGTAGCTGCAGAAACAGCTGGTGCGATTACATTATTTGTTACAGAAGCATTGAAAATTCCTGTAAGCAGTACACATACAATTGCGGGCTCTATCATTGGTGTAGGCGCTACTAAAAGATTGTCCGCAGTGCGTTGGGGAATTACTGTAAATCTTTTATGGGCATGGATTATTACCATTCCTATTAGTGGCCTCTTAGCAATGGCTACGTATTTTGTAGTACACTTTTTTATTTAGTTTACGCCTTTATTTTTTCTTAATAGTTTTTCTTATTGTATTCTTATAAATTTGTTTGTTAGCAAAAGCAAATGAAGCATTTACGGATACCTGAAATATGTAAAAATGAATAAAATATTAGTGACAGGAGGTTGTGGATACATTGGAGCGCACACAATGGTCGACCTCATTGAAAATGGATTTGAGGTAATATGCGTTGATGATAATTCGCGAAGCACTCCTGCGCTTTTGGAGGGTATTCGTACTATAACAGGCGTGACTGTAAAAAACTATAAAGTTGATCTATGCAATTTTGATGATACGTTTGCCATTTTCCAGGAAAATACTGATATAAAAGGGATCATACATTTTGCAGCTTTTAAAGCTGTAGGAGAATCAGTTCAGCAGCCCTTGTTGTACTATAACAACAATTTATTTTCGCTGGTTAATATTCTAAAGTGCGCGAGAGAATTTTCTGTGCCTAATTTTATTTTTTCATCATCGTGTACCGTATATGGCAGCCCGGATGAAATTCCGGTTACAGAAAAAACACCACTAAAACCTGCGGAGTCTTCTTATGGAGCTACAAAACAAATGGGCGAAATAATTGTGCAGGATGTTATAAATGCCTCCAAGACAATGCAATGTGTGTTGCTCAGATATTTCAATCCTGTAGGAGCACATCCCAGCGCATTGATAGGAGAGTTGCCTTTAGGCAAGCCAGAAAACCTAGTGCCTGCAATTACTCAAACAGCCATTGGAAAACTGCCACAACTTATTGTGCATGGCGATGATTATCCCACACGTGATGGTTCCTGCGTACGCGATTATATTCATGTATGTGATATTGCCCATGCGCATACGCTTGCACTTAAGCATTTAATTGATAATCGTAATAAGGAGAAATGTGAAATATTTAATCTTGGGTCTGGCAATGGCGTAAGTGTGCTGGAGGCGATTCATGCCTTTGAAAAAGTAAGTAAAAAGAAATTGAATTATAAGATTGGACCGCGCCGCCCGGGAGATATTATTGCAATCTATGCTGATAATAAATTGGCAATGGAAAAGTTACATTGGGTGGTTAAATATGATCTGGACCAGATGATGGCAACCGCATGGAATTGGGAATTAAAACTTCACGATGATGAGAAGCTTCATAGCAATCATAATTTTCAAATGAATTAGAAATCTATACTTGCCATCTTATTCCTATTGAACGCAACGCAAATTTTAGAAGAATTTATCAGCGGAATAAAACAAACCTCGGCTCTGGAGTTTGTAGCTGTTATAAGCGGAATTGTAAGTGTTTGGTTTTCGCGAAAAGAAAGTATCTGGGTTTACCCTACCGGTCTTATCAATACCACATTTTATATTTACCTAAGTTTTAATGGAAGTTTGTTGGGCGAAGCCTCAGTTAATTTGTATTATACCATTATGAGTATTTACGGTTGGTATCTCTGGACAAGAAAAAACCAGGAAAACCAGGTATTGATCCATATAACGTATAGCAACACACGGGAATGGATTATGGAATTTCTTTTTTTTGCAGCATTCTATGTTGCGATTTTTGGCGCACTCACTTTTTTGAAAAGAGATTTTGCCCCGGGTGCAATTCCATGGGCCGATGCTTTTGCGAGCGCCACAGCATTTACAGCCATGTGGCTTATGGCACGAAAGAAAGTAGAGAGTTGGTATTGGTGGATCGCCACAAATGTTGCTTCAATTCCTCTTTATTTTGTAAAGCATTATGTATTCACAAGTGTTTATTATATTATTTTATTATTAATGGCTTTCTGGGGGCTGAGTGAATGGAAAAGAAGAGCAAATGAACAATTAAAAAGAGTATATCCAACATTGAATACATCCCACAAAATGTAACCCTCAACGACAAATCTGCTTTATGGCATTAAAAAAAATTGTGATAACGGGACCCGAATCTACCGGGAAGAGCACCCTTACCCAACAGCTTGCCCAAAATTACAAATCCCGCTGGCTTCCCGAATATGCGCGGGAATATCTGGAAACTAATGGTAAAGAATACACACAAAAAGATTTGCTAATTATAGCGCAACATCAAATAGCGGTTGAAGACAAAATGATTCACCAATTAAAAGATAGCAACGAAGAGTGGTTGTTCATTGATACAGACCTTATTGTTATAAAAGTTTGGAGTGAATTTGTTTTTGGAAATTGTGATACATGGATCCTTCGGCAAATCGCCGAGAGGCATTATGATGGATATTTACTTTGTGATGTAGACCTTCCCTGGGTAAAAGATAATCTTCGGGAATATCCTGATTTAGAAACGAGAACAATACTTAAGGAGTATTATAAAGATAACTTAATCAATCAAAAAGTGCCCTGGACAATGATTACAGGTAATTATGAAAACCGCCTGCTAGCCGGAATTAATTTCATCAATAAGTTGATGTAATAATCATTTCAAAATAAGATTACGGAGATTCCATTACTAATTATATTTATCCCCACCAAAAAGCAACAGCAATAATAATATAAAGTCCAATCAGGGCAAGGCCTTCCATCCAAACAAACTCTCCATCAAAAACAATAAATGCACTAACGATAACCGCCAATGCCAGGGAGGCCAAAAGCAATGGGCTTAATACAAAAGATAAAACTGCGCCACCCATAAAAAGAGATAACAAAACTAATACAGGATACAGGCCTAGCGCTATTTGCAGTGAGCTATTTAAAATCACGCTCACAGAATAGTCGGCTTTATTCTTATAGGCTAAATTGATCCCTACATAATTTTCAATGGCATTGCCCGCAATGGCCACGATTACCAACCCGGCAAATACTTCATTAATTCCTAAAGATTTCATAGCAGGTTCTAATGCCACGACAAACCAATCAGAAACAAATGCCGCAGCCGCACCACTACAAGCGAGTACAATCAGTGTAAGCGTTAGTGACCAGGGTTTTTCCTGCGCATCTTCATCACCTGAACTGGAAGGCGTAAGTGAGCGGTCTCCTTTAATAGAAAAATACATATTAGCAATCAGTACTACGAGCAATACAATTGCAACAACTATATCTAGATTCCTTAAGTGCAGCGACGCGGCTGTATGTAACTCTTTCGCAAGCGTAGGCATAGCCATCGCTGCAAACGCAAGTATCATGAGTGTAACAATCATTTTTGGAGCAGCAGAATTAAATTTTTGCTTTCCGTTTTTTAGTCCTCCTACAAAAAGAGCGAAGCCCAATACCAAAACCGAATTGCCCAATATTGATCCAATCAACGCCGCTTTAACCACGTGGTCCAGTCCGGCACGTAAGGCAAAAATACAGACAAAAAGTTCAGGAAGATTTCCCAATGCAGATTGCAGAATTCCAGTAACACCTGGGCCGGTGCGCTTTCCCAAATGCTCGGTAGCATCGCCCACTATCATAGCAAGTGTTGCCAGGGCTCCGGCAGTCACTATAAAAGCCAGTACTGAATTGGCTTTGGTATAGTACAAAAAAGCGGCGAAGCCTGTGATAATACTACCAGCAATTATTATAACCTTTTCTTTTTTACTCATCATAATTATGTGAAAACATGTTTCGTAATTTATTACAAAGTATAAACCGTTTTTTTAGTGTAACGTAATATTCATTGCAAAAATCAGGAAAATGTTGTTCATGATGAGCAGGTTATGGCGGATGTGACTAAAAGGCACTTCTTCAATTTCACTGATAAGCGATCATAAACTATTCCGACTTTATTTTATATTGAAAAAAAAGAAATAAAAAGTAATTACTAATTTAAATAGTAATTTTATGCTAAAATATATAGCCATGAAAGACAATGAAATTTTCTTAAAAGAAATTTGCCAATACTTTCTTTATATAAAACCAGCTGTGCATGTTCTTGAAAAGATACAGGATGCAAAATCTGCAATCCGGGAAAAATGTAATAATGAGATTTCTCAATTATCGGCGACTTCTGTGAGGTTGATCAGTTTCGCTGGGTTAAAAGAAAATGAATCGTCTTTGCTGTTTCACCTACATAAAATTTTACAAGGTATAGCGCCGTTTCAATTAAGCCTTAAGGATTATGGAAATTTACCAACACACACTATTTTTATAAAAGTTGCTTCTAACATTTGCCTTAGTGAAACAATAGATTATATAAAAAAATCAGGAAAACTGAGTTCCCGCACGATAGAACCACCTCATTTTTTGTATGATTTTTATATACCCGTCGCTAATAAATTAAAGCCATGGCAATAAAAAATTATCCGTGGAATATAGCCGCGCAACATTTTCTGAATCTTGTATTGTGAATGAGATTCAACTTTCTAAAAAAGAACCTGATTCCCCAAAGACTTATCATTTATGCAGTTTTCTATTGAGCGGAAAGAAGACAGAGACTTTACAACAGACCACCCTATTTTATTAAAATGGATTACATAAATACAGAAGAAAATAACACAAGCGATTATCGCAAAGGAAGGGGTGCGCAGTTTAATACTACTAACCGGTTTTCAAAGACCCGGGTAATTAAGGAGGAGGCGTCCGCTATTGATGATTGGCAAGATGAAGAGGTAGGCACACATTATATTGAAGTGCAGGCAAAAAGCCTGGTAAATAAAGTAGACTCACCGGATGTGGGCATGTGGTACAGCATGAATCCTTACATGGGTTGTGAGCATGGCTGTATTTATTGCTTCGCGCGCAATTCATTTGAATATTGGGGATACAGTGCAGGATTGGATTTTGAAACCAAAATAATGGCGAAAACAAATGCTCCAGAAATTCTCCGAAAGTTTTTAATGAATCCAAAATGGGAATGCAAACCCATTTCTATCTCAGGCAATACGGATTGCTACCAGCCGGCAGAAAAAAAATTTAAAATTACACGTAGTCTTTTAAAGGTTTGTGAAGAATTTAATCAGCCTGTTGGAATTATTACAAAAAATGCTGCAATCCTCAGGGATATAGACATCCTGGAAAGTATGGCAAAGAAAAATCTTGTTTCAGTAATTGTATCTATTACCTCTCTCGATGAATCTTTAAGAAGATTAATGGAACCGCGTACCACCACTGCCTCTCAGCGTTTTAAAATTATACATGACCTTAGTACAAGGGGCATTAAAGCCGGTGTGATGCTAGGCCCAATGATTCCGGGATTAAATGAACATCACATGCATGATATATTAAAGAAAGCTTCCGAAAATGGTGCTACATTTTCCGCGTATACATTTATAAGGTTAAATGGCGCAGTTAAACTTTTGTTTCATGATTGGTTGTATAAAAATTTTCCTGATCGGGCAGATAAGGTTTGGCACATGATAGAGCAAAGTCATGATGGAAAGGTAAATGACAGCCGGTGGGGCATACGTATGCGGGGTGAAGGTGCTATTGCTGCCATGATCAATCAGCAATATAAAAAGTACATAGAAAAATATGGTCTTAATCATGAGCGAATGGACCTTGACTGCACACAGTTTTTCAGGCCGGGGATGCAGGGAAAGTTATTTTAGTAATTTGCATTTTAGCTTCCTTCTAAAAACCATTATTTTTACCACTAAACCTCCTTCATGACCTTAGTGGCAGAAAACATACTTGATTTCTTTAAAGCTTTCACGCGCGATGCCGTTGTTTCATTTGACCAATTACCCCGATCAGGCGGTGACCGCATTTATTTTAGAATTAAAACCACTACTCAATCGTATATTATTACCTATAATGAGAACATAAAAGAGAATGAAACATTTTTAAATTTTACAACTCATTTCACCAATATAAATTGCCCTGTACCACACATTCTTTTTATACATCCGGAAGGTAAAATGTATATCCAGCAAGACTTTGGAAAGGTTTCCTTGTTAAATGAACTGGAAAATAAAAGTGAGAATGAACATGTATACGACTTATTTAAAAAGAGCCTGAAAAATCTGGCCTGGCTACAGATAAAAGGAGATGAGGTAATAGATTATTCAGTTTGCCTTACATCTAAAGATTTTGGGAAGCAGGCAATTATGAGTGATCTCTTATACTTCAAATATTATTTTCTTGACACATTAAAAATCCCCTACGACAAAGAAAAGCTAATTGAAGATTTCGAAGTGCTAAGTCAATACCTTACTAACGTTCCTTTCAAATATTTTATGTACCGTGATTTCCAAAGCAGGAACATTTGTGTGGAAAACGATGAAGTTCATTTTATAGATTACCAGGGAGGAATGAAAGGGGCGTTACAATACGATGTAGCATCATTATTATGGCAGGCAAGAGCACAACTTTCTGAGGACTGGAAAAACTCATTGTTGGAATATTACATGGATTGTGTTGAAGAGATTTTAAATAGGAAACTGGATCGCGAGGAGTTTGTAAATGAATATAATGGATATGTGCTGATTCGGATCATGCAGGTCCTTGGCGCCTACGGCTTCAGGGGATTGTTTGAAAGGAAATCGCAATTCCTTACCAGTATTCCACTTACGCTTAATAATCTCAAATGGTTTATAGCGAATAAAAGTATGGGCGTTGTGCTGCCGGAATTTGAGCGGATAATGCACCTCATCATAAAGCAGGAAATTATTGATCGCTTCAGTCCATTGCAGGCATCTGATGATTCGCCGTTAGTTATATACATAAATAGTTTTTCTTTTATTAAAACCGGCTATCCTGAAGCAAATGGAGACCATGGAGGAGGCTTTGTTTTCGACTGTCGGGGAGTTTTAAATCCCGGGCGTCTGCCTGAATTTAAAGAACTCACCGGACGCGATAAAGCCGTTATGGATTACCTGGAGCGGCAAACAAAAATGCCTGATTTTTTAAACAGTGTTTATAATATACTTGATATCAGTGTCGAAGATTATATTGAAAGAAAATTTGACTCACTTTCAATTAGTTTTGGATGTACCGGGGGGCAACATAGAAGTGTATACGCAGCCGATGCGGTAGCACGATATCTTCGTAATAAATATAAAGTAAGGATATTAATAAATCATCTTGAGCAAGGGATTCATGACTCCAAAGGGTTTTAATTGAAATTATTTTATGAAAGCAATGATATTGGCGGCCGGCCTGGGGACGCGCCTAAAGCCCTTTACTGATAAGCATCCCAAAGCCCTGGCAGAAGTAAATGGAAAAACGATTTTACAAAGAAATATAGAATATCTCCATTCCTTTGGTTTTCGGAATGTGATTATTAATGTACATCATTTTGCAGATCAGATTATTAAAAAGGTAAAAGATAATAATGGATTTGGTAGCCTCGTTTATATTTCTGATGAACGTGAGGAAGTTTTGGAAACAGGGGGAGGCTTATTAAAGGCAAAATGGTTTTTTGAAAAAGAAACTGCTCCTTTTGCTGTAATGAATGTAGATGTACTTACTGATTTGAATTTTCAAAAAATGTATGAGCAGCATATTTCTTCACAGGCTTTAATCACGCTGGCTGTAAGAGATCGCATCACATCAAGATATCTTTTATTTGACAAGGATAATTTACTTTGTGGATGGCAAAATATTAAAACGGGGGAAAAAAAGTTAAGCAGGCAAAACGACCCGGTATATCAAAAAGCATTCAGCGGAATACAAATTATTTCGCCAGGTATTTTCCATTATATAAAACAAACGGGGAAATTTTCATTGATTGATTTATATCTTTCTATATCTGCCGAACAAAAAATTCTGGCCTATGACCACACTGCAGATCTTTTCATTGATGTAGGAACTCCAGAGAAATTATTATCAGCAGGGAAAATATTTAATTAAAATTTCAGGTTGGACATTATTTTTTACCCGTGAATAAGTCTGATTTAGGCACGACTTTTACTTTGGATTTATCCTTTAATGTTTTAGAGACTACGTCGTAAGGGCCTGTTACCACCATATCTCCCTCTTTCAATCCACTCAACACTTCTATATAATTAATATCCTGGATACCTGTTTTTACCAGGTGCTTCTTTACTGTGCCATCAGCCTGAACAACAAATACTACTTCTTCAATCTGGTTATCCATATTATCATTACTTGCTACCGAAACATTATCATCCGAAGTTTTTTGTACTTTATTTGAATCGGCTTTATCTCTGGTCGTAACAGCATTAATGGGGATAGACAATACATTTTTATGCGACTTGGTTTGAATATCAGCACTGGCGCTCATTCCCGGCCGAAAAGGAAAATTTTTCTTTTTTGTAGGATCAATAAGGTCCTGGTAGGATGATGGGTCAATCCGGATAAACACTTTGTAATTGGTCACGTCTGTCGTAGAATTTGAAAGGCTCGTTTGAGAAGCAGCGCCATTATTACTACTGGCAATTTGTGTAACCACGCCTTTAAATTTCCTGTTATTAAAAGCGTCCACTTCTATTAACGCGCTATCACCCAAATGAACTTTAGGAATATCATTTTCACCCACATCTACACGCACTTCAATTTTACTCATATCTGCAATACGCATCATTTCCGTACCAGCCATCATTGAGCTACCAACTACTCTTTCTCCCTTTTTTACACTCAACAATGATACTACTCCACTCATCGGAGCCTCAAGCGTAGCACGGCTAATATCTTTATTGGCCTTTTCCAATCCTGCACGTGCGCTCTGCACTCCAGCCTGGCTTCCGCGTATTCCTTGTTTTGCTGCATTCAGATTTGCTTGCGCCGTTTTATATGCTGCATCAGCGGTATTAAATTCACTTCGAGAAATTACTTTCTGATCGTACAGTTGCTTCTGCATATCATAAGTTTTTTTTGCCTGGTCGAGCTGTGCCTGTAGTGCATTTAATGAGGCACTTGCATTGGCCACCTGGGCTTGTTGCTGACTCACAATTGCTGCGGCCTGATCTCTTTGTGTAGCATATATATCTCCATATATGCGTGCAAGCACCTGGCCTTTCTTTACACTATCTCCTTCCTCTACATTTAATTCTACTATTTCTCCGGAAATGTCCGGGCTTAGTTTTACTTCCACTTCAGGATAAACTTTACCGCTGGCATTTACTGTTTCAATAATGGTTCGTGTTGCTACTTTTTCAGCCGTCACCTTTATTCCATCTTCTTTTCCTATTACTCCCGTCTTTTTAAGAATAATTAAAAGTACGATAAGACCTACCAGTCCGAAAATGACCCATTTTAATTTTTTGTTCATAATATTTTATTATCATTTTCAGGAAAATATCCTGCTATAATTTTAAACCCTCCCCCTTATAAAATTCGAGTACTTTCATTTTAAATACATAGTCAAACTGGTTCAACACGTATTGTAATTTTGCACGAAATAAATTATTTTGATTGGTAACGAGTTCCAGATTACCAAGCATTCCGACATTATATCTTTTAGAAGCAAAGTCGTAGCTCTTTTGTGCAGATTCCACTGCCTTTCTTGAAGAGGTAAATTTTTCCATAGCCACAATTACTGAGTTATAAGCCTGGTAAATATCTTGCTTTAATGTTTGATTATCCAGGTCTTTCTGATACTCAACAGTTTTGACATTTAATTTAGAACGTTCATAATTTGCTTTACCCTGCCAGCCATTGAATATAGGTACCGAAATAGAAATACCCACTGCTTGCCCGAAATTATTACTGAATTGTGTGCCAAGCGGATCGCTGGTGATATAACCATTTTTTCCCCCCTGAGTATAAAGAGGTCTTTGCACATCTATAAATCCACCTGAACCATCGCCAATTACAAGGCCACTTGGGCTATAGCCGCTAAGTACCTGCTTATAATTTGGTGTTCTAAAATAACCATAATTAGTACTAAGGCTACCATACGCAGAAATAGTAGGGTACAACGCGCCCATGGCTGCAAGTGAGTTTTTTTGCGCTGCCAGAAGATTGAAGTCGTTCTTCCTTTGTTGAGGAAGATTTTTTAATGCAAGCGCATAAACAACTTCTGGTTGTAAATCACCAATTGGCTCAAGGGGAATCTCATCTACTTTAGGTTCTTCTATCTGAAAATCGGAGGCTGCATCCATATTCATATATGATTTCAACACGTATTTTGCCTGTGTTACATTTCCTCTTGCAGAAATAAGGTTTGCACTGTCATTTGCTAATTGTGATTCCAACTCTACGGCATTCAACTCTGGCAAAGCACCTGCATCTACCTGTTTGCGTACGATATCCAATTGTGCTATAGATTGCTTTACCTGTATATCTGCAATATCTTGCTGCTCTCTTGCTAACAAAATTTGCAAATAAGAATTAGCAACTGTAAGAGCGATATCATCTTTTAATTTTTCTGTACCGGCGCGTGCTGCGGCAACAGACCATTGATTTGCAAGAATGGTATTTTTTTTTGAAAACCAATTGAAGATCTCAACACTGGATTGAAGACCAAGGCTGACGTTAAAATAATTTTGATTTTCTAAAACACCAGTGGAGGGATTCTGAGATTTTCCTAAGCGATATCCATCATTATTTGTGAAGTTAGCTGAAGGTATCCTGGACAGTTTACTTTGCTTATAAGTGATCGCAGAAAGATCTTCTTGAATTACACTTTGTTTGATGGAAATATTATTATCCATTGCATATTGAACACATCTTTGCAGGCTCCATTTTTCCTGGCAAAAAGCCCCTGTAGCTATTAGAAATAAAGGAATTATTAATAATTTTTTGAAAAGCATGAGACAAAAATAGTGATTTGGGTTAATTAGGAATAAGCCTAAGGATAAGTGGTAAGGAAATTATTGAAAGAAGTTTTGCCGTCCTAAGGAAGTATTAGTTTTTCATAGCCTCGAATCCCCGATTCAGGTCGTCAATTATATAGCCGGCATCTTCAAGCCCAATATATATCCTTATCCTGCGATGATCCTCATTAGATATGTCAAAATCCTCAGGTCGAATAGACGCAATTCCCGGAATGACTAAAGACTCATATCCTCCCCAACTCACCGCCATCAGTATATGCTGAAGATTATTACAGAAACTTTCAATTTCAATTGCAGAATTCGCTTTTAAAATAATTGAAAACAAACCACCGGCATCTATCATTTGTTTTTTGGCAAGTTCATACTGATCAAATTCGGGCATTAGTGGATAAAGTATTTTTTCTACAACATCAATATTTTTTAAATATTCAATTACTTTTTTTGTGGTGGCCGAAACGCGCTCCAATCTTACCGGCAACGTTCTTAAGCCGCGTAAAAGAAGCCAGGCATTAAAAGGAGTAGTGCCAATTCCCAGGTTCATGTATTCACTATTAAAAATTTTGGATATCATAGCACTACTTCCACATATTACCCCTGCTACTACATCACTATGGCCACTGATATATTTAGTTGCACTTTGCACCGAAATATCTATGCCGTAGGAAATGGGCTGTTGATACAAAGGAGAGCAATAACTGTTATCACAAATAGTTATTATTTCCTTTTGCTTTGCCAGGTTAGCTACAGCCTCCAGGTCCTGAATTGCAAAATTCCAACTATTTGGTGTTTCCAGGTAAATAAGTGTTGTATTGTCGCGGATAGCATTTTCGAAATTACGGATATCACGACCATCCACATACGAAACACTTATATTAAACCTTGGCAACACATTATCAAACATTTTTTGTGCCCAGGTGTAAGGTTTGGCTACGGAAATAATATGATCGCCGGTTTTTACATTTGCTAATACAGAAATAAAAATTGCGCCCGCTCCACTATTTACTACCAGGCAATCCTCAGCTCCATCCAGCGCTGCCAGCTTTTCTGAAAGTATACTGAGGGTTGGATTTTTCGCGCGGCTGTAGATAAAATTTTTAGATTCGTCTTCAAACGCGATACGCAGATCATTAACTGTTTTAAAAGAAAAATTACTTGTTTGAATAATAGGTGGTGCTATAGCATTGAAATATTGTTCGCGATGCTCCCCTAACTCATTGATAATTTCTGCAATTTCCTTTTCGTTCATTTATTCAATATTGTTTTTAATAGTTGATTGTTTTCCCTGAAATGCCTTGGCAATAAAATATATTGCGATAAAAGCTCCCAAAACCGCAAGGGCTATCAATGAAATACGCGTGTTAGTGATAAAAATACTAACTCCCACAAAAATATAAGCGGCAATAAATATCAACGGTAATAATGGGTATGCCTTCATTTTATAAATTCCTGTGCCATCAAGATAGGCGGTTTTTTTCCTGATAATAAAAATGCTTCCAGCAGATAAAGCCATGCCAAAGCAATCCAAGAAAATTGTAAAACTTAAAATAGCATCAAATTCTTTTGCCCAAAAAATAATTAAGATGCAGAGAGCGGAGAATACAGAAAGAGATGTAACGAGCGCACCGGTTTTTTCGTTTCTTTTTTTAAATGAAGCAGGCAGAATTTTATCATCGGCCATTGCAGCCATCACACGCGGGTTGCTCATGAGTAACACATTTACATAAGCAAGCACACTAAAGAACAGTAAAACTGATAAGATCTTTTCAGCGCTTTCGCCAAATACTTTTGAGGCCATAATTGCAGCAATATTTTTTGCTGATTTTAATTCATTAAAACCGATGACTTTTACATAAGCATAATTTATAAGCAGGTATAAAACTACAATCACAGCGATGCCGGAAAAAATTGCGCGAGGTACCGTTTTTTTTGGATTGGTTACTTCTTCACCAAAATTTATAGTTTGCTGATAACCGCCATAAGTAAAACTTACTGCCACCAGGCCTACGCCGAAAGCTTTTACATATTCCATCATAGCAGGCTTGAGAGAGGAAGTAATTTGAGCAACCTCCGGAACGGCTTGTGTGTGAAAAAATAAAGGACTGATCAATACAATCACCATACTTACTTTTATAATCGTCAGTACATTTTGTGCGCGCGCACTCATTTTTAATCCGAGGAGATTTACACCATAAAATAAAGCGACTGCTATGATAGCAATACTGATCTGAATTGTTTGAATATAATTTGCATTGCCGGCCACAGTACGCCATGCAATATTTTTTGTTTCCGGGATCAGAATACCGGTAATGTATTCGCCACCTACAATAGCCACCGCTGCCAGAGACGCAGCATTAGATACAAGAATAATACAATTAACTGCAAATGCTATCGAAGGGTGATAGGCATAGGAAAAGATTTTATAATAACCTCCTGTAACAGGTAGCCTGCTACCAATTTCAGCATAAGTGAGTGCACCACAAAATGCGATCAGGCCTCCGGCAATCCACACAGCATAAAATATAACTGGTGTAGGAACAGCGGCGGCTACATTAGCTGGTGTACGAAAAATACCCATTCCAATCACGAAGCTTATTACAAGGACACTTACATCAAATAACGTTAATTGCCGCGCTGGTTTCATTGCGGAAAGATAGAAATATAAAAAGGTACTTTTGCATTATTCCTTTATTTATGAAAATAATTATTATCTTATCATCCACGCTGATTGCCATCAGTGCGACTGCACAATCTTTACCTGAAAATGATTCTACTACTAAATTACTTGAGGGTGTTATTGTTACCTCCTACAGCAATAATATAAAACTTATTGATGTACCTGCGCCGGTTGCTTTTGTTACTCCACGCATACTTGCCCGCTTTGATAATACATCGGTTTTGTCCGCTATAAATACGCAGCCGGGAGTAAGAATGGAAGAGCGGTCACCCGGAAGTTATCGCCTGAATATCAGAGGTAGTTCGCTGCGTTCTCCATTTGGTGTAAGAAATGTAAAGGTTTATTATAATGGCATTCCATTTACAGATCCGGGCGGTAATACTTATTTTAATCAATTGGGATTTTACAGTTTTAATTCAATTGAAATAATAAAGGGTCCGGCTGGTAGCATGTATGGAGCAGGTACCGGTGGGGCAATGATTATAAATAATATTGATCCTTTGCAACCGAGCTTCACTGCGGCATTTACCGGCGGTAGTTATCATCAAAATAGTATGAATGGATCCATTACTTTTGGCAAAGAAGATTTAAAAAATACGATCTCATATCAACATCAATCAGGAAATGGTTATCGTGATCACACTGAAATGTACAGGGACGTGGTCAGTTGGGATGCAACGCTAAAAAATTCTGAAAAGGGTCAAATAAAATCTCATTTTTTTTACAGCAACCTTTATTATCAAACACCGGGAGGGCTCAATCAAAATGAATATAACGCGAATCCAGGATCTGCGCGACCGCATGCCGGGGCATTTCCTTCAGCAGATGAAGCGAAGGCAGCCTTTTTTGCTAAAACATTTTTTGCAGGAATTTCCATGGAACAAAAAATAAATGCTGCATGGAAAAATACCACCGCGGTTTACGGAGCCTATTCGCAAAACCGTAATCCAAATTTTAGGAATTTTTCAGCAACCTCTGAACCACATTTTGGTGGTAGAACTAATTTTCAATTTGTAAAAAAAGGGGAGAAAATTTTATACACAATTAATACCGGGGCTGAGTTTCAGCAAAGCTTTAATTCTCAACGTGTTTATAATAATAATGGTGGAACTTCTGGTGCATTACAAACAGATGATGACATATTTAATACACAGGGTTTTATTTTTTTGCAGGCAAATGCAATTTGGAACAATGGCTGGTCACTCACATTGGGTGCAAGCGTTAATGAGTCTACATTAAATTTTAAAAGATATTCGACCTTACCACCTGACGAGGAAAAAAGGAATTTTAAAAACCAAATTGCTCCGCGTATTGCAATCTTAAAGAAAATTAATGATCACATACGATTATACACAACTGTGAGCCGTGGTTTTTCTCCGCCGTCTACCGCGGAAGTTTTGCCATCAACGAATGTTTTTAATAAAACATTGCAGGCCGAAAGTGGAATTGATTACGAGGTAGGTGCAAAGGCTGCCTTTTTGCAAAACAGGCTATACATTGACATCAATTCATTTTTTTATCAATTGCAAAATGCGATTGTGCAGAAGCGCGATATAAGCGGAGGTGATTATTTTGAAAATGCAGGTGCAGCAAGAGAGAATGGTGTAGAAACTTTTATTTACTACCAACTGATTCAAACCGGCCGACACTTTATTAATGATGGACAAATTTATTTAAGTGATACCTGGAATAATTTTCATTATAAAAACTACAAACAACTAAGTGTTGATTTTTCTGGAAATGAAATACCGGGTGTCGCTAAACATACGATTGCCGTCGGTGTTGATGTGAGTACCAAAATTGGGTGGTATGCAAACGCAAATTTGTTTTATAGTTCAAGCATTTACTTAAATGATGCTAATACCGCAGTTGCTTCACCTTATACTTTGTTAGGCTTTAAAACAGGTTATAAAGCTGACGTAAATAAAAATACCTCTTTCGATTTTTTTATCGGAGTACAGAATATTTTAAATGAAAAGTACAGTTTAGGAAATGATATTAATGCCGCTGGTGGCCGCTATTTTAATACAGCACCGGGTACTAATTATTATGGAGGAATTATCTTTCAGCTGAGATAATAGTAACACGCATTTCATAGAAAAATAGTAATAGAAAAGTTTTCCTTTTGAAATAAATTATCATAAATATTTTTTACCTTCTTACATTTGCGTCATAATTGGTTCCTGGTTCGCGATCACTTTTGCGACCAGGATTAAAATGGGAATCCGGTTAAAATCCGGAGCTATCCCCGTAGCTGTAATATGGCCTTATTTTTTTTGTAAATAAGGTTTCTTCGCTCACGCCACTGTTCGCATCAGGCGAATGGGAAGGCAGAAGAAAACATTAAGCCAGAAGACCTGCCGGTTATAATTTATTCAATGCTTTCGGGAGAAAGGCTGAGATGTAATGGCTTCATTGCCTTTATATTTCTATATTTTTCCCGGATAAAAAAAAGATTTTTATGAAAGGAAAAATTCTATTTGGTATTTGTCTTCTTGCATGCACTTCTGTTGTTGCCCAGGATACCACATTACTTAATGAGGTAATTGTAACTGCTACTAAAGCACCTATCAAGCAAAGTCAAACCGGGAAAGTAGTAAACGTAATCACACAGGAAGATATTAAAAGAAATGCCGGTAAAACTTTACCGGAAATGCTTAACCAATTACCTGGAATAGTTATAAATGGTGCGGATAATAATCCCGGAACGAATCAAACTGTTTATACAAGAGGAGCGTCTTCTTCAAACACGCTGATCTTATTGAACGGAATGCCGCTCTATGATGCATCCGGAATTGGAAATGAATTTGACCTCAATAATTTTGCCCTTGATAATATTGAACGAATTGAGGTTTTAAAAGGCTCTCAATCTACCCTCTATGGCTCTGATGCAGTGGCAGGCGTGATCAACATTATCACAAAGAAAGAAAGTAAAGAACCATTTAACGTTGCAGTAAATCTTTCTGCAGGAAGCTATGAAACCTATAAAGGTTCGGTAGCGTTGAGCGGCTCTGGCAGCAAAGGAGAAACGTATTTTGTTTCCTACAATAAAATGAATAGCAAAGGATTTTCTTCTGCATATGATTCTACACATAATTCAGGATTTGATAAGGATGGTTTTGACCAGGATGCGTTTTTCGCTACTGTTGGATTTGTTCCATTCAAGAAAACTTCTTTGCATCTTTTTGGAAAATATAATAGCAATAAAGCAGATATAGACGCAGGTGCATTTGCAGATGATAAGGATTATAAGTATCACAACAAGAATACTGTTGCTGGATTTTATATGGATTATAAACTGAACAACGGTTTCGTAAGACTTCAATACAGCTACGATCATGTCTTGAGAACTTTTACCGATGATTCAACTGATGTGGGAGGATTTGCAAAATACCAGTATGGAAAATATGCAGGTAATTCGCATTTTGCAGAAATTTACTCTTCCATTAACCTTAGTAAAAATGTGGAATTCCTTTCGGGAATTGATTATCGCAGGAATAATACTTCTCAAACTTATAATTATATTTCAGCATTTGGCCCAGGCAGCTCTGACCTTTCAGCAGATAGCGCAAAGACTGATCAATACAGCGTTTATGCATCGGTAAATTTAAAATCAAAGTCTGGATTTAATATGGAGATAGGTAGCCGTTGGAATCACCACAGTATTTATGGTTCCAATTATACATCATCACTTAACCCATTTTTCCTGATAAAGAATAAATATAAAATATATGCCAGCATCGCTTCGGGATATCGTGTGCCTTCTCTGTACCAGCTTTATTCAGAATATGGAAATAAAAAATTAAAGCCGGAATCAACCACCAGTTATGAAGTAGGTGGCCAGTATTTTTCGGATAAAATAAATACAGGTGTTACAGGTTTTATCAGGAATGGCAAAGATGTTTTTCTTTTTTACAGCCAGTCGGTTCCGCCATATTCCAGCTATTATTTAAACGGCGACAAGCAGCATGACTATGGTGTGGAGTTTCAATTTTCATATGCTATTAATACTAAGCTAAAGGCTTCCGTGAATTATACATTTGTGAAAGGTGAAATCACAACAGCAAATGGAAATGCAAAGGATACCAGTTTCTATAATTTATATAAGCGCCCGGAGCATGTGGTAAATGCTTCAATAAGTTATCAGCCATTGAATCAACTTTTTATTTCTGCAAATCTTAGAACAGCCAGTAAATCTTTTGAGCCACAATACCTTGCTGCGCCATTTGAATTGAAAGGATATTATACTCTTGGATTGAATGCGCAATATGATGTGATCAAATCACTTTCATTGTACGTTAACATGCAAAATATTACCGATCAAAATTATTTTGTCACCCGCGGTTTTACTACAAAAGGGTTCAATTTTATGGGTGGACTTAAATGGTCATTTAATTAAAGCACTCTGGCTCTTCTTTGGCATCATTGCGTAATATTTATACCTACAAAAATCACAGTAAGAGAGCGGATTAGGCAGGCAATTATTTTAAAATTATTCCATAAAATATTGGAATCCACGATGTAAAGTAGCCGCGAAATTGTCATCAAATATATTCGGCATTTCAATTGATGGATACTGAAAAACATTTTATGCAAGACGGAACAATGATCCAATATTTTCATTGGTATCTACCCAGCGATGGTAATTTATGGAAACAAATTAAAGAAGAGGCACATCATTTAAAGGAACTCGGGTTCTCCACTATTTGGTTTCCTCCGGCTTTTAAAGCTACAAGCGGGGGGTATGGAGTTGGGTATGGTATTTATGATTTGTATGACCTTGGTGAATTTGATCAGAAAGGATCGGTAAGAACAAAATACGGCACACGGCAGGAATACAAAGAGGCAATAGATGCAGTGCATGCTTCAGGAATGCAAGCGATGGTTGATATTGTTCTTAATCATAAAGCGGGTGGGGATGAAAAAGAAAAAATTAGAGTAGTAAAAGTAGATCCCAATAACCGGGAAAAAGTCATTTCAGCACCCTTTGAAATTGAAGCCTATACCAAATTCACTTTTCCCGGAAGACAGAAAAAGTATTCAGATTTTGAATGGAATTATATGTGTTTCAATGGGGTGGATTATGCTGCGGATATCAATGAAACCGGCATCTTCATGATCCTGAATGGTTATGGAGATTCGTGGG
>JBDTXP010000002.1:0-38331 GCA_040006135.1 Ginsengibacter sp. | reverse complement strand
GTTTTTTCAGGAACACTCCATGTATTTCCACCGTCATACGAATAACATAAATTCCCTAATGTATCTTCTTTATGGGTAAAGTCACCACCTGCTACCATAATAGTTTTCCTACCTTTTACTGCTATAGAGTTAGCACCAGTTGACTCCTTCCCCTGTAACAGCGGTAATTTTATTTTATTATTTCTGTAATAGAAATGTGATGATAATCCGCCTGAAATAAATACAGCTTCCTTTTTGTTTAGCTTTCTTACATTAGTGCCGCTACTCGCAAAACATGCTTCCCCACTATCTGCAACAGGAGTAAGCCTCGGTGGTAAAACCTGCCAGGAAGCCCCGCCGTCAAAAGTCCGCGCTATAAAAAAATGATTGTTTATAGGATCTCCAATTAAGATTCCACTCTGTTCATTCCAAAATTCCATAGCATCCAGAAAGAGCGTAGAATCGGCAAATGAAGAGGTCTTTATCCAATTAATACCACCATCTATAGTTTTTAAAATGCAGGCAGGATTTTGAATGTTCATCACAACTGCGGTTTTAGCATCAAATGCTTCTATATCTCTAAAATCAGCATTTGCAAATCCGGGTATTGTAAAATAATTCCATGTTTTTCCTCCATTAATGCTTTTTCCAATTGTACCCTTATTTCCACTTATCCATACAACATTATCATTGACCACGCTTAAACCACGCAAAGCGGCTTTCGAAGACGAATCAAGCAAAATAATTTTTTGGGAAAATATATGTGAGGAGTGCGATGTTAGAAAAAAAAGAGTGAGGGCTATATTTCTAATGAGGACCATTTTTCTTCAAAAATAAAGAACTAAATGGCAAGATTATTAAATGGATAATAATCTTTTAAGAATACTCTTTTTTGGTTTGGAATTATATGAAGTGTTATCATTATCATGGTCCGGCTTCTTAGCTATAAAATTTGTAAGGCCGTATTGAACGGCAGCGCCTAAGGCTTTTTTTACAATCCCGGCAGACTTCCCGACGATCATTTTCCTTGAAAAGTAGCCGGCTCCTAAGCCAATAGCAACTTTGAGAAGGTTATGTTTTAACGAAGTTGACTCTTGAACCTCCCCAAGAGTATGTTTTATAATATTGGTTGGTTTAAGGCTAACCAGCAAATCGTGGGCGTGCTCGCGAATACCTTCTTCCTGCAGGCTACGTTTTACTTCTAATTTTCTTATTGCCTCTGACAAATCCGAAGTATTCGCGATATTTATAAGTTTTCCCCTCGCTGTATCTGACAATTCGTTGGCCATTAATTTGAATTTTTATCGGGTAATATTTAATCTATCAGGTCTTTAATTAATCTATCACTGATAGGTGTTTTAATCATCTTTGTCTTGTTTGAAAACAAAACAAGTCCGGTAATTAAATAAACAACAGCAATTATAAAAAAGCCATAATAATATGCTCCTAACCAATGCCCAATTAAAAGGGCTAACCCTATAGAAACACAAATTATTACAAGAAAGACCAACATGAATACAACTAATGATGTAATGACTGTTGATAATAATCCTGCAGCTTTATTGATGCTCTTTAATTTGAAAAGGTCAAGGCGTGTATCACCATAATCTTTGATCTTATAAAATAACTCTTCAACACTGGTTTGACTGTTTTCCATTTTCTTTTAACTTTGAAATGATTACCGGACTTGTATTTGGAATACTTTTAATTTCAATTTACCGGATTAGGATTTCTTACATCATTCCGCATAGCATTTGCTTTATCTTTTGCCTGATTCATCATATCTTTTCCTGCCTCTTTACCTTCATTAACCAAACCGGTTAATTTTTCTTTTGCTGCATCATATTTTTCAGAAACAGTATCAGCAAAATCAGAGTACTTATTTTTTACATCACTTGCAAGATCAGATCCCTTTTCAGCAATCTTTCTTCTTGTTTCGGTTCCTTTGTCTGGTGCAAAAAGAATTCCCAAAACTGCTCCAGCTGCTGCTCCCGCTAACACACTGGCTAAAACTTTACCTGAGCCCATAATAATAGATTTTTATGATTTTAAAATTGAGTTTACAATCCTTACTAATATAATACATTGCCAAGAAATATTACTAACAATACCTTAGCCCGTAACCCTTTGCTGATAAGGGTTATGGCATTTTATAGCGTCAAAAATATTAGATAGTTTTGTAATTAACTGAGTAAAAAATTTCCCACCGTGAGGAAGTAAATATGGAATGACAAAATTCGTACATTACGCAGGTAATTTTCAATGTCAATTTAAATAATTTTTCTACATCTTTTAAATTGGCATAGAATTAACTGGTTAGTTTCCATAACAGTTGACCCTCTTAAAAAATGTTATTTATGAAGAATGCGCCTGCGAAAAAAGAGAAGGAAGCTTCAGATAAAAACCAGCAAGTAAATCACGATGAAAAACAAAAGTCAGGCCTTGCAAAATTTTTTGGCAACTTTTCCATTACTGTCACCAGGGCAACAGGTAGTGTTTACGCATTTATAGTTGCGATTGTTGTGGTTATAATATGGGCAGCCACAGGCCCCATTTTTAAATATTCGGATACCTGGCAGTTGGTTATAAATACAGGTACTACAATTATCACTTTTTTAATGGTTTTTATTATCCAGCACGCACAAAATAAGGATACTATTGCACTACAACTGAAGTTAAATGAATTGATAGCCGCTAGCCAGGCAAGTAATAAATTAATTGATGTTGAAGATCTCAATGATGAAGAACTGGAAAAACTTAAAAATTTCTACGCAAATCTTTCCAGTGTCACAAAGAAAGAAAAAGAAAACAAAATTCATTCTATTGAAGAAAAAAAAGAAGAGTTTTCAAATGTTGACTCGGGCAAAAAATGAAAACCAGAGTAAATATTGTCGACCCTATAGAATTTTTTATGAATCAATTAATAAATAATTTATCCTTATCTAATTTATATTTAATCTTAAAACAAAGCAATGAAAAAATTTAATTGGCCCATTATTATTACGATCTTCACCATGTTTTTAACCCTTGAAAGTTGCCAGGCTATAACAGGTATATTCAAAGCAGGAATGTGGGTAGGGGTTATTGTTGTCGTTATAGTAGTCGCTCTTGTTTTATGGCTGATAGGCAAAGCCCGCAAAAAATAGCTACAAAAATTTTGATTAGAAGGGAGCTAATTTTAATGGAATGGTGAATAATATTTTTGACCGTATTGCCAATAGAACGCGTATAGGCTTCCTGGCTGCTTTCGTGTTGCTTTTAATTTCTTACATCCTTACTTTTTTTTCCACCCGGAAAATGATAAGTCATGCTAATGAGATCAACCATACCAATGCCATAATCCACGATCTCGATAATGTTTTAAGCTTCATCGCAAAATCTGAGGCGATGCTTAAAGGTTACATTATTACGAAAGAACCCAAGTATAGCGCAACTTTTACAAAAAATGTGATGGCTACAGATAGCGTCATGGCACATCTTAGTGCCTTATCTACTAAAGGTGAGCAACAGGCCAGGCTAACTGATCTTAAAATTCTTGTTCAAAGAAAATTTGCATACATGAATAGTGTAGCAAAATTATTCTCAGCCCCTGTTAATACGATATCCCAGATTAAAAATGCAAACGATGAGAGTACGAGGCTGATGAATGATGTGGAAGACAATGTGCACACTATACAGCAAACGGAAAAAACTGTACTAGATTCCCGATCTCAGGAAATTTCAGAATATTCCAACGTAATTAAATGGTTAAATGTTCTTTCCATTGCCATAGCAATCTTGCTTACTCTTTATTCTATCGTGGTATATACTAAAGAAAATATAGCCAAAAAACAAGAGAAACATAAAGCTGAAGAATTCAGGGACCAACTGGAGAACCGGGTACAGCAACTTGCAGATTTAAATACTGAATTGATAGAATTGCGTAGTCTTGAAAAGTACACAGTAACAGGCAGAATAGCACGCACCATTGCTCATGAAGTTCGCAACCCTCTTACCAATATAAACCTTGCTCTTGATCAATTACGTTCAGAAATTGCGCCTGATGAGAATAATGATATGTTCTTTGAAATGATCGCAAGAAATTCAAATAGAATTAATAAACTGGTGAGTGAGTTATTAAATTCAACAAGAGTTTCTGAAATGAATTTTGATTTTATTTCCATAAATGATTTATTAGATGAAAGCCTGGAGCTGGCAGCTGACCGGATTTCACTAAAGCATATTGAAATAGTGAAAAACTATGATCTAAAAATTTGTAAGGTTAAAATTGATAAGGAAAAAATTAAAATTGTCTTTCTAAACCTTATTGTAAATGCTATTGAAGCAATGGAAGAAAAGGGGCAACTGACATTAGGTACCCGTGCGGAAACCAACAAGTGCGTTGTTACGATTAAGGATAATGGAAAAGGAATGGATAAAGAGCAGGTTGGCCGTCTTTTTGAACCTTACTTTTCTACCAAAAAAGATGGTAATGGTCTGGGGTTGGCCAATGCACAAAATATTATTTTAAATCACGAAGGAAGTATTTCTGCAGAAAGTGAAAAAGGTATCGGAACATCTTTTAGTCTTACTTTCAAAATGGAATAAAATTATCCTTTCTTTCTTACAATAAATTTTCTTTTGGATAATGAAGTAAGCTTATTGTAAACCCTAAGATTGCCAGAGTAGCTTGTTTCATCACCCATTAACTGTCCCCAGGGTTTTAAAGAATCAACTTGGTCACATAATATCTTAATAAAAGCAATAGCCGGTACTGAAAGAAAAAGACCGGAAATACCCGTTAGCGCTCCACCGATAATCACCCCGAGAATAGAAATAAGTGCGTTTATGCGCAATCGTGAGGCTACAATTTTTGGCATCAAAATATTTACATCAATCATGTGTATTCCATAAAAAATAATGATGATCCAAATAAGGTCGCTGGAGCTATTTGAAGTGGTTAATGTAACGAGGACAGTAAAAAGTGTTGCAATGAACATACCTACGTAAGGAATAATATTTAAAACAGCGGCCATCACTCCAAAAAAAATGGCATACCTGACGCCGAGGATTAATAAACCTGCAGAATTTGCTACAGCTACGATCACCATTTCTATCACCAGACCCACCATATAGCTGCGCACCATGATCTTTGATTTGGAAATAACAATTTTAATATCTGGTTCGTATTCATCCCGGAAAACTGTAAATAGAAAACGCTTTATATGCGTGCGATAATAAAGAAGCAGAAAAGTATAAATAGGTAATAAAATGAACAACAAGATAATTTCTGTAATAGAAAAGAATGTGCGTTGAATATAAGTTGTTCCACCCTCTTTTAATTTTTCAGCCTGTTGGTTGAGGTAGACATTTTGTTCAGTAAACGAAATATGAAATTTATTTTTTATCCAACCTTGTAAAGCAATAAAATGCTCATTTAGATGCTCCTTGATTGAAGGCACATCCTGTACAAAGCTTGCGATCTGGCTGCTCAAAAAATAAATTATTCCAAAAATAAAGATTAAAGCAAATAGGATTGCGATAGCGATTGGTAAAACTTTTCCCAGGTGTCTATTTTCAAAAAATATAACTACAGGAAGCAATAATATAGAAAGTAAAATAGCAAATGCAAATGGAATAAGAATATTCTGTGCTACATTAATGAAGAAACAAATAAAGAAAATAACAAGGAATTGAAATCCAAGTTTCACATATAAAGGAGATTCTTTATTTATGATCATAATGTATCATGTAAAAACCCCCAAACAAAATGTATGAGGGTTTTATAAAATTAATAAAAAAATGATTTACAAATCCTGGATCCACTTGATGACGTCATCTTTTGTTTTTCCCAACTTTTGTTGAAGTCTGCCAACAAATTCGTCATCTTTTCCATCTTCATATTTAAGATCGTCATCGGTCAGATCAGCATATGCTTTCTTCATCTTTCCTTTGGTTTCATTCCAGTTTCCTTTCAGTTTAAGTTTCCAGCTGTCCATCTTAATTTGTATTTTAAATTTAAAAAATTCAGACTCTATTAATGAGTTTAAAAATAATAGCAATAACTGCTATAACTAATAAAATATGAATTAAACCTCCGGTATAAAAACCGCCCAGGAATGAAATTGCCCAAATTATTATAAGGATTACGGCAACGACATAAAGTAAATTTCCCATTTTTTTAATTTTTATAGATTAAGAATAATTAGACGCGATTAATTAGTTTAAAAATAATAGCAATAACTGCTATCACCAATAAAATATGAATTAATCCGCCGGTATAAAAACCGCCCAGAAAGGAGATAGCCCAAATGATAATTAAGATCACGGCTACGACATAAAGTAAGTTTCCCATTTTGAATTTTTTATTTTAAGTGAAAAAGAATATTAATCTTAATACACAAAACTTTGCCAAAAATCCAGAAAGCTCAGAAATAAGTTTGATCATACTAAATTAGGGCCTTTTCATATATACACGCACATACCATGAGGAATTATCACCCCGAAATGTGCAGGTGAGTGATTGAAATAATTAATTTTATTTATAAAACTTTAGATTTGACCAGTTATTTTATTGAATTGTAAAGCGATTTGAAGAGTGTTACTTAATTGAAAGAAATTTAAGATGAAGTTGGTTGCCTACATAAAACAAGTCGCCGCAGAATTCAAAGCAGACGATATTTTTAAATATAGTGCATCGCTCGCTTACTATACCGTTTTCTCAGTAGCTCCCTTACTGGTAATTATAATTTCTTTGTCTGGATTTTTGTTTGGCAAGGAAGCAATTGAAGGGCAGATTTACGGGCAGCTTAATCATCTTATTGGTAGTGTAGCTGCAATTCAAATACAAGACACTATAAAGAATATCCACCTTACGGGTAATTCATTTTTCGCGAGTATGCTTAGTATTATTATTTTGTTAGTTGCTGCTACCGGTATTTTTGGAGAAATTCAGGATTCATTAAATAAAATATGGGGATTGAGAATTAAGACAAAGAGAATTTGGTGGAAATTGATTATAAACCGGCTACTTTCCTTCTCTCTTATTCTCAGTATTGGATTTATTGTGGTTTTTACCTTAATCCTGAATACAATGCTAAATGCATTCGGCGATTTCATTACAAGGTATATAAAGGGATATAGTGTATATTTTATTGAAATAACGGAAGCTATTCTTTCATTTACCGTCTCCGCATTTCTTTTCTCTCTCTTATTTAAAATATTACCGGATGCAAAGATTAAGTGGAAAGATGTTCTTATAGGTGGCGTAGTTACTGCCTTGTTTTTTACCCTAGGAAAAATGGGAATTAGTTATTATTTGGGGAAAAGCAATATTTACACATTATATGGAGCTGCCGGCTCGATAATAATCTTTATGCTTTGGGTATATTACAGTTCTGTAATATTATATCTCGGGGCAGAATTTACTAAGGTATATGCTAAGCTATATGGCGGAAAAATAGTTCCTAATGAGTATGCTGAATGGATAGCTATCCAGGAAAAAAGAACTAATGCTCCTCAATTAAAAAACAAAGATTTACCATAACTTTGGCGGCCCAAGCCTTTACTAAAGACTATGAAAAAGAAGATTCTTATTATTGATGATGATTTTGACATGTGCACGCTACTAAGCCGTTTTTTGGAAAAAAAAGGGTATGAAACAGGTGTTGCACATAATGGCACAAAAGGCCTTGCCAAATTTGCTGAAGAAAATTTTGACATTGTTCTTTGCGATTTCAGGTTAGGTGATAAGGATGGAAAAGACGTTCTTTTAAAAATAAAGGAAGCCAAACCGAAAACGATTGTAATTATTATTACCGGTTATTCCGATATTAAGACAGCTGTAGATGTTATAAAAATGGGGGCATTCGATTATATTACGAAGCCCTTAATTCCTGATGAAGTAATTAATGTGATTGAAAAAGCCATCAATGCACCTACTTCTGCACAAGTTGCGCTTGATTCTTCTACTTCTCCTGCTGCTAAAAATAAAAAACCATATGTAATTTCCCAAAATAGCGAATATCTCGTAGGTCAGGATGGTGAAACTGCAAAGGTTTATAAGCAAATAGAAATAGTAGCACAAACTAATTATAGTATAATTCTTTATGGCGAGAGTGGTACAGGTAAGGAGGTCATTGCTAAAACAATTCACGAAAGCAGTCTCCGCCGGAATAAACCTTTCATTGCTATGGACTGTGGCACGCTTTCAAAAGAGCTTGCAGGAAGTGAGCTTTTTGGACATGTAAAAGGAGCGTTTACTGGCGCTATTACAGATAAGGAAGGACATTTTGAACTGGCAAACGGAGGTACGTTGTTTCTGGATGAAGTATCTAATTTAGCAAAAGATGTACAGGCTTCCCTTTTAAGAGTAATACAGGAACGTAAGTTTAAAAGAGTGGGGGGTACCAAGGAAATGGATGTAGATGTCCGGATTATTGTGGCCTCGAATGAAAATTTGCAGGAGGCTTACAAGCGGGGCAAGTTCCGGGAAGATTTATATCATCGGTTTAATGAATTTTCTATTAACCTGCCGGCACTTCGCAACAGGAAGGAGGATATTCCTCTTTTTGCCCAGTTTTTTTTAGATAAAACTAATAATGAACTTCAAAAGGAAGTAGAGGGATATGATGAAGATGTGGAAGAAATGTTTATGAAATATTTGTGGCCAGGCAACCTGAGGGAGTTTAGAAATGTTGTAAGACGTGCAGTACTTCTTACACCTTCGGGAAAAATTAATTCCAAAGTACTTCCGTGGGAAATTTCTCAATCTCTTTCTCAACAATTTTCGCAGTCAGATCATACTGATGTAACAGGGTCAAATGGCCAACTTAAAGATGTGGACTTGAAAGATGCGGCAGCGCGGGCTGAATATGATACTATAATGAATGTATTAAAGGAAGTAAATTTCAATAAAACCAAAGCAGCCGAAATTCTTAAAATTGACAGAAAAACCCTTTATAATAAAATAAAGATTTACGAATCAATGTAACTATCGTTCAAATTAAATTCAAATTTCAATTTCTCGCCGTAAAAAATTTAATTTCTTGTACGATTATAATCAGCATAAAATAAAAATATGACGGAATCCAAAATTCCCATGACAACTGTGAGTGGAGTTCTTGAAAAGTTAAGGCAAAAAAAATTTGATAACGAGTTTACAATTACCAGTGAGGGTTTTACTACTATCAAGAAAAAAGTTTATCAGCCTCAGGACCTCAAAATCATAAAAACTTATAGGTTTGAAGGAGAATCTGATCCCTCAGATAATTCCATAATTTACCTGATACAGGCGAATGACGGTCTTATCGGCTATAGCTTAGATGCGTACGGTGTTTATAGCGATCATGGAGATGATGGTTATGATAATTTTATAAGACAAATTCCTGTAGAAGAAAGAGAGGAACAGATAATTTTTGCAGAATAATTACTGATAAATTCTGTGGATATATTCCTTATTCTTTTCCATTATCACCTTTCTTTTCAAGCTTAATTTTGGAGTCATTTCACCACTCTCTATGCTCCATTCAAAAGGAAGTAATTCAAATTTTTTAATTTGTTCAACATGACTGAAGAATTGATTATAGTGCTCCACTTCAGATTTATATAACTCATGCACTTTAGTATTATTTAACATTTTTTCGTTAGTGCTCTCATCAATATTGTTTTTCTTACACCATTCTCTTAAATACGCGTAGGCCGGTATTACAAGGGCCCCTACAAATTTTTCTCCTGCACCCAGGACCATCATGTTTTCGATAAATGGAGACTCCTTCATTTTATTTTCAATGGCAACCGGAGCTACATATTTGCCACCGCTGGTTTTAAACATTTCTTTTTTACGATCAGTGATCTTTAAAAATTTGTTTTCTACCATCATACCAATATCACCTGTCTTAAACCAACCATTATCAAATGTATCAGCAGTGGCTTCTGGATTTTTATAATATCCCATCATAACGTTCGGCCCTTTACAAAGTATTTCCCCATCGTCAGCTATTTTTACCTTAACGTTATCAATGAGCGGACCAACTGTGCCAAACTTTCTGTCCTTCTCGTCAAAACGGTTTACACTTATCACTGGCGAAGTTTCAGTAAGGCCATAGCCTTCCATTATTGGAATTCCTGCCGCGGTAAATATGCGTATAAGCCTTACCTGGCATGCTGCACCTCCACTAATAATACATACAATATTTTCTCCTAACGCTTCACGCCATTTACTAAAAATCAGTTTGTTAGCAATTTTCATTTGCGCATTATATAAAAATCCCATTGACTGGTTGATCTCAAATTTTGTAGCAAGACCATGTGCCCAAAAAAATAATTTTCTTTTTATTCCTGTAAGTGCTTCACCCTTTTCCATTATTTTTTCATACACTTTCTCAAGTAATCTTGGTACCGTGGTAAATAGTTGTGGTTTAACATCCTTCAAATTATCTCCAATCGTGTCCATTCCTTCAGCATAAAAAATTGGAATGCCTTTAAAGAGGTAAAGAAAAGTAATCATTCTTTCAAAAATATGGTTCAGGGGTAAAAAGCTTAGCGCTTTCATATTTTCACCTGGTGGAAAACAAGGAATACTTGCAAGCACGTTACTAAGAATATTTTCATGGGATAACATTACTCCTTTAGGCTTTCCTGTAGTTCCCGATGTATAAATGATTGTAGCAAGATCCTCTGTCTTTATCTGATCGGCAATTTTTTTAATTTTTGAAAAATCATCATCTTTTAATATTTCTTTCCAATAACGCACGCCATCAATTTTTTCAAAAGAAAATATATATTTCAGTAAAGGCAGTTTAGGTTGTAAGTCTGCCACTTTATTATAAAGTAATTGATCATTTACAAAAATGATTTCAACTTTTGCATCGTTTAAAATATATTCCAATTCTGCATCTCCTATTGTGGGGTAAACCGGAGTAAGGACAGCACCAATTTGCTGTACAGCAAGATCAAGCATTACCCATTCCGGCCTGTTTTTAGAAATAACAGCAACCTTATCTCTCCCTTCTGCAGTGTTGTCTTTATTATTAAATCCCATTCCTAATAATCCGCAGCTTAGTTGGTTTACAATAACTGAAGCTTCCTCAGTTTTGTATTCCCGCCATGATCCATTTTCTTTGCCTGCAAGCATCACAGTTAAGGGATTACTATGCATCCGGGATGTAATGCAGTCAAATAGTCTGGTTGGCTTTTGCATAACTTTTTCTTCTTAATTGTAGAGTTACTAATATAGCCATTATTATTTTTAATTATAGAAATGAAAATACATTAATGGTAAAATTCATTGGCAGGAACTTTAAATAGATGATCCTGACGATACTTTGTAAAGGCGGCATATTCTGTAGCATGTGCGTTAATCCAATTCTGGTAGGCAGATAAATTTTGCGCTGCTCCAAAGATCCACTGATTGTAAACCGGAAATATTCCTTCCTCCATCAATTTTCGCTGAAAAGAAAAAAGCTGAAAGGGAAACTTGTCTTTATTTTCTAATGACCAATCCAGAATAAAACGTGTTCGTATCATTGTAAGCGATTCCGGATTAATACCATTTTTTACAACACTATTTTGCTTGTTCATTGTACTTAAATATGCCAGTTCAAATTTGTTTTTATCTTTTGAATCGGCAAGAAGATCTATATCTGCGAAGAGTTTTTTGTAACCATCAAGAAGTACATTTTTAATTTCCGCGCTTCGTGCTGTGTTGTATTCCATGTTGATAAATACTTCGCCATATAGCAAGCTCCAAATTTTATCTTTAGTGAGATAATAATATTTGCTTGCATTGTAGTAATTATTAGGATAACCCGGATCTTTTTGAATTCCTTTCTCCCACAATTTTATGGCTTCAGGATTTATACGCGTCCATAATAGCTCGCCATAATCATTATATAGTGGACCACTTTCCGGAAAGGTTTTTATACCCTTTCTATATACTTTCTCTGCTTCCTTTTCGTCGCCGGCTGCTTTGTAAATTATACCGGCAATTTGAAAACTTTGATCATCCGCACTTTTTTTATCAAGAAAAGGCCTGATCACGTCTAATCCTTTTGCATTTTCCTTTTGAAGGTAATAATCAAAAGCAAGATCCTTGGCAACTCCAATATTATCCGGCTCCTGCTGTAATGCCCTTACTAAAATTATGGAAGCATTAGCATAATCGCCCTGGCGCATAAAAGTTTTCGCATTTTCGTGCAATTTGGATATATCTTCTTGTGCAGATGCATTCAACGCAGGGATAGCTAATGCACAAAACAATAAAAAACTTTTCATTGGATAAAGATAAAATTCTTTCCTGAGCTAATCTGTGCTTTAATACCGCGTGCTTTTTTTTAACGCAAATTCACATTTAGCCGCATGTCAGGTTAATAACGATTATCCCTGGCAACAAAAATGCATTTTATAGCTGAATATTTAATTTCATTTATATTGATTTCGACGAATAATTATTTCCCTATTTTAATTACATTGAGCAATAATTTTTAAGCCAATGCAGACCGCATCGAAAAAAGTGATCAATGGATGGGCAATGTACGACTGGGCTAATTCAGTTTACAACCTTGTGATCACTACAACATTTTTCCCAATTTATTATACTGAAATGACATCTGCCTCGCCGTTCAATGGCCAGGTGCACATTTGGGGACGAACATTTGTAAATACTGCCTTGTACAATTATGCATTAGCTTTTACTTATCTCGTTGTTGCCTTTATTTTACCCATTCTCTCTTCCATAGCGGATTATAAAGGAAATAAGAAAAAATTTATGCAGGCATTTTGTACCATTGGTGCCGTATCCTGCAGTCTTTTGTATTTTTTTACACCCCAAAATTTTGCGTTGGGAATTATTTGTATGATGTTGGCTGCTTTTGGGTTTTATGGTAGTCTCGTTTTTTATAATTCTTATTTACCTGAAATAGCGTCGGAAAAAGACAGGGATAACGTAAGCGCCAAAGGATTTACTTTCGGTTACATAGGGAGTGTGCTTATGCAAATGGCTGGTTTTGCATTGGTAGTTTTTTGGAATAAAATTCCATTTCTACATAGTACCGGCGATGCGGTTAGATGGACTTTTCTCCTTGTAGGTATTTGGTGGTTGGGCTTTGCTCAAATTACTTTTAGAAGATTGCCGAAATCTATTCCTTCGCAACAAAATTCTAAAAAGAATTTCATTACAGGTGGGTTTATGGAATTAAGAAAAGTATTTGCACAATTGGCCAGGATGCCTGTACTCAAGCGATTTCTTTTCGCTTTCTTTTTTTATAACATGGGGGTGCAAACTGTAATGCTGGCAGCTACGAATTTTGGCAGCAAAGTATTGCATTTACCTTCTACTAACTTAATCATCACGGTTGTGCTTATTCAACTTGTAGCAATTGCAGGCGCATATCTCATGTCACTTCTTAGCTCTTTTTTTGGCAATCTACAAGTGCTTATTGGTGTTGTTTTCTTCTGGGGTTTTATATGTATAGGCGGCTACTATATGCAAACAGCCATGCATTTTTACATTCTCGCAATTTGTGTAGGTCTGGTAATGGGCGGCATACAATCCCTAAGTAGAAGCACCTATTCTAAATTGATGCCGTTGACAAAGGACACTGCATCTTTTTTCAGTTTTTATGATGTCTCAGAAAAGGTGGCGATCGTGATTGGGCTCACGGCCTTTGGATATATTGAGGAGCGAACGGGTAGTATGCGTAATTCCGTATTGTCGCTCATGGTCTTTTTTTTAATAGGAGCAATAGGACTAATTTCGGCATTGCATAAACAACGCAAAGATAAGCACTACAATCCTCTAATTTATCCTGATTAAGAGGGTAATTCGATTAAAGTGATTTATATAATAATCTGATGAAATTATACACGATCAATACTGGACATTTTAAACTGGATGGCGGTGCCATGTTTGGTGTGGTGCCTAAAAGTATGTGGCAAAAATTAAATACTCCTGATGAAAATAATTTGTGCAACTGGGCGATGCGATGCCTGCTTGTAGAAACCGATGGCCGACTCATTTTGATTGACAATGGCATTGGCGATAAGCAGGATGCAAAATTTCTAAGCCATTATTATTTGAATGGGGACGATACACTTGATAAGTCATTGGCGGAACATGGATTTTTAAAGGATGATATTACAGATGTGTTTTTAACTCATTTACATTTCGATCATTGCGGCGGATCAATAGTTCGAAAGGGTGATCAGTTGTTGCCGGCTTTTAAAAATGCCAAATATTGGAGCAATGAAAACCATTGGAAATGGGCAATAGAACCTAATGACCGTGAGAAAGCGAGTTTTTTAAAAGAAAATATTTTACCCATCCAGGAAAGCGGGCAATTAAATTTTGTATCTGCATCGGACAAAAATTTTATAGATAATTTTTCAGTAAAATTAGTGAATGGACATACTGAGTCTATGATGTTGCCACAAATAAAATATAAAGACAAAACAATTATTTACATGGCCGATCTGTTGCCCTCTATGGCTCATATCCCAATTCCTTATGTGATGGCATATGATACCAGGCCATTAGAAACTTTAAAAGAAAAAAAATCATTTCTTAAGGAAGCTTTAGAGAATGATTACATTCTGTTTTTTGAGCATGATCCAAAAATAGAATGCTGCGATCTTGTGCTAACTGAAAAGGGAATTCGCGAAAAAAATATTTTTAAACTATCGGAAATTTAGATATTTCCATTAGCATATTTATCTTACCGAAATGAGGGATGATAATGGATAACGCAAGTTTTTATAACCCATCATATCCACCTTGATGGAGCCAACAGATATTGGACTTTCAGCACGCAATAAAATGTGGTTTGGGTCATCGCTTATCCATACATTCATTTTCTCACCACCTTCGAAAATTGAACCCTTTATGAGAAGCGGTTTAAATTTAATAGCGCGGAATTTACCATATTTGGTTTTAATATTTTCCTTGCCTTCGTAGCGCAGGTATAAATGAAAGATCTCATCGTCAAGAAACATATCAAAAGGTATTTTATCTCCCGGGCGGTATTTACTAAAATTTATATTTCTCGCATAATAGACGGCACTAATTACATCCTGGATACAAGGTGTTACTTTATAAAGACCATTAGTGCTAACTGCGGTTCTATTTTTTTGATTAAAAGATACATTGTTGTATATCGTAGACCCTCCCTCATATACATTTCTTATAAATTTTACAGGGAGCATTGTAGCAGTATCAATATAGCTTTCATAGCGGTCTCTCACTTTATAAAAGTTATCAAAAAATGAGTACGAGGTGCCTGTGCCAACACAATGGTAAACCGGCTGCCCATTAAATTTTTCAAGGGAAGTTGTAAATTGTGCTTCTCCTGCACCTACGTACATCCCAAGAGTTGTATAATAGACTTTCATAGTTACCTGCTCACCGGCATTGAAGGCGGTATTGCGCACACCACAAAATTCCTTGTCAAACTGATTGGTAGAAAATAAAATCAGCATTAATGAAATAAGAGCTTTCAAATCGATTATTTTTCTTTAAAAAATTTAGTACCTAAAATTAATATGCTTCCAAACAGTGCAGGTATGAACAAATTTAGTAGCCAGATTCCAAAAGTGGCACCAATAATTCCAACGGTATTTGCACTGTATATACTCAATAGTTCTGTACTGAATTTTCCACGTATGCCAAGGTCAGCAATTGCAAAGGAAGGAACGATTGCCATTACTAAAAATAGGATACTCATATTCCAAAATCCGGCGACCCATGAAAGATTCACTTCAAACACTTGTAGTAATAAAAGGTATTGCAAGACGAAAACAAGATAACGAAAGAACGAAAGCCATAGCAGGCTTAACAATAATTTAGGATGAAATTTTTCCAAGACATTGATGTAATCAACATATTTTCTCATTCTCGGAATTTTATCTATCAGTTGCACTAGCCAGGAAAGCCTGAAGAAAAATAAAAGAAGGAGCAGGAAAATTGTTACTGTTCCAAAAAGAAGAATTTCAACCCAAAAATAGGACAGCCCCATCAACGCATCCTCCCGCTTCAGTTGAAAAGTCAGTAAATAAATAAGACCAATACTACCCATGAATAGGGTTAGTATCAATTGACTTAAACTTCCTGCAATTGAAAGTGAAATGGCTTTAATTCTTTTACCTTCTTCAACATAGAGTATTCTTCCGCCGTACTCTCCAATTCTGTTAGGGGTGTTTATCGAGAATGTTATTCCTGTAAGGACAGATTTCAAAGCCGTAGAAAAAGATAGAGATTGTACTGGCCGCAACAATAATTGCCATTTCTTTGCTTCGAATCCCCAATTGAAAAATATAAGCAGAATTACAGTCCAAAATTTCCATGCCTGAGTTCCTATCGGGGCATTTTTTATTAATTCGAGAGACTGATGCAGATTGGGTTGCGATTTTATCTGCTGATATAAAGAATAAAATAACCATGCTGCTAATAATGGCGCAATGATAAACTTGAATAGTATTTTGATATTTTTTTTAGTACGGATCATGTAGCTTTGAGCACTACTTCATTAAGCTCTCAGATATTTTTAGATTGGTAAAAATAACTTTCAATTGAATAAAACTTCAAAAATCATTTTAGGGATTGATCCAGGCACTATCGTAATGGGGTTTGGAGTGATAAATGTTTCATCTGAAAATGTTACTCTTGTTATAATGGATATTCTTCGTCTTCATTCTAAATTGGATGCATACACAAAACTTCAAATTATTCATGATAAGGTACAGGAGCTGCTTCGTGTTTATTGCGCAACAGAGTTTGCGATAGAGGCTCCTTTTTTTGGAAAAAATGTACAAAGCATGTTAAAGCTGGGCAGGGCCCAGGGAGTGGCTATTGCCGCAGCAATGCAGGCAGGTGTTCCTGTGACAGAATATTCACCTCGCAAAATTAAACAATCGATTACCGGTAATGGCAATGCAGATAAATTACAGGTGTTGAAAATGCTTCAACGCATCTTATCAATTGATGATCATCCGCGATATTTCGATGCTACAGATGCGTTGGCTGTAGCAGTATGTCATCATTTTCAGGGTAATTGTTTAACGGGTACTTCAGAAAAAAAACTATCCGGCTGGAAAGATTTCCTTAGTAAAAATCCTCAGAGGGTAAAATAATATTAATCATTATGTAACGCCGTCAATATTTTTTGTTGTGTAATCTTCATTTGTTCATCGCTGAAAATTAATTTGGGCTTCGTAAAATTGAGGTCATTTGCGGAGTTTAGCGGCACCAGGTGCATGTGCGCATGTGGTACTTCAATGCCCACAACACTCAATCCGCAACGGTTACAACTAAATGATTTTTCAATCGCCCGGGCCAGAGGTTTTGCGAATTCGAAAATTTCAGAAAGATAATCGTCAGGCATATCCCAAAATTTATCAACTTCTATTTTTGGTATTACCAATGTATGGCCTTCAACCAGGGGATTAATATCCAGGAATGCAAAGAATTTTTCGCTTTCAGCTATTTTAAAAGACGGAATCTCTCCGTTAATTATTTTTGAAAAAATTGTCATAATCTCAGGCTGTTATTTTTTCAATTTTGTATTTCATTATTCCTGCGGGAACTTTTATTTCAGCAATTTCGCCAACTGTTTTTCCTAAAAGCCCATTACCAATTGGGGAAGAAGCACTGATTTTTTTCAGTTTCAGATCAGCTTCTTTTTCAGAAACGATTTGGTAGGTCACTTCTTTCTTAGTATCTAAATTAGTGAGCGTTACTTTAGTAAGAATGGAAACTTTAGATGTGTCGATAGCGCTTTCATCCACTATTTTAGCTGTGGCGATAATTCCTTCAAGCTGTTTTATTTTTGCTTCAAGCATACCCTGGGCCTCCTTTGCTGCATCATATTCTGCATTTTCCTTAAGGTCTCCCTTCTCTCTTGCCTCGCCAATAGCTTTTGATGCAGCAGGCCGAAGTACACCTTTCATATTCTGCAATTCGATTTGCATTTGATCAAACGTTGCTTTCGTTACATAATTTACATGGTTCATAATATAATGTCTTTAAGCGTTTGTTCTCCTATGTTGAAAAAAAATACAACGCCCCATTTGCCAGGGCGTTGTATCAATACAAATATAAATAATAAAAGCTAAATGTTCAGACCGGAAATAATTTTAAGATGAGATATTATTTTAAGGATATAGCTTATAAGGTGGCTGCAAAAAATGCTCAATATCAAAATCTTTTTAAGGCAACGCTAATTTTTTCATTAATACTTGTGACATCTTTAATAAAGCTTCATGTGAATAGCCTGCAATATGAGGAGTAATGATTACATTTTTTTGTCCCAAAAGCCAGGTTAGTCGCTGACGCTCTTCAAGTGTATAACTGGATAGATTTTCATTTTCTAAAACATCCAACCCTGCACCATTTATCTGTTTATTTTTTAAAGCTGCTATCAGTGCAATTGTATCTGTTACTTTACCGCGACAGGTAGAGAGAAAAACAGGTGATTTTTGAAGAGACTGAAAAAAATGCGTCGAAGCCATGTGCAAAGTTTCCTCTGTCAGAGGCACATGCATACTTATCACATCAGCATAGCGACAAACCTGTTCAAAATTTGCTTCTTTAATATAGCCTCCACCGAAATCAAATTTATATTTATCATAAGCCAAAACTGTTACTCCAAACGGAGCCAATAATCTTGCAAAAGCGCTTCCTGTATTACCAAAGCCAATAATACCTATGGTTTTGCCTTCTAGTTCAAAGCCACGATTTTCATCTCGTTTCCATACACCTTCCTTTATTTCATCAAAACTTAAACATATTTTGTTACTCAAGTTGAGCAACAATGCCAATGTGTGTTCTGCCACTGCATTACGATTTCCTTCCGGACTACTTACACAGGTTATGCCTTTACTTTCTGCATACGGGACATCAATTAATTCCATTCCGCTTCCTAATCTACCTATCCACTTTAAATTAGTCGCTTTATCTATCAAATTTTTATCAATCTGTAACCTTGTGGTTACAATGACGCCTTCAGCTTCTATAATTAAATCAGTCAATTCCTGATAGGTAATATCAGGTGAGTTGATTACGGAATATCCTTTCTGTTGTAATGACTCAGTTAATTGATTATGAGCCTTGCAGGTAATGATGACTTGTCTGGACAATTTTATTTTTTTAATAACATGCAATCATACTTATTTCAACATTCACATCTTTTGGTAATCCTTTTACTGCAACTGTTTCCCTGGCTGGAAATTGGTCGGTGAAATATTTTCCGTAAATAGCATTTACCTCAGTAAAAAGCTGCATGTCTTTAAGAAATATGGTTGTTTTAACCACATTTTCAAATGTGAGGCCTGCTTCTGAAAGTACAGCATTTAGATTATTCATCACCTGTTCTGTTTCTGAAGTGATGCTATCTAACCTCATATCTGGGGTGCCGGGAATGATGGCTACCTGACCTGAAATAAAAAGGAAACCATTAGCACTTATTGCCTGGTTATATGGGCCTATTGGCTCGGGTGCTTTTTCCGTTTTTATAATTTGTTTATTCATTTTAAAACTTTTTTAAATCATTTAAAGTTGCAAAACATTCCATCAACTAACAAACCTATTTTTGCAAAAAAGAGCATATGAACATATTATTCATCGGAGAGCCGGGACAAATGGAGGAGATTAAATCAATGAAAGAAAAAGCTTCTACCGCACTCTCTTTTGAAAATTTATTACCAGAAAACGTTGAAAAATTCAATGCAATTTTTTTTCTTAATAAAAATGATTTTTCTAAGGATGATTCTAAATTATGGGATAAGTTCATCCTCATTAATGATGTAAGTGGAAATTTGCCAACATCTTCTTCCATTAAAATCGCCAGGTTTAACGGATGGCCAACGTTTTTGAAAAATAATGTTTGGGAAGTCGCAACAAATTATCCCGAAGAGTTTAAAAGTATTTTCACCGCTCTTAATCGTGAAGTTCTATTCGTAAATGACGAGCCAGGATTGATTTCAGCACGTGTTGTAAGCAGGATAATTAACGAAGCATTTTATGCGCTAAACGAAGGGGTGAGCACAAAAGAAGGGATTGATCTTGCAATGAAAAACGGAACCAATTATCCCTTTGGTCCATTTGAATGGGCAAAAAAAATAGGCCTCGAAAAAGTACATATTTTATTGAGTAAATTATCAGAAAAGGATAATTCCTATTCGCCGGCTTTCACACTTTAAACTTAAATATGAAATGATTTGGATGCTCCATATTCATTCTGCACTACCGCGGGCCATTGTGGCTTTATCGAATGGAGACGAGGCTGCTCATTTTTTAATAAATGATGAGCAACGTGAACATACTGCATTTCTTCATGTAGCCATTGATGAATTATTAAAAAAGGCAGATATAAAACCTGGCGACATTAAGGTAGTAGGAGTTTCCTCAGGCCCAGGTTCTTACAGTGGCATCAGAGTGGGCTTATCAGCAGCTAAAGGTCTTTGTTACGCTTTAAAAATCCCACTTGTTACTTTCAATACACTCGAAGCACTTGCAGTATCATTTTATCAAAAGTTTCCGGAAGAGGAGGGTATAATATGCCCAATGATTGACGCACGTAGAATGGAAGTATTTACCGCAGTATATAATAAAAATCTTAGCCCTTTATTGATTCCCACCGCATTAGAATTAAAGACTTCTACGACTGATTTATTTTCAGTTTATAATATTGACGCTTTTTTTGGAAGTGGAAGCCAAAAGTTTTCAGGATTTTTTACTACTAACCCCAAAATTTTTGAAAGGCAAGTTGATATTTCACCCCAGTCTCTGGTAACAATTACCAACCAAAAGTATAAGGCAAAGGAATTTGAGGATGTTTCCGCTGCTGATGCAATGTATTTGAAGGCAGTTTATTTTGCGGGTAAATAAACCTGACTTATAAGATAATTTTAGTATTTATTTACAGATTGAAAGAGGTGTCTTTTGTATCTTTGTAAAGCCCTGCAGCCGAGTCTTTTTATAGACCTGCAGATACCCTATTAACCACACTTAAAAAATTAAAATGTCAGAAAAAGATTATCAAACTACAGTAGCTATTGGAAAAGAGCCTTTTAGTGATTCAGATTATCTACGAATAAAAAAAGCAGCACTTGTATTAAGGGCACTTAATCATAAGCTACGTCAACAATTTATAAAAACTATTAATGAATATGGCCGTATAACTGTGACTGAATTATATGTAAAATTGCGCCTTGAGCAATCTGTCGCATCACAGCACCTTGCCATCTTGCGTAGAGCAGGAGTAGTAAGTACTATTAGAGAAGGTAAATTCATTTTCTATACGATAAACGAAGATAGAGTAGATCAAATCAAACAATTTGTTGATCAACTTTTAGATTAACATTCGAAAATTTTAGTATGTACTCTAACATTAATACTTTGTCAGAGCAGTCGTTTGCGACATGCCTTCAAAATGGAGCTGTTTTATTTGATGCACGATTACCAGAAGAATTTATAAACTCTTTTATACCGGGTGCTGTTTTTGTGGGCCCTTCAGAAAAAAACTGGCGAATTGCAGTATCCTTATTCAATAATGACTCAAAGGTGATTTTAATCCTTCCTGAAGTGGCCGTGGAAGATAAAATATCGAAAACATCATCCATCAATATTGAAGGTTACCTGGAAGGCGGTTTTTCTAATTACCTGGATGCTAAAAACGAAATTGACCTTTTGATTGAAATTGAGGCAGATGAATTTGCAATGGATATTCCTTTTGACGCCAACATGCTGATTCTCGATGTGCGCGAGCCTGATGATTTTGAAAAAGAGCACGTAAAAACAGCTTTAAATATTCCGCTATCAGATATGGGGGATCTTGCCCAAATAGCTGGATTGGAAGAAAATCAGAATATTTATTTGTACGGTGAGGATGTAATAGAAAGTGTAATGGCCGCATCATTACTAAAGCGCCAGGGTTATAATAATCTTCGCGTTATTAAAGGAGGATGGCAACAAATAAAAACAGAACCTTCTATTGCTTTTAAGAAAGAAAGCACTACTTTAAAAGGTAAAAAATAGAATAGAACCAAATAAAAAAGGGACCATTATTTTATGATCCCCTTCTAATAATTTATAGCCAGTATTACCAGCTCTTCTTTGCTACTCCGTCTTTTACCGCCTGGAGGGCATTAGCTTCGCTAAGCATGGTAGTCATTTTGTTGCCTTTACCATCATTTCCCTGGGCCATGTATCCGCCCCGCGAAGTTTTTGTGATTACTGCGTCTTCCATTGGAACATTTTTTTCTTTGGTTTTCATGCAATACGCGGTTAATTTTTTCGCCATTTTAATTAAGTTTTATGAGTTATTAATGATGTGATTTTATCAATGTTCTCCACAGTGACTTTCAAATGTAGTATTTTATACTTATTTCAAGCTATCTATTTCTTTTTTCTAGTATCAGCGAGGTTTTATTTTGGTAATATTAGTTTTCAAGGTATATTTCAAATAAATCTCATAAGAATATTCTAATCCCGTTCCGCTGCTCGATTTTTCCCGCAAATCTTTATACGGGATAAACCGAAAATCAAAATTGATATTCTTATAAATTTCCTTATCGAAAATAAAACTGGCAATAAGTAATTCACGTTTTCTTTCTACAAGCCCCGGATATTTTTCGGAAACTGATTGAAAGAGTGCCATACCACGGGGACCGATATATGCATCGCCGTTCCAATAACGCAAATCTATTCCCACATTTTTAAATGCGAAAAGCAGGTGGGAAAGAAATCCGTTGCCTTCATTAAATGGTTGTTTCTTTTGCCCTGAAATATCTTTATAATTCACATAATAATTCTCCCAAACTATTTTTTTCAATAATTTTCTGTCAATTAAAAAATTAAACGATATACCCGTTGCAAAATTAGTTAGGGATTGCAGAGGCGTGTTGAGGCTATCTATTTGGCCACCCTTATGAGAATATAAAAGTTGAATAGGAATATTAAGATTAAAGTTTGATCGGTTTAAAACATTTATTTTACTCACATAGCCAATATCAAATTCTTCCTTATAATTATCTCCTTTGTGAATAGCCCTTCTCCAATTTATAAACAAGTCATGCGAGTATGGCTTCGTGTCAACGAAAAACTGGAATCCATTTTCCAATCTTTCATTTATTATGAGTTTATAATCATACATCGGCTCAATGAAACCATGGTTAGTATTGCCTTCCAAGGTTCCTAAAATATAGGAAGAATGTTTTGCCTTATATTTTACAGAAAATGTTGGTGCAATCGTCGTATAACCAGTTCTTCCGAATTCTTTTTGTAAATACAGGCCCCCTTTTATAATAAAACGCGGGGATGGCTGGTATTGTAATTCCGGTATGACCTGGTAGCCGAATAAAGTTCCGCTAAGCGGAATGTTACCAAACCACTCAGTATTATTTAAGTAATTTAAGTTGTAAAGTTTAAAGGAAAGTTGTGTACTATCTTCTGGCCTTATTTCAGTTCTATTTTTAAAAACCGGGTAATCAATCTGAGCCTGAGTAAATAACGGACTTAATAATAACAACGCCAGCAGGCTTCTTAAGATATGCTTCATTTGATGGGATTGGAATGCAATAATACTGCGTTAGCACGTAAAACATGATTTGGAAAATAAATAAAAACTTTTCTGTCCCAGGAAAGTTTTTATTTATTTTAATATTATATCGCGTAGAATAAGCTCTAATTAAACATCCAACTTTGCATATTTCGCATGCGTCTCTATAAATTCGCGGCGTGGAGGAACATCATCACCCATCAACATACTAAAAACTGCATCAGCCTCAACTGCATTATCTATCGTAACCTGTTTAAGTGTCCGAGTTTCAGGATTCATGGTAGTTTCCCAAAGTTGCTCGCTATTCATTTCCCCCAAACCCTTATATCGCTGAATGCTTACAGAGTCTTCTTTTCCTGCAGCTACTTTTTGAATCCATGCTTTACGCTCCTCATCATTCCACGCATACGATTGCTCTTTCCCTTTTTTAAGTAAGTATAATGGGGGTTGTGCCAGGTACACATATCCCTGCTCTACTAATTCCTTCATATAGCGAAAGACAAATGTGAGAATGAGCGTCGCAATATGGCTACCATCCACATCAGCATCCGTCATGATAATGAGCTTATGATATCTTAATTTGCTGAGATCAAGGGCTTTTGGATCTTCCGGCGTGCCTATTTTAACACCAAGCGCTGTGAACATATTCCTGATTTCTTCATTATCATAAATCTTATGTTCCATTGCTTTCTCAACATTCAATATTTTTCCCCGTAAAGGAAGGATAGCCTGATAGCTTCTATCTCTTCCTTGCTTTGCGGTACCACCGGCCGAATCTCCCTCTACCAAAAATAATTCACAACGGAATGGATCTTTATCACTGCAATCAGCCAATTTTCCAGGTAATCCTCCGCCGGTGAGAACGCTTTTGCGTTGCACCATTTCACGTGCTTTCTTTGCAGCAGCACGTGCCTGAGCTGCAAGGATTACTTTTTGAATAATTGTTTTAGCTTCTTTCGGATTTTCTTCAAGGTAGGCCGTCAATACTTTGCTAAGTGTAGAATCAACTATCCCCATTACCTCGTTGTTGCCCAATTTAGTTTTTGTCTGTCCTTCAAACTGTGGCTCGGGAACTTTTACAGAAATAATTGCTGATAGACCTTCACGAAAATCATCACCCTCAATTTCTACTTTGGCTTTTTCAAACATGCCTTGTTTTTCCCCATAACTTTTAAATACGCGGGTAATAGATCGCCGAAATCCTGAAACGTGCGTTCCACCTTCAATTGTATTAATATTATTTACATAACTGAATAAATGCTCCTGGTAGCCGGTATTATAATTCATCGCAACTTCAACAGTTACATTATTCACTTCATCAAAACCATCACAATAAATTACCTGTGGTAGAAGTGATTGGCGACCTCCATTCTTATCAATCAGCTCAACAAACTCTACAATTCCTCCTTCACTGTGGTATATTTTCTCGAAAGGATTTCCGTCTTCATCCTTTTCCCTTAGATCTTTAAAAACTATAGTAATCTGTTTATTTAAAAAAGAGAGTTCACGCAAACGGTTTGCAAGGATATCACGACTATATTCAGATACAATAAAAATACTTGTGTCCGGCCAAAATGTGATAGCGGTCCCTGTAAGGTCACTTTCTCCAATTTCACGGACTTTATACTGTGGAATTCCTTTTGCATATTCCTGTTCGTAAGTTTTACCATTTCTGTTTACAGTAACATGAAATTTCGCACTAAGCGCATTTACGCAACTCACACCAACGCCATGCAAACCCCCGCTCACCTTGTAAGTATTTTTATCAAATTTTCCTCCCGCATGTAGTACTGTCATTACTACCTCCAGTGCACTTCTGCCTTCCTTTTTCATAATACCTGTAGGGATACCGCGTCCATTATCAAGGACCGTAATCGAGTTGTCCTCATTAATAACCACTTCTATTTTGGTACAATATCCGGCAAGTGCTTCATCGATAGAATTATCCACTACTTCATATACTAGATGATGAAGGCCTTTATTGCCTACATCACCAATATACATTGCGGGTCTTTTTCTTACTGCTTCCAGGCCTTCTAATACCTGAATACTTTCTGCACCATAAGTATCAACCTTTGGTGAAATCACTGCTGCGCTATCTTCTGTCATATGTGAGGGATAATAAAAAATATATCGTGAAAAACGATATGCAAATTTATCGAAAAAGACGCAGATTTCCTAAAGTGATGTGGCACGTTTTCCACAAAAAAGAAACAAAAATTTTAAAGGAAAAATTAAATCATTTGCTAAATAGGGAAAAAGATGCTGAAAGTTCTTTTGAAGCCTTTAAGCCCTTCTGTTTTCGTATCTTTGCACGGTCATGAATAATCTGGAAAATACACTTTTGGAACTTAATGAATACAGCAATTTGAGCAAGGATGCTGCTATATCTTATCAAAAATCGCAGGCCATCCCAGGAACAGTTCATTATGTGATTCAGCGATATCAATCTAAACATAGTGTATTTACTGAAGACAAAGGCCTGTTCATTTATAATTATCATCCGCAGAAAAAGAATGCTTCAGTTGAATTGGTTTTTTGTATTACCGGAAATAAATATTGTACGCATAAAGAAACAGATTGCGAACATTGTATTAACTCAGGAACCAATGGAAAAGAGGTGGAAGAAAGTTATGATGTGATTGGGTTTAAATTTAGTGCGAGACATTTGTCCACTTTTGTCAAAGGCCTAAAGACAACTTCTTTCTCAGAAGACATATTGGGATTTAGACACGCTTCCTCATTTAAGAAATCTATTCCCGTGTTTAAAAAGACACGAGATGTTTTGCAAAGTATGATCAACCATACTTATACAGATACCTTGGAAAATATCTTTATTAATGCGCAGTCCCAAATTTTGTTATTGTATAGTATGGATATGGTGTCTGGTACAACTGAAACCGGATTTGAATGTAAATTTTTAGCTAATGAGGCAGATAGAGAAAAAATAGCGCTTGCAAGAGAAATTTTATTAGAACATATCTGTAATCCGCTTACCATAAAAGAGTTAAGTCGTAAAGCTGCTATTAACGAATGTTATTTAAAAAAAGGGTTTAAAGAAATGTATGGTACCACTATTTTTGATTTTTTTCAAAATCAGCGAATGGAACATGCCAAATATTTATTGTATGAAAAAAACTTAACGGTAACAGAAGTAGCTGATCTGCTGGAATATTCATCTATTTCACATTTTTCTACTGCATTTAAAAAACATACAGGACTAAAACCATGTGAATTATTGTTTAGAAATTTTTGAGTTTTCTTGCCAGATAATTTATTCGCCATGAATTATTTGTTGCATGATAATAATCATAAGCTGTTATGACAGTTCTATGATAAAATCCTCCCCTTTGTGATTGAAATTTGCGAGACTTTAAAAATGCCTTTACGATATATTTTTATATTCTTTTTTCTTTGTCCGATCATCGTTATTGCACAGGAAAACACCAATGACAGCACGCTTAAATTGCTTGATGAGGTGGTGATTTCCGGAACCCGTACAGAAAATAAAGTTAGTAATTTGCCACTTCCCATTGAGGTGATTAACTCTAAAAGTATCCGGCAATCCGGATCCCAAAAATTACTTGAGATTTTACAAATGCAAAGTGGACTTGTGGTGGCATCCAATCCCTTAGGCACTGCACTGCAAGGTTATCCAAATCCATTTGGAGAGGGTGTTCAGATGCAAGGCCTTGATCCCGCTTACACCTTGATCATGGTTGATGGGGAACATTTGACAGGTAGAAATGCGGGCATTATTAATCTTGGGAGAATTGCAACCGGAAACATTGAGCAAATAGAAATTCTCAAAGGAACAGCAACAAGTTTATATGGATCAGATGCATTGGCCGGAGTGATAAATGTAATTACCAAGATCCCGGTTAAAAACAAAATAAGCCTGAATACGCATTATGCGAGCAACAATACTTTAGGAATAAATGCTTCAGCAAATTATATCCATAAGAAAGCATCGTTGCAAATATTTGCAAGTCGTTATAGTAGCGATGGCTATGACCTTGATAAAAATATTTATGGCAAAACTGTTGATCCGTTTACAGATTATGCTTTTAATTCCAAATTACTTTTTCCGTGGAATGATAAAAATAAACTCACCATTTCTGCGCGCTATTTTTCAGACAACCAGCGTAACAATTATTTAATTTTTCCACAGTCTGAGCCTATGATTGTAAATGGAAATACTATTGAAAGAGATAAAAGTATTTTCGCAAAATGGCAACACAAGATTAATGCTTCAGTGAATTATTTTGCAACATTATATACCACCGCTTATACAAATAATGCAGCAGTTTTTTTGGAAAGAAAAGATTCTCTTTATGAACGAATCACGCTCGACCAACTTTTAGTAAAGCCTGAAATACAGTTTAACATTGGGAAAGACCCGGCTGCGTTATTCATTGCAGGTGCGGGCTATAATATCGAAAAAGTAAATTCTTCTAGATATAGTAGCACTAAGCATCTTAATTCGTGGTACACCTATATTCAAAAACAATTTCATTGGAAAAGCAAAACGAATATAATTGCAGGTGCCCGCTTCGATAAAAATTCTTTATACAGTGCGCAACTAAGCCCCAAATTGGCAATCGCCTATAAAATTAACCCGTCCTTCATCTTAAAAGGTAGTGTGGGTGCTGGTTTTAAAGCACCTGATTTTCGTCAGCAATTTCTTGATTTCTCTAACTCACTTATCGGTTATACCCTCCTTGGCGCCCGCGAATTAGGTAATGGATTATTGACATTGAAGAAGAATGGTCAGATAGATAATAATATAAACATAGAGCCTTATCTCGATGGAGTAATATTATCTCCTGAAAAAAGCGTGGGGATTAATTTGGGTTTCGATTATACGATGCATAACAACTCGGTTTTTAAAATTAATTTTTTTAGGAACGATATCAGCAATCTTATTGAGACCTATAACCTGCCATTTAACAAGATCAACAACCAATCGATTTATTCCTACGTCAACGTTAATAAGGTTTTTACAGAAGGCGGAGAATTAGTTGCATCTCATAGTTTTGAAAAAAACTTTTCAATTTCAGGCAGCTATCAATATCTCGTTGCAAAAGATAAAGAAGTAGTACAGAAAATAAAAGATAAACAACTTTATAAGCGTGATCCTATAACAAATGAAACGTCGCTTGTATCGATGAGTGATTATAAAGGATTGTATAACCGCAGCAGAAACACGGCACAAATAAGGCTTCAGTATAATAATATTCTTTATAAAACTTCTGCATTTGTTGCGGTAAAATATCGTGGGCGATACGGCTTTAATGGCCTGAATGGATTTCAAAATGGAAATGATATTTTGGATGATCCACGTGAATTTGTTCATGGATTCGTTTTAGCAAATGCCACCATTACAAAATCAATTGGGCAATTTACAGAAGTACAGGGTGGAATGGAAAATATCTTTAATTATACTAATAAGCTGCAGATGCCTTACCTGTATGGCAGAAGCATTTTTATCAACATCAATTTTAAACTATAAATAAAAACAAAAGAAAATGAAGAAAATGAAATTAAGTATGATGGCAATTGCATTTATCGGAACGCTGGTAAGCTGTGGAAAAAAAGATAATACTACACCCACTCCTCCGCCCTCTGTAGCGGTTACAGATTCAATAGAAATTCCTTTTTCAACAAACAATTATGCTCTGTATAGTTTTAAGAATAAAATGCGGGTACCAAATAGTGATTCAGCAACTACAAAATGGGATATAGGTATTCGCTTTGTGAGTATTATTTTAAATAGTCACGCAAGCGGGGTAGGCAACGCAGGTGTTATATCTAATAATGGCATTTATGACAGTTACTTAACTGCACCTGAAACCGGATATGCATATGATACAACAGCTGCCACGCCCGCAATTAACGCAAGCTTTACCAATGGTTGGTATAATTATAATGACGTTACGCATGCTTTTAGTCCCAAGGCAGGTTTATTTTTTGTAATAAGGACAGCTGATAATCATTATGTAAAAATGGAAATTACTGCAGTAAATTATGCAGGGTATACGCCACCTAATCCTACACCCACTACGCTTATTTATAAATTCCGTTATTCATACCAGGAAAACGGCAGAAATTTCTAACATTTTTAATAAAATAAGAGGCGAAGAAAAAATCTTCGCCTCTTTAACTATTTGCCGTCGAGGAAGCAATATTTAAATGTAATAGAGTATTTTAATTCCCCAATACAAATTGTATCCATAGGTAGCAACGGCCATTAATACGATCGTTCAATTGTATTAATAAGTCTATCTTATTGAGCTAAATATTGTGCCAAAGAAAATGTACCTCAAAGGGGAATAATAAGGTTAAAATTCTTTTTTAAGAAGTTTAACTAAAACGTGCCTTTTCAAAAAGCCATAGCAATACTTTACCTTTGCATACTTTTAAAAAATATGTAGGTTTATTGAGCATGAATAAGAAATACCCGGAATATAAGCAGTTAATTCTCCCTGAAATTGGAAATGAAATAGAACGTTTTTGGGAAAATGATCACACTTTTCAGAAAAGTGTGGAGGCAAGAGAAGGGCATGAATCCTTTGTCTTTTATGAGGGGCCACCTAGTGCCAACGGAATGCCTGGAATTCACCATGTTATCAGCCGGACACTTAAGGATCTTGTTTGTAGATACAAAACTATGCAAGGCTACCAGGTAAAACGTAAAGGTGGTTGGGACACGCATGGCTTGCCGGTAGAACTTGGTGTAGAGAAATTATTAGGTATAACCAAAGAGGATATCGGAAAAAAAATATCTGTTGAAGAATATAATGCTACTTGCCGCAGAGAGGTTTTAAAGTTTAAAGATAAATGGGATGAACTCACTCAAAAAATGGGCTATTGGGTGGATCTTGAAAATCCTTATGTCACTTTTGAAAATAATTACATTGAGACTCTTTGGTGGTGCCTTAAAGAATTATATAAAAAGGGTTATCTGTATGAAAGTGTAAGCATTCAACCATATTCTCCTGCTGCAGGAACGGGCCTTAGTTCACATGAACTTAATCAGCCTGGTACTTATAAAGATATTAAGGACACCAGCGTGGTGGCGATGTTTAAGGCTATCAAAAATCATAAAAGCAAATGGCTTTTTGAAGATTCAAAAGTTGATGAACTTTATTTTTTAGCGTGGACTACTACACCATGGACATTGCCATCAAACCTTGGATTGACTGTAGGCCCACGCATACAATATGCCCTTGTACAAACCTTTAATCCTTACACTCATTCATCCATAAATGTCGTACTGGCTGAAGGGCTTATCCCAAAATATTTTAAAAAGGAAAATGAAAATGGCGATTTTGAAAACTACAATTCTGAAGTAAAAGAATTGCCCTGGCGGATACTCTCAGTTTTCAATGGTGAAAAACTTTCAGGATTAAATTATGAACAATTACTTCCATCAGAAGCTAATACCCTGGAGAAAATAAAAGAGATCACCCCTGCCGCTGAACCTTTCAAAATAATAACCGGCGATTTTGTAACCACTGAAGATGGAACTGGTATTGTACATACTGCTCCTGCTTTTGGCGCCGATGATTATAAAGCAGGTCAAAAAAATAATCTTGGAATATTAACGCTCGTTGATAAGGAAGGAAAATTTGTAGAAGGGGTGGGCGAGTTCAGCAACAGGTTTGTAAAAAATTATAAGGATGAAAAAGATTACACTGATGTAAATGTGGACATTTCAGTGAAATTGAAAAAAGAAAATCGTGCTTTTAAAGTAGAAAAGTATGAGCATAATTATCCTCATTGCTGGCGCACTGATAAGCCAATAATTTATTATCCGCTGGATGCCTGGTTTATAAAAACGACAGCTGTAAAGGACAGGATGATTGAATTGAATAAAACAATTAACTGGAAGCCGGCATCTACAGGGACCGGTAGATTTGGTAACTGGTTGGAGAATATGGTGGACTGGAACTTAAGCCGCAGCCGGTTTTGGGGAACACCTTTACCAATGTGGCGTACAAGCGATGGTGATGAAGAAATATGTATTGGCTCTATTGAAGAATTACGCAGCGAGCTAAAAAAATCTTTTGATGCAGGCATCATGAAGCCGGTAGTTGGTAAGGATGTTTCAGAAATGATAGATGATCTGACTTCTGATTTACATAAACCTTTTGTTGATAAAATAATTTTGGTCTCTCCTAAAGGATTGCCCATGGAAAGGGTTTCTGATTTAATAGATGTATGGTTTGATAGTGGAGCAATGCCTTATGCGCAATTGCATTATCCCTTTGAAAATAAAAAAGAATTTAAAGATAATTTCCCTGCTGATTTTATTGCGGAAGGTGTTGATCAAACACGCGGCTGGTTTTATACTTTGCACGCTCTCGGTGTTTTGTTATTTGACAGCGTGGCTTATAAAACTGTCATAAGTAATGGTTTAGTGCTGGATAAGAATGGCAATAAAATGAGCAAGAGGGTGGGCAATGTGGTAGATCCTTTTGAAACCCTGGATATATTCGGCCCTGACGCTACCCGATGGTACCTCATCACCAACGCATCGCCATGGGATAGCCTTAAGTTTGATATGGAGGGAATAAAAGAAGTGCAGAGAAAATTCTTTGGAACACTTTATAATACCTACCAGTTTTTTGCTTTATATGCTAACCTCGATCAATTTTCTTATAAAGAAAAATCAATTGAATTAGATCAGCGTTCTGAATTGGATCAATGGATTATATCTGAATTAAATACTCTAGTTAAAAAAGTTGTAGAGAATTTTGACCAGTATGAACCTACCCATGCAGGGAGAGATATAGAATATTTCGTGAATGAACAATTAAGTAATTGGTATGTGCGGTTGTGCAGAAGGCGATTTTGGAAACCTGTTCCTCTAAATGAAAATGGAGTCCTTCATCAGGAGGAAATGCAGGATAAAACATCAGCTTATCAAACCCTTTATGAATGCCTCGATACAATAAGTGCATTAATGGCTCCTATTTCTCCATTTTTCGCTGATTGGCTTTATAAAAATCTGAATGAAGTAACCGGAAAACAAAAAGAAAATTCTGTTCATCTTCGAAAATTCCCGGTCTACAATCATGCTAATGTGAACACTGCACTGGAATCAAGGATGGTGATGGCGCAGGATATTTCTTCGCTTATCTTATCACTTCGTAAGAAAAGTGGCGTAAAAGTTCGTCAGCCGTTGCAAAAAGTATTAATTCCTTCAATTGGTATTGAATTCGAGAATCAAATTTCCGAGGTTGCAAAAATTATAAAAGCGGAAACCAATATAAAAGAGATTGATTTTTTGCCGGCCGATAATGACTTTATTAAGAAAAAAGTAAAAGCCAATTTTAAGACTCTTGGAAAAAAACTGGGATCGAAAATGAAATGGGCTGCAGAAAAAATAAATACGTTAGCTGATTCTGAAATAGAGCAAGTACTTACAGGATCATTTTTGTTGAATCCTGGTTTTAAAGAAAAGCAAGAAGATTCTATTTATCTAAATGCTGATGATGTAGAAGTGACCACGAATGAAATTCCAGGCTACGAAATCGCTATAAAGGGAAGCTTAACTGTGGCGCTGGACCTTACTTTAACTCCTGAACTAAAGAATGAAGGATTTGCCCGGGAATTTATAAATCGTGTTCAAAATATTAGAAAAGAAAGAAATTTTGAATTAACTGATAAAATAGAAGTAATTCTTGAAGATAAGCAACCTGCTAAAGATATAATTATAGAATATAATGAATATATTTGCGCCGAAATTTTGGCAGAAAAAATTGACTTTCAAGAACATGTGCCCCATGCAAGTGTAATTGAGGTTAATAATAAACAACTTACACTCCAGGTTAATAAAAAAACATAAAAACTATGGCAATTCAGAAAAAAAAAGCGGCACATGTGGCAAAAAAGGTTTCATATAAGCCGGTAAAATCCCAACAAGCAAAAAAAGCTGTAGCAAAAAAAGCAATTCCTGTTAAAAAAGCTGCTTCCAAAAAAATGGTAAAAAAGCCAGTGCCTGTTGCTAAAGCAAAGAGTACAAAGAAAACTGTGCCTGCTAAAAAAGCAGTTGTAAAGAGTGCACCCAAAAAAGCAAAAGTTGCACCTGGAAAAAAAGCAATTTTATTAAAACATAAGCCACAAACAAAAGCGGCACCGAAATTGACACTCAAGACATCGAGTAAAAAACCTATTGTAAAACATTCGCCGGATAAAAAAACTGCTAAAACCGGTGCTAACTCAGCAGTGACAAAGAAATTGGCAACAGTAAAAAAATCTACCCCAAAGAAAGAGGCAACTCCAAAAAAAGTTCAGGAAGTTAAAAATAAATCTACAAGAGCGCCTGTAGTAAAGGCAGCACCTAAAAGTGCTGAAAAGCATGTTAAGGAACCTGTTACATCACATCAGGCTAATTTAAAAAAAGCAGTAGCAATCGTGAAAGCTAAGAAAGTACAGGAAGAGAAAAAGCAAAAACCTTTTGTAATGCCTAAAACTAATACTGAAAGGGCGCGTAAGTACGAACCGGAATTCACTCGTTCTGTACTTGACCAGGCACCTGAAGAAAATAGTGGACCTACAATGAGATATAGCGATTCTGAGCTTGTTGAATTTCGTGAATTAATTTCTAAAAAGTTGGAAACGGCTAAAAAAGAATTAGGTTATCTCCAGGGATTAATAACACGCAAGGACCAAATGGGTGGCGATGATACTGATAACCGATATATGACGATGGAAGATGGGGGCTTAAGTATGGAGCGTGAGCAACTGAGCCAAATGGCCAGCCGCCAGATCACTTTCATTGATCATTTGGAAAAAGCCATGATGCGTATAGAAAATAAGACTTACGGAATCTGCAGAGTAACAGGTAAATTAATCGATAAAGCTCGTTTAAGAGCAGTACCTCACGCCACGCTTTCTATTGAAGCGAAGATGGGAATAGCGAGATAATATTTCAGGAATTTTTTAATGTAAAGGAGAGCAATCGATTGCTCTCCTTTTTTATTTAATGAGTTGCTAAGGCAAGGCTGGCAATATATAATTGTGTACTTTTTATTTTTAATAGCTCTGCACCACATGCTTCCAATGTTGCTCCTGTTGTGATCACATCATCTACCAATAAAATTCTTTTTCCTGCTAAGTCCTCAGGATTGGAAATATTAAAAGAATCTGAAACATTTTCCCAACGCTCTTTTCGCCCTTTGCGTGTCTGTGTGCTGGTGGCTATCTTTCTTTGTACATTCCCAATCATTAAAGGCACATCCATTATTTCTTTTATCCCTTCACACAATATTAAGGATTGATTGTATCCTCTCTTTTTTTCTTTTTTTTCAAATAAGGGTAGCGGTATTAATAAATCAATATCATTAAATCGATTGCTCTCCTTTAAACTTTTACCCATCATGCGGCCTAAAAATTTACCTACTTCCTTATTTCCTTTGTATTTAAATTCATGAATAAGATTTTGTGTAAGTGAAGCTTTTGAGAACCAGAGTTCACTCATTGCCGCAGTGACAGGTATCCTTCCCCAAAAAATTTTTTCCATAGGATTGCTTGCGTGGCGGGCAAATCCTGTATGAGGTAATTCATTAAAGCAATTAATGCAAATCACATTTTGGGTACTTAAAATATCACTACCGCATCCGATACAAATATGAGGATATAACAGATGTGTTAACGCTTTAAAATGTTTGATCAATAAATTCACACTATTTAATTAAAATAAAAATCTATAGAGTTCCTCCACCTTTCCAAGAGGTATGATTTCTATGTTCTGTTTCGATTTGATATTTACTTTACTATTGTATTTGCTGAGAATAATTTTTTCAAATCCAAGTTTTTCGGCTTCACTTATCCGCTGTTCAATCCGGTTCACGGCTCTTATCTCACCACTTAATCCTACTTCACCGGCAAAACAGGTTCGCATAGGAATTGCCACGTCCTCGTAGGAGGAAAGTAAAGCACTTAATACCGCGAGGTCAATTGAGGGATCTTCCACTTTTATACCTCCTGCAATATTAATAAAAACATCTTTAACACCAAATTGAAAACCACCTCTTTTTTCTAAAACGGCTAATAATAATTGCAATCTTCTTAAGTCAAAACCACTGTTGGTTCTTTGAGGAGTGCCATATACGCTTTGAGTAACGAGCGCCTGGACCTCAATTAATAAAGGGCGAATACCTTCCATTGTAGCCGCGATTGCTACGCCACTTAATTCTTCATCCTTTTGTGTGATCAGTATTTCGGATGGATTACTCACCTGCCGCATTCCTTCACCAGTCATTTCATAAATTCCCAATTCAGAAGTTGAACCAAAACGATTTTTTAAAGTTCTTAAAATTCTATAAGCGTAATTTCTATCTCCTTCAAATTGAAGCACGGTATCAACCATGTGCTCTAAAATTTTGGGACCTGCAATATTTCCATCCTTGGTAATGTGGCCAATAAGAAAAACCGCCGTGTTAGTTTCTTTAGCAAAACGCTGAAATTCCGCGGCGCTTTCCCGAATTTGTGAAATACTTCCCGGTGCTGATTCTATAAAAGGTGTTTGAAGAGTTTGAACAGAATCGATAATTACTATCTGGGGTTTTATTTTTTTTATCTCCTTAAATATGACTTGCGTGTTGCATTCTGTGAGTAAGAAAAATCTATCATTTAATATTTGCAGACGATCAGCACGCATTTTTATTTGGCGGGCGCTTTCTTCACCGCTTATGTAGAGTGTGGTGATGTTCTGTAATTGAAGACACAACTGTAAAAACAAAGTGGATTTCCCAATTCCTGGTTCTCCTGCAACAAGCACTAAGCTCCCCGGTACAATACCACCGCCCAACACACGGTCTAATTCATCATCTCCTGTTGGCCATCGCTTTTCTTCGCCACCTTCAATGTCATTTAATGTTATTGTTTTTAAACCACTGCTAATTGATGAATAATCTTTCCATTCCTGAACAGGCTTATCAGTACCCCGAACAATTATTTCTTCTACAAAAGTATTCCACTCTTCACACGAGGGACACTTGCCCACCCACTTTGTGCTTTCTTGTCCACAGTTACTACAAAAAAAAGCAGTTTTTGTTTTACTCATTTGTACCAGTTATACGAAATTGTAAGTTAATAAGAATGCACTCAATTAAATAAATGGATATCTAAAAAAGCAACTTTGTAAAAAGTAAAAGAGCCGGTATTACTACCAGCTCCTTGTACTTACTAACCCATTAAATTCTATTGCTAAATTACAATTTGAAAAGAGAATTACAAATTAATTTTAGCCAGTGTTAATAAAATTTGTGAAGGGTAACAAATAGGGTTTTTATTTTTATTAATATGTAAAAGGTTAGCCTTTAACCATTTAAAAATAATTTTATGGATAAAATCTAATGGCTTAAAATATTTTTTGGTTTATATTATAAACTACTTTATTTTTGAGATAAATTTACTGGAATGAAGTTGATTTTATTTTTTTTGACCCTGATTAGTTTCTATTCTGCGTCAGCACAAATTCATGTAAGCGGAACAATATATGATCATAAATCTAATCCTCTCTCTGGTATAAGTATTAGTTTGAAAGATACTTATGATGGCGCAACTACGGATTCTCTAGGTCAATTTAGTTTTACCTCGACTGAAAAAGGCAATCAATTATTAGTTGTAACATCGGCAGAATACAAGCCATTTGAAAAACCAATAAACTTAGATAGTGGTTCTATAAATATAAATGTTACCCTAAAAGAACAAATAACTTCATTGAAAGCGGTAGTGATTAGTGTCGGGGCTTTTGAAGCCAGTGACCAGAAAAAAGGAACCGTACTAAATCCAATTGATATTGTAACCACCGCAAGTGCCAATGGGGATATCACAGCAGCTATTAAAACTTTACCCGGTACTCAACAGGTGGGTGAGAGTGAAGGACTTTTTGTAAGAGGAGGCACTGCGGATGAAACGAAATATTATATTGATGGAACTCTTGTAAATAATTTTTATTACAGCAGCGAACCGGGAATGGCCACCCGTGGAAGGTTCAATCCTTTTTTATTCAAAGGGACAATTTTTAGCTCAGGTGGCTACTCGGCTTTGTATGGACAAGCACTTAGTTCGGTCCTCTTACTTGAATCAATTGACTTCCCGGATAAAACTTCTGCAAGTTTTGGTGTTTCTTACCTATCGGCCAATGCGGGAATTCAAACGCTTTCAAAAAATAAAAAATTCTCATGGGGTGTTACATATAATTATACCAACCTTGCCTTAGTGTATAATCTTATAAAGCAGAAGTATGACTATTTCCGTGTGCCTGTTATTAATAATGCCGACGCTAATTTCAGGGTCAAGACAAGCACCACCGGAATATTAAAATATTATGGTACTTTTTCTACAACTAATGTGGCTTTTCGATACCAGGATGTAGATTCTTTAGAATTAAAAGACGCTTTTCACCTGGACAATTTTAATATGTACCATAATTTATCATGGCGTGAAAAACTTGGCAAAGGTTGGCGCGTGCAAGCGGGGGCATCTTTCAGTAATAACAGGGATAAAATAAATAATGAATTACAGGATGATCAAAATGTAAAACAGGGAATAAGTGATCCTTTATATTCATCGAAGAATTTTAATCTCGTTAAAAAGGGGAATTATGTAAATGGAAAGTTGGTTTTGGATAAGAAATTGTTCAGCATTAGCACAGTTCGTTTTGGAAGCGAGTATAATATGAGCGACGAAAAAACAGACTTTGTTCAATCCGGTGGTAATCATTTTCCGTTTTCTATAAAAGAAAACTTGGTAGCCTTATTTGCAGAAGGGGATATTTACATCACTAATGACCTGGCGCTAAAGGCAGGTG
>JBDTXP010000001.1:0-42532 GCA_040006135.1 Ginsengibacter sp. | reverse complement strand
CATTTTTTAACATTCATCATTAATCGATATTTTTGCAAAATGATTAACGATGCTTTAAATGAACAGGAAACTGCTCTTTCGGAACTTTCTTTTGACAACTTCCGCCAGCAGGTCATGAAAGATTATTATACTATTTGCGTAAGCCGTGAGACAAGCCTGCTTGCACGAAAAGAAGTACTGACAGGGAAAGCAAAATTTGGAATATTTGGAGATGGCAAAGAAGTTCCTCAGGTGGCGATGGCCAAATTTTTCAAGCCTGGTGACTTTCGCTCTGGATATTATCGGGATCAAACATTTATGTTTGCTGCAGGACTCGCGACTGTTGAACAATTTTTTGCCCAACTCTATGCTGATCCTGATATTGAAAATGATCCATTCAGCGCAGGCAGGCAAATGAACGCGCATTTCGCAACACCATTTGTTGATCAAAATGGGGATTGGCTTTCTTTAGCACAACTAAAAAATGTTTCAGCTGATATTGCGCCCACTTCGGGACAAATGCCCCGGGCACTTGGTATTGCGTATGCATCAAAAGCTTTCAGGCAGGTGAAAGAATTAGAGCAGTTTCAACAATTGAGTGATAATGGAAATGAAGTTTGTTTTTGTACGATTGGAGACGCTTCCACTTCAGAAGGACACTTTTGGGAAACAATGAATGCAGCAGGTGTTTTACAGGTGCCTTTAGCTGTTTTTGTGTACGATGATGGCTATGGAATCTCAGTGCCAAAAAAATATCAAACAACGAAATCTTCAATATCTGAGGCGCTTAGCGGGTTGCAAAAAAGTGAGGGAACTAACGGTATCAATATTTATAAATTGAAAGGATGGGATTATGCAGGTATGTGTGAGGTAATGGAAGGTGCAATTGAAAATATAAGGCAGACACATGTGCCTGCACTTTTTCATATTGAAGAACTTACTCAGCCACAAGGGCATTCTACATCAGGAAGCCATGAACGGTATAAGAGTGCTGAAAGAATTGCCTGGGAAAAGGAATGGGATGGCAAAAATCAAATGCAGTTATGGATTACAGCCAATGGCCTTGCAGATGAAAATGAATTAGACGAGATAGAAGCAAGCGCAAAAATTTTTGTAAAAGAGAGTAAACAAAAAGCGTGGCAAAAGTATTCACAACCAATAATCGAAGAGGTAAATAGGGCGCTTGAGTTATTAAAAACCTATGTTTCAAAAAATGAAAATGATATAAATATAAAGGAGGTTATCTCTGAACTAAAAAGTTTGCGGGAGCCAATGCGTAAGGATATCATGAGATCACTTGCTACTGTTTTATTTAAAAATAAAAACAAAGGTCTGGAAGATGTCGAAGCGTACTATAATCAACTTACTCAACAGAATCGAACTCTTTATGATAGATATTTATATAATGAAGGACCAAAATCCGCATTGAATATTGATGGTGTAAATGAGGAATATTCAGATGAAAGTATTGAGGTAAATGGATTTGAAGTTTTGAATAATTATTTTAGTAAGTTATTTGCATCGAATGAAAAAGTATTAGCATTTGGTGAAGATCTTGGGCAAATAGGTGATGTGAACCAGGGATTTAATGGCTTGCAGGAAAAATTTGGAAAAGAAAGAATTTTTGATACAGGTATCAGAGAACTTACGATTATGGGGCAAGGCATAGGGCTTGCACTTCGCGGCCTCAGACCAATAGCTGAAATACAATACCTGGACTATTTATTATTTGGCCTGCAGCCATTAAGTGATGATGCCTGTACTACACATTTTCGTACTAACGGTAGGCAGAGTGTTCCGTTAATTGTGCGCACACGTGGTCATCGTTTGGAAGGTATATGGCATAGCGGCTCACCTATGGGAATGATTATTAATGCATTGCGTGGCATGTATGTATGTGTGCCCAGGAATATGACGCAGGCTGTAGGTATGTATAATACGCTTCTCGCGTCCAACGATCCTGCTTTAGTAATTGAATGTTTAAACGGATATAGGCTTAAGGAAAAGCTGCCATCTAACTTGCTTGAATTTCGTGTGCCACTTGGTGTGCCGCATATAATCAGGGAAGGCAATGATGTGACGATCGTTTCTTACGGTAGTATTTTGAGAATAATAAGTGAAGCTGCGAATTTTTTAGCACAAAAAAATGTGAACTGTGAAATTGTAGATGTACAGACATTATTGCCTTTCGATATTCATTCATCTATACTTGATTCATTAAAGAAAACAAACAGGATAATTTTTATTGATGAAGATGTGCCTGGTGGAGCAAGCGCTTTCATGTTCAATCAGGTATTGGAGAAGCAAGGTGGTTATCGTTGGCTTGATGCTTCACCAAGAACGTTGACTGGAAAGGCCCATAGGCCATCTTACGGAAGTGATGGCGATTATTATAGTAAACCAAACAGGGAAGATATTATCCAGGCCATTTTAGATATTATGGCTGAATAAAGAAAACTTATAAGGATGATCACAAATTCTGAAAGACATTTTATTGATAACTGGACTGACCAAAAAAGCGGACCACGTTGGAAATTTTATTTGTTATTTACTTTAGCCTGGGGGGTAGTTTCTTTTTTATGCATTTTTTTTCTCACTAAGCTATTTACAAATCTCTGGGAAACAGGTGGCCCCAAACTTATTTATATAATTATTGCCGCTTCATTATTATCAGGTTTTTTATCTACACATTTCACCTATGTAATTAATGAACGCAAATACAAAAATATAATGCGGCGCATTAAAGAGAAATTAAATTAGGAATTAATCTTGTGAAGGATATCGTTGATAATTTTTGGGGCCTGCTCCCGGCTGTTTTCAATGAACAGCCTGTGTGTATTCATGCCTCCACATATGACACCAGCAAGATATATTCCTGGCACATTAGTTTCAAAAGTATCTTCCTTATATGTTGGCTTGCAAACTTCATCTTTGGAAAGTTCTATGCCAAGCTCACGTAGAAAATTTATATTAGGTTGATATCCGGTCATTGCTAATACCCAATCATTTTCAATGGTCACTATCCCGTTTTTCGTTTTAATATCTACCTCATGTTTTCGTATTTCATTTACAGTAGAATGATAGTATGCTTTTATTGAACCTTCAGCTATTCGGTTTTCAATATCAGGGCGTACCCAATATTTTACACGCTCACTAATTTTATCTCCTTTTATTACCATCGTTACAGTTGCACCTTTGCGCCAGGTTTCCAATGCAGCATCTATGGCGCTGTTTGCTGCCCCGACCACCAACACTTTTTGGAATGCATAATAATGAGGATTATCGTAATAGTGTTTCACTTTCGGAAGATCCTCGCCTGTTACATTTAATAAATAGGGGATATCGTAGAAGCCTGTTGCCACAATAATATTTTTTGAAGAATATTTTTTTATAGTCGTAGTAATTTTAAAAGTCTCCTGTATTTTTTTTATTTCCAACACTTTTTCAAACAGGTGTAGATTAAGGTCGAATGTTGTCACGATACGACGATAATATTCCAGTGCTTCATTTCTTACGGGTTTCACATTATTACTTACAAAGGGTACACCACCAATTTCCAATTTTTCACTAGTGCTGAAGAAGGCCATATTTACCGGGTAATGAAATATCGAATTCACCAATGCTCCTTTTTCTAAAATGCAATATTTAAGCGATGCTTTTTTTGCTTCTATTGCGCATGCCAGGCCGATCGGGCCGCCGCCAATAATAATAACATCATATATTTCATCTTCCATAATTGCTAAGTTATTGAATGGAGATTTTATATAGTTTGTAATTTTTTAAAATGATCAAATCCTAAAAAGTCTAATTTATTTTTTTCAAAATAAAAAAAGGGCCCTTTGTTTTAAAAAAAGGGCCCTTGGGAAATTTTATAATAATATACTTACCTCATGAAATACATTTTTCCATACCCTTTGGTGAAGTACGTATCTGTATTATCACCTTTGTCTTTAAACTTATCCATAGACTTACCATTAAGATTAGTAAGCACTCTATACAGGTATACTCCGTTTGCCACTTTTTGGCCATACATGTCCGCTCCATCCCATTTAAAGTCTGTAATGTTTCTGCCAATGTGCAATGGGCCAAGTTCATTCGTAGTTATCTCTCTGATAACCTTGCCTGTTATTGTTAATATCTGTATTCTAATGTTTTGTGGAATCTCAAAACCAGTGATGGTAAACACGAATGCAGTTTGGGTTGTGAACGGATTAGGATAATTCATCAGGTTGCTGATCATTGGCTTACTAAATACTCTGAAACTAATATGATAATCCAGCTGTCCTGCTGTATTACCGATCACATCTTTACCTGAAACAATTAATTCATAATTATTATCATCTTCGTCGCTTCCGGTTAATATTGGCGAGAATTCTATTGTAGCTGTATTATCACCCTGCGAAAGATTTGCGGGCGTGAAGCGAAGCGTATCGTTATCAAAAGCAATTGTTCTTAAAGATCCATCAGGATAACGAAGTTGTACTTTCACCAGGGATGTATCACTGAGCGAAAGAAACTTACTTTCATCTTTCAATTTAATTACGATGTGCGGCCTGGAAGAAACGATATCCTGGTTGAGAATATGCACACCATCAAAAGTTACATCCAAAAGCGGATTAAAATTATCGGGTTTTATAAAAAAGTTTTTATAGAGAAAGTTGTTATAATGATACAACTCTGGTTGGTTGTTGTTCGGATTAAAATCAACAAAAATTGTATTATTTCCAGGATAAGCTTTTGTATCAAGATTATATTTAAATAAAATAGTATCTCCGCTTACCAGTGGTTTTTGTTTAGGTAATGAAATTAGATGTGTAACATTATTATTATCTATTATCGTTAATTTAATTAGCACACTATCAAATGAAGGAACACTTATGTTTTTAAATGCTATACCAAAATTATATACCTCACCCTGTTGAAGGGTATCTTTTCCTGAAATAAAAATATTAGGTGCTAATGCTCCTTCAGGCGCCGCCACTGCATTCAGCCTCCAATACGAAAGTTGGTATGGTGTAAGTGTGACACTATCTAAATTATGCATTTTTAACTGTATGTATGGATACTGTGTCGCATTTATTGTACTTATATCAATATCCTGTTGTGTTTTATCTACCGTTAAAAGAGTACTCTTATTTCCAGAATTATCAACACCAATTATATCTACCTTAGGGTTATCTGCACTTGGATTTTCCTCGCTTGTACCTCGCCAATGCATTTCTTTCCATTGTTTCACTGGCCCAAAAACAGGAGATGTGATTAATCCTAAAGTATCTGGTGTTACTATGGTATGCGTAAGCAATATCTTATCTAAAGTTCCTTCAGAGAAAATTGCCTGAGGTAGAAATTCAGCATTATTTTTTTGATACATAAAAATAAATGAGCGAGGCCGGTTAAAAGAATCTATTGTGGCAAAACCTTGTGAGCGCAATGCGTAGTAAAGCGAATTGCCGGTACCAAGCGTCGCAGTATCGGCCAGCCAATCTGATGCATAAGAATTGGAGGAAGGATTAGTTCCTGAAATATTTCTTACCATAACTATAAAATTATCAGGCACCGAATCCCTAAGGAAACGCATAGCGGCGGCCCTTTTTACAGGATCTAAAATATTATATTGAAAACTCGCAAGCCGATCATAACCACATACCTGGTCACTGCCAAAGCTGCCTGTAGGTCCGACTGTATTATACCATGGTTTTAATGTAATAGGGTCGAGCACGCTAAAAATAATGCCCGAAATTCCGCAAACACTTTTTACAAATTCAGATCCATTTACAAAAGCAGAGTAGTCGGAAGCAGTACTTGCAGCAGAAGGAAATACTCCATTCTTAGCTTCTAAAATATTGGTAACGGTACTATATTTCCATTTACGACTACTGTCTAGTTTTATATCCACTGTGTCAGAATACAGATGTTGAAAATAGTGACTTTGGTTAAAACCTGAAGTACTATTTGATAAATACAAAAATGATGCATTATTCCAATGATAATCTGCCGGCAAACCTGAAGTTGGTTTAAGAGCAACACGCCAATAATAAACGGTATTGTTTGTGTAAGTTATTCCCGGATCAAATTCCAGGATTCCACCTGTTGAATTTAATGAGCGATTAACTTTTATCGGGGAATTAAATAATAATGTAGTGTCTATTTCGAGTACATAATCTTTGGCAGTACTTAAGGCATTCGCAGTAGATGCATATAATTTTTGATTGGCTACGTTGATGATAGAAAAATCAGCGGGATATGAGGGTCTTGCTTCGTCCTCATAAATGTAAACTTCCTTGGTAAAGGAGTTATTCGATTCTGATTCCTCACTCACTTCATTATCAGCATCTATAGTAACCACAATTTTATTTAGCCCTTTATCGCGGGTGGATATTATAGGTATTTCAAGATGAATGGAATCCGCATAATATGGCGCTTTGATTCTTTTATGTAATAATATTTCACTTGTGCCATTTGGATAAACTCTTTTCACTTCAAACGATATTGAATCGCTTATGGCTTTACCGATATTATAAGTTTTTGCATCAAGCGTGAATTTTTCCTGTGAAATAGAAATGAATGCAGGATTTATTTTTATTAATGGCTCTTCTATTACATAATCTGGTTTAGGATGAGGATTTATTTTTATTGCAGGGTCACCATGTAAAGCCATTTCCTCGAGGTCTGTACGTGTATAATAATATACATCAGCCACATCACCATTCAATTCTTTGATAGTATTTCTAATATCATCTCCAATGGGTGCGCCATAATTTTTACCACTTAAATTATTATATAAGTGAGTATTGTACTCATCGAGAAATGGCGGAATACCATAATGAGTACTTGCCAGAAAAGCTATGCTTCCTCTTTGGTTGGCCAACACAAAATTTTCGGAAATTGATAAAATATTTTGTAACAGCCGAAGAGTATCAAAAATATAGTTATTACCTGCAGTGCAACCACTTACCAGGAAAAAAGGGTATTTCCCTGGATTATTATATGCTGACGGATCACTTAAGTTAAATTCTAAAGTATTAGCTGAAGAGTGTCCGAAGTACGATAGCAGACTGATTCCTTCCGAAAATAACTGCTCTATTCTCTGACCTGATATCAATTGAACAGCAGAGTTAGATGTCTTTGAAAATAACTCTACATGGCCGCCATATAAAGTATCTTCTAAAATATTTTTATAGCCAAACATATATTGGCGGAAGAGATTATTTTCATCACTGTCTTTTCCACCCACTATCTGTACTATATTCTTCATCCAGAGTTTATTGGCGATAGTTTGTGCGGAAGTTTGGGCCAGCTCATATTCCTTTATTTTATTGAGGTACTTTCCCACTTCATCTCCAGTCACTACAGAAAGACGGCCAACAGGAATTGAAGGCACGATGCTGCCATAAGGGGAAGCTAATAACACGTCCGAAGCGGGGTAACCAAACGTAGGAACCAAATTTAATTTATCTGCAAATGGGCTTTTTCCATTAGTAACGTATTCATCATAGGTAACTCCTTTACCGATAAGAAACAGGTAAGATGGTGCTATTGAAAAATTACTTTTACTAAATTTTACAAAATCCTTTATTGCTGAAGGATGTTTTTTTATTCCATAGGCAAACTGGTCTACCAACTCATCAATATCAATCACCTTCGCATTAAATCCTCCACCTGCCGAGGAACTTCTATATTGACGATAGGCATCGACATTATTTGCTCCTGTGGTGCTATTGTACAAACTCTTATTGCTAATTATTAAATAGTTACCCTGGTTGGATGTAATCGAAAAATTTGTAAAATTTCTTTTTTGTAAAGATGGAATTGTTGATATCGCATTAGATGCCTGGCTTACCAATCGGAACTCGCGATCAACAATTGAAGAAGGAGGTAATGCAAATTTTATTTTACCAGGTGTACTGGTTATATCTCCTACATATCTTCTGTTGTTTGAAATATCCAAAAGTGTGGGAGCTACGCCATTGTTATCAAAATTATTAATTACCAAGAAGTTTCCGGTATTGCTGGCAGGCAAATGAAAATAAAAATATTTTTCTTTATTAAAATTCCATTGGCTTGGGTAAGTAAATTCTAAAAATGAAATGACATACCTGTCTGTAGTTACAGAAGATATATCAGCAAAAGTAAACCTTGCCCAGGCTGGATTTATAATCAATGATAGCGGAATATTATCTACTTGTTTTTTTAGATAATTGAAATAAGGCATCGGCTCATCATCAATTGTGGTATTATTAAACTTTACCTGTACATTTCTGCCATTAAGCGCTGTCCCTGCTACGGCAAATTTTACGCTTGCGCTCGGCCCTGAAGTGTTTACAAATAAACTATCCATTTGAAAAGTATAATCATGCCCGGGCGAAATATCATGGCTGGTCCAGCCTTCTCCTTTGTCATAAGATGAAGAAAACACATACACTCCTCCTGCGGGAATTGCAAAGCCTGGATTGATCCTGGTATTAAAATAAACCCCACGGGTATTAATAAACCAGGGCTCGGGAGCTAATACATTGTTAGAAACATCATTCAAGGCATTTATATATCTGCGATTGGCAGAAGCAGTATTGACTGTAAGGTAAAATGCTGCAGTATCTGTTTGAAGACTGTAGTGATCTGACAATTGGAAATCAGGATCGCGGTATAATTTTTTATCCATTTTACCATCATTCATCACTCCCCAGAATTCAATATAATCTGAGGATCCTAAAATACCTGAAGCCACACTTGTATATATCGTTTGTTCCTCACCGTTATGCCATAACTGAAATTGTTCTGCGGGTATACCTCCGAGGCCTGCGGTATTAAGTGTGCTTTGGCCAATACGGTAAATACCATCCTTCGCTACGTAAAATTTGTAATAGGTATTACTATAATTGATCCAGCTATTAGTGGCTGGTTGTGAGAACCCGGCAGCAGTAAAAAAAACCAATACAGGTAACAAAAATTTCTTCATATTCTTTTTTTAAGAACTTAATTTTGATGCTTATTGATATCCAATTTTAATGAAAAAATATGGGTATATAATGGGTTAGACTGGTTGGCAAGATTAGAAAAAGCATAATCAATTGTTACACTATTTATTCTAACGCCCGCCCCAAGGCTAGGTTGATATATCCATACCTTCTTTTGATTAAGGGTATCCTTATCTGCCAAAGCCTGTTGAAAATTATAAATCCCGGCTCTTACAAAAAATACATTCTTAATTGACGCCTCCAATCCTAAGTGCGGATCTGCACTTATAGTTTTCCCGCTAAGTAGAGTGTTCCTTTTACCATCAAAAGTGAAATCAAGGTCGGCTTCTGCAAGCAAACTGAAATTCTCATTGAAAACAAAATTGTAACTGGAGCCTATAGTAAGTCGTGGTGCTGTAAGTTCTGTAGACTTTACGGGAATGTCATTTTTTGTAAGGTATAAAACTTGTTTTTCTTTCTCTGTAAAATGAAACGACCACGCATTAAAAGTGGTGGTAAGATCCTTTGCTACAATACCTAATGTCCAGTTATTTTTCTGCATTTTAAATCCTGCATCTATTCCAAAACCCCATGCATTTGCAAAGTGACCTACTTTACGATAAATTATTTTAGCGTTTGCGCCGAAACTTGTTTTAAAACCATCCTCATCCCTGATTTTTTGCGCGAAAGAAAAAAGGAAAGCATAATCTGCAGAAGAGAATGTGCTTATGTTCCCATAATTAATACTGCCATCAGGCTCTACGAGGTATAAAGTATTTGGTATATCATCTACAGCGAAGCGTAATATTGATAGGCCCAGTGTTCGCCTATTATCATTTACCGGAATAGCCACACTTGCATAATCGTATTTACCAATATTGCTAAAATAGCTTGCATGCATTAGGTTCACCTGTGCTCCATTTTCTAAACCGGTAAGGGCTGCAGGATTCCAATAGCCGGCAGTACCATCATTAACTGAAGCTACCTGTGCAGCCCCCATCCCAAGACCACGTGCACCGGCACCAATATTTAAAAATTCATTGGAATATTTTCGAAACTGGGCCATACCTGTAGTTGGTAAAACGAGAATCAATAATAATTTTATAAGGAGATGATATTTCATAAAGAGGAAACGTTCATTTTTAAGATTCAAAGTGTAAGGAGCAATTAAAACGGTGGTTAGCTTTTAATATTGTCTTTTTTTGTACTTAGGGCATATAAAAATAACCAAAAATATAATATAAAATGGATTGAATATTTGTATTAATAATACCTTAACCAATTTAAGAAACTTGCTTAATATCAAAAACATACGTGATCATAAAATGCAGGGTTTTAAGAGAATATATTAACCTTCCTAACCCTTTGAAACCTTTCATCCTTTGGAACATTTTGAACTTCTAAAACCTTTTCTGTTTATTTTTGGCACTTTATGGAAAATCTGATAAAAGAATTACAATGGCGTGGTCTTATCCAGGATATAATACCCGGGACTGAAGCGCAACTTATTAAATCACCTACAACAGCTTACATAGGATTTGATCCTACAGCCGATAGTTTACATATTGGGGGCCTTATACCAATAATTGTGTTGGTGCATTTGCAAAAATATGGTCATAAGCCTATAGCACTTGTAGGCGGTGCGACAGGCATGGTGGGCGATCCATCGGGGAAAAGTGAAGAGCGTAATTTATTAAGTACCGAAATATTGGAACACAATACAAAAGCTATTGAAAGGCAATTAGGAAAATTTATTGATTTTGACAAAGACAAATCAAATAGTGCTGAACTCGTCAACAATTTTGATTGGTTTAAAAATATTCCCTTTCTTGACTTTATACGCGATATAGGTAAGCATATTACAGTGAATTATATGATGGCAAAAGACAGCGTAAAGAAGAGATTGGCTGGAGAAAATGGAATGAGCTTTACCGAGTTTACCTATCAACTTGTGCAGGGATATGATTTTTACTGGTTACATCAAAACAAAAATTGTCTTTTACAAGCAGGCGGCAGTGATCAGTGGGGCAATATAGTTACAGGCACAGAGCTTATTCGCAGAAAAACCGGTGAGGATGCATTTGCATTTACCTGGCCTTTACTTACAAAATCAGACGGTAATAAATTTGGTAAAAGTGAAAAAGGAAATATTTGGTTAAGCGGTGAAAAAACTTCACCATATACATTTTATCAGTTTTGGCTCAATACCTCTGACGCAGATGCAGAAAGGTTTCTCAAAATCTTCACCTTTTTGAATCAGGACGAAATCCAAGATCTTACTAATAAGCATAAGGACAATGAATCACTTCGGTTATTACAAAAAAAACTTGCTGAAGAATTAACTGTTTTTGTACATTCCAGAAAGGATTATGAATTTGCTGAAAGGGCTTCTTCAATCTTATTCACTAATGATACTGCTGAAGTATTACGCGAATTGAATGAAGTTCAATTGTTACAGGTCATGGAAGGTGTTCCTGCAATTAATTTAAAAAAGGAAGACATATTAAAATCGGACATTTTAAATTTTTTATCCAATTCCGGAATCTTTGCGAGTAAGGGGGATGCAAAAAAAATGCTTTTATCTGGCGCCATCTCTATCAACAAAGAGAAAGTTGAACAAATAACTACTAAGATGGATGCGTACAGTTTTTTGAATGATAAATATCTGCTCATTCAAAAAGGAAAGAAGAACTACTTCCTTGTAAAAGCGGAATAGTTTAGTTCTAAATAAAAAGTAAATTTAGGAGAGTAAGGTGAAAATAGTAATTGAGGATTAGATTGTTTTTCTTCATACAATCTTTACCCTGTCGCCACCTTTAAATTTTTTTGACTTGGCGATTCTTTCTGTTCCAAATAGGTTTTTATATCAGGAATAAATTTCCTTTCATTTACCAGGTATCCATTTCCTTTTTCACAAAAATGAACTTTGATATTTTCTACACTTATCGGATTTCCATCAGGGATATCCGCTATGTTACTATGCCGGATGTCGTGACCATCAATGATCATAACAAGCCCGCTACCAATAGCTTCCATTATATTTCCCTCACTTATCAGCATCCCGGTATCTTCCCCAAGCCCTATTCCTATTGCTTGTGGATTACTTGCTATTGCCTGCGCTAATCTTCCAAAGCGACCGCGTTTTTCAAAATGACTGTCGAAAATTACATCATCCATAAAGCCGAGGCCGGTCGTAATTTTTACTTCACTTTTAAGGTGTGCTGTAGAAGCATTTCCTTCATAGATCATAGTGTTACTCATCGCCATTGCTCCCGCAGAAGTGCCTGCTATTACAAATTTTTTCTCCTCCTGAAATCTCTTTAAAGCAATCTCAAGAAATTGAGTGCCGCCGAAAGTAGCAGATAACCTTAACTGGTTACCTCCGCTAAACATTATGGCGTCGCATACTTTTATTCGTTCAATATATTCATCGTTCATCGCATCAGCTCGTGTGCGGATCGGCAACAGCCCCACATCTGTGCATCCTACTTTTCCGAATGCATTTAAATAATTTTCCCCAACTTCATTGGGTATCATACTAGCAGTCGTTACCACTTCTATGCGTACACCATTGCCACCCGCCACTTCTACAATGCGACGCAAAATTCCTAATTCGAAAAAGTTGAGGTTATTTCGGACGATTTCGCCCTTTTCCAGATCCACTCCTTTGTCTTCGGCGCCTCCGATGGCAAATAGTTTTCCTTGAGGTACTTCCATTCAAATGATTTTGATTAAACAGTATATTATTGTTCGATACTGTTGAAATAAAATATCTGTTCACAAAAGTAACGTAATATATATAGGTATTGTTTCAATTAATCGATTTTTTTTTATTGCACTGATCTTTATTTTCTAATGTTGAATTATTTTATTTTACTTTAATAAAAATTTATTTAACCTATTTTGTTAAAAAAAATTCCTAATTCTTTTTTATGAAGATTGTAGATATTAAAATTTTAAGAGGTCCAAATTATTGGAGTGTCCGGCGGCCGAAGCTCATTCAAATGCGATTGGATCTTGAAGAAATGGAGGAAATGCCTACCAATAAAATTGAGCATTTTAGAGAGAAATTACATGCAATGCTTCCCGGACTTTTTGAGCATCGGTGTAGTGAGGGTGTTGCTGGTGGCTTTTTACAGCGAGTGGATGAGGGAACGTGGATGGGACATGTAATAGAGCACGTTGCATTGGAATTACAAACACTTGCCGGGATGGATATGGGCTTTGGAAGAACGCGTGGAACGGGCAAGCCCGGAGAATATTTTGTAGTGTTTGATTATATGGAAGAAGAAGCCGGTGTATTTGCAGCAAAATCTGCTTATAACCTGGTACAACATATTATTATAAATACACCTTACAACCTGGAAGATGATATACAACAAATGCGTGTGATACGCGAAAACACAAGGCTGGGGCCATCAACAGGTAGCATAGTGGAAGAGGCTATCAAGCGAGGCATCCCCTACATTCGACTTAATAAGCAAAGCCTTGTGCAATTGGGATATGGTATACATCAAAAAAGGATAAGAGCAACAATTGCAAGCACCACATCTTGTATAGCTGTTGATATTGCAGGTGACAAGGAAGAGACAAAAAATTTATTATCAGCGGCAGAAATTCCTGTTCCTAAAGGAATTATTATTTATCCGGAAGATACCGTAGAAAGTGCAATATCATCTGTCGGTTTCCCAATGGTATTTAAGCCGCTTAATGGTAATCACGGAAAAGGTGCAACCACGAACATCATCAACCAAAAGCAAGCTGAGACCGCGTTAGCGGCGGCGAGGGAATTTGGCCGTTATGTTATATGCGAACGATTTATAACCGGTTTTGATTTCAGAATACTAGTGATCAATTATAAATTTGTATGTGCAGCATTGCGCACACCAGCAGCTGTAAAAGGAGATGGTGAACATTCAATTAATTGGCTTATTGATGCAGAAAATAAAGATCCTCGCCGCGGTTATGCTCATGAGAAAGTTTTGACCCAGATAAAGATTGACTCTTACACTCAAAAAATGTTGGATGATTCGGGATTTACACTGGACACAGTGCTTCCTAAAAACACATTATTTCTTTTAAAGCCCACCGCTAATCTTTCTACCGGTGGCACTTCTACAGATGTAACCGACCAGGTTCATCCTGTAAATACATTTCTCGCGGAGCGAATTGCAAAAATTATTGGCCTTGATATTTGTGGAATAGATGTAATGGCTTCCGATCTAAAAACATCTCTGTTTGAAAATGGTGGGGCTGTCCTGGAAGTAAATGCTGCACCCGGATTTCGCATGCATGTTGAGCCTTCAATAGGCATACCGAGAAATGTGGCAGAACCGGTGATAGATATGCTCTTCCCGAAAGGGGCAACTGGAAGGGTTCCCATTATTGCGATAACTGGTACAAATGGAAAAACGACTACCAGTAGACTTACGGCACATATCTGTAGATCTGCAGGGCATAAAGTTGGTTTCACTACTTCAGATGGTGTTTACATACAAAATCAAATAATGATGCGTGGAGATTGTACCGGTCCGAGAAGCGCAGAGTTTGTGCTTAAAGATCCCACAATTGATTTTGCTGTTTTAGAATGTGCGCGCGGAGGTATATTAAAGAATGGACTGGCATTTCAAAAATGTGATATAGCAATCGTAACCAACATTAGCGCCGACCACATCGGTCTTGGCGGGATAGAATCTGTCGAACAAATGGCAAAAGTAAAAGGCGTGTTGCCAGAAACAGTTGTTCGCAACGGCTATGCGATTCTAAATGCTGATGATGATTTGGTATATGGAATGCGAAAAGAACTGGATTGTAAAGTAGCCTTATTTAGCATGGATGAAAATAGTAAACGTATAAAACAACATTGTAATAAAGGTGGAATTGCGGCTGTTTACGAAAATGAGTATGTAACGATAATGAAAGGCACGTGGAAAATACGGGTAGAAAAAGTAGTTGACATTCCTATCACTTTTGGTGGAAAAGCAATGCATAATATAATGAATACACTCCCTTCAATACTGGCTACATACCTGTGCCAGATGGGGTTGGATAGTATTAAACTAGGATTGCAAACATTTATTCCATCACCTGTTCAAACTCCGGGGCGTTTAAATTTATTTGAATTTAAGAATTTCAAATTCCTCGTTGATTTTGCACACAATCCTGCAGGACTCAACTTGTTATGCGATTTTGTAAATAAATTAGATAGCAATTATAAAGTAGGTATCATAAGTGGTACAGGGGATAGGCGTGATGATGATATAAGAGAAATTGGAAGGATTAGTGCCCGAAATTTTGATGAAATAATTATAAGGCAGGATAAAAATATGCGTGGACGCACTCCTGATGAAATTGTCGATCTACTTGTAGAAGGCATAAAAGAGGCAGGGGGAGCAGATTTGCCGCTGCATATTATTCATAAAGAGTCTGAAGCGATTACTTTTGCTTATACCCATGCAAAGACGGGAAGCATTATTACCATCATGTGTGATGTAGTTCCAGATGCGCTTGACTTCATTAAAAACCTAAAAGAAGAAGAGGAAAAAGAGACAGAAGCGCTAAATAAATAAAGTAAATTTTATTTTAAATCTGGTTTTGAAAATTTAAGGCTTACCCTTACTTTTGCAATCCTTTGTCCCATAGTATAAAGGTAGTACAACAGATTTTGATTCTGTCTGTCGAGGTTCGAATCCTCGTGGGACAACAAGTAAACTAGTCCTGCTTTGAAAAGCAGGATTTTTTTTATTCAGTTTTGTAGAAAATATTCGCACTTTTTTCTCTTTTTTAATTGTTGTCAAGCTAAATATTCCTTTTTCATTTTATGGCTTCGCTTTTGATATCTCATGCGTATTAAACAGGTGTGAAACTGAAGAAAAGGAAGCCAATGAAAAAATTCCTACGACCCCCAACAGAAAGAATGGTAAAAAAACTGAGACAATGCTTTGAAAAAGAAAAGTGTTTTGCAGAAGAAATGAAATCTTCATTGCCAGGCCTTTACAAACGTGGGCTTGTAGAAACGAAAATGGAGATGGTAAACGATAAAAAACTTCTTTGCATTTACGTGACCGAAAGCGGAAAAAAATTTCTTGAAAAAATGGAAATGAATTCGCAAAATTAAAACCGGAAAAACTACACGCTCTGCTTTTTAATTTTCTTAAATTTGCGTTCTTTGAAACGAAATTTATATTGACTTATGTTTGAATCGTTAAGTGAAAAGTTGGACACCGCCTTTAAAAATTTGAAAGGCCAGGGGAGAATTACTGAACTTAATATTGCCGCTACCGTTAAGGATATTCGCCGCGCACTCGTGGATGCAGATGTGAACTATAAAATAGCTAAAGAAATTACTGATGCTATAAAGGATAAGGCTACAGGGGAAAAGGTTATAAATGCCATAAGTCCCGGCCAGTTAATGGTAAAGATCGTAAAAGACGAACTGGCCGAAATAATGGGCGGGGAAGAAAGTAAATTTGATCTCTCCGGAAATCCTACAGTCATATTAATTGCAGGTTTGCAGGGTAGTGGTAAAACTACATTCAGTGGCAAACTCGCCAATTACCTTAAAAATAAAAAAGGTAAGTCTCCACTTCTTGTTGCAGGTGATGTATATAGGCCCGCAGCAATTGACCAGTTAAAAATATTAGGTGAGCAGATAAATGTTGAAGTATATACAGAGCCCGAAAATAAAGATGTAGTCGCCATTGCACAAAATGCAATTAAAGAAGCAAAAGCTAAGAATAAAAATGTTGTGATCATTGATACGGCCGGTCGCCTGGCGATTGATGAGTTGATGATGACCGAAGTAGCAAATATAAAAGGTGCTGTTAATCCGCAGGAAATACTTTTTGTAGTAGATAGTATGACCGGTCAGGATGCGGTAAATACAGCTGCGGCTTTTAATGAAAAGCTGGATTATACGGGTGTTGTGCTTACGAAATTAGATGGTGACACGCGAGGTGGAGCAGCGATTTCAATAAAATACACGGTAAATAAGCCTATCAAATTTGTAAGCAGTGGTGAGAAGTTAGATACGCTGGAAATATTTTATCCAGATAGAATGGCGCAACGCATTCTTGGTATGGGAGATATAGTAAGTCTTGTGGAAAAGGCACAGGAGCAATTTGATGAAGAACAGGCCGCAAGGTTGGAAAAGAAAATTCGAAAAAATCAATTTGATTTTGAAGATTTTAAAACACAATTGCAACAAATAAAAAAAATGGGTAATCTTAAAGATTTGATGGGAATGATTCCGGGAGTAGGAAAGCAAATAAAGGACATAGATATCAATGATGATTCTTTTAAAGGAATAGAAGCAATGATTAATTCAATGACGCTTGAAGAAAGAAGAAATCCTGATATTATTTCTCCGAGCCGAAAGCTGCGTATTGCGAAAGGAAGTGGAAAGGATCTTACAGAATTAAATCAATTCATTAAGCAATTTGATCAAATGAAAAACATGATGAAGATGATGAATAAGATGCCGATGGGAAAATTGGCGGGGCTTGGCAGGAAATAAAAATTATTTTTAAATCAAAAAAATATCTACTGAATTTGCTTTTATAGTTGTCATACGCTATCTTCGCATTCCTTTTTTAGAAACCCAATTAATAACAACCCAAAAAAATTTCTATTTTTTATGGCTGTAAAAATGAGATTGCAACGCCATGGCTCCAAGAAACGGCCATTTTACTTTATAGTAGTTGCTGATTCCCGTAGCCCCCGTGATGGTAAATTCATCCAAAAGTTAGGATCTTATAATCCCCTAACAGTTCCTGCAAGTATCCAGGTAGATCGTCAAAAAGCACTCGAATGGCTGCATAAAGGCGCTCAACCAACAGATACTGTTCGTCGTATTTTAAGTTTTAAAGGTGTTCTTTACCTCAAGCATCTGTTGCGTGGCGTAACACTAGGACTTTTTGATGAAGCTGCCGCTATGGAAAAGTTTACCAAGTGGAGCACTGATCACGACTCTGAATTTGCTAAAAGACAAGAGACGCATAAAAAAACTAAAGTTGCCGCAAGGCCTGCTTTTGTAAAGAAAGCAGAACCTGTAAAGGCTGCAGCTCTTGAAGCGACTCCTGAAACAGCACCTGAAACTGAAAGTGGTGATGCAACTGATACTGCAGAAGCCACAGAGGCAAGTGAAGCGCCGGTTGAATAATTTTTAAACTGAATGTATTTTCGATAGCCGTCTTATTAAAGACGGCTTTTTTTTTGAGAAAGTTTTGTTTAAAAAAAAGTCAAGTTATCAATCATTTCCCATGTGGCATTAATGTTGGTATATCACAGAAAAATTTAATTATGAAACTTCTTAAAGGCTCCTGGATTTTTTTTATTTGTATGTCTATTAGTTTCCTTGCTCACAGCCAGGATAAGCAAGATGATAAACAGGAAGAAAAAATTACTGCGGCTACAATTGTGCTTAAGGATTTTGGTGAAATGAAAGAAAATATCCCATCAGAATTATTGAAAGTTACTAACGGAATTATCATTGTACCAAAGCTAATTAAAGCCGGTTTCGTGCTTGCAGGCAAGCGCGGCAAAGGAGTGGCTATGGTTAAACTTTCAGATGGCACTTGGAGTGATCCAGTATTTGTTACAATTACCGGCGGCAGCATCGGATTACAGGCTGGTGTGCAATCAGAAGACCTGGTTTTGATTTTTAAGAGTGCTTCAACATTGCAGCAAATGGGAAAAGGTAGCTTTACACTCGGCGGTGATATTTCAGTCACAGCGGGTCCGGTTGGCCGCAGCTCATCAGCAAGCACTGATTATAAAATGGAAGCAGAGGTTTATTCATACTCTAGAAGTAAAGGTTTATTTGCCGGTATCAGTCTTAGTGGTTCCTCAATTTCTGTAGATGAAAAAGCTAATGAGAATTTTTATGGTGAACCAGAAACTTCGGCTACTATTTTTTCTACTTCTTCAAATACTTCATCTTCTGTGAGTGAGTTAAAGTCAACATTGAAAAGTTTATATTAGAAATATTGTTTCAAAAAGCGTGTTACGGCAAAGAATCTGCTTAAAGAAGTAGATAATTGACAGGGTTTTTGCTCGTTTGTATTCCTCGTTTAGGAGAGTAGAATTAACTAATTAGGTAATGAAATATTATGTGATAAGGTATTTATGGCTAACAATATAGTAACAACAGTAATTGGAAGAAGATAATTCCCATTGAAACTAAAATATGTAGATAATAAAAAGGTTTGATTCATAGTTATATATATGCATTTTTAGCACCTATAAAATCAACTACAAAATATCGTAATCAAATTTATCATTTGATTATTAAAATTTTAAGATCATGAATAATTTCTGGCCTGGTATCGATTTAAAAAAAGAGAATTACTCCAAAGAAATGGCCTATTAGAAGGTGAGTAGTTTCAGACTATTTAAAAAAATTAATAATGAAGATTTTACACATAATTATTTTTGTTTTTTTTAGTATTCAGTTAACGGAGGCACAAATAGTACCTGCTTTCTCACATATTGTCGTTGTTATTGGTGAGAACACTTCTATGAGTTCAGTGTTTGGAAATCCGGATGCACCTTATATAAATTCACTTGCTGCAAATGGCGCTAAGTTCACAAATTCTTATGCCATCACACATCCAAGTCAACCAAATTATCTTGTCCTTTATTCAGGGGATGATCAAGGGGTAACAGATAATAATAAACCTGTCTCAAAATTCACTACGCCTAATTTAGGATATAAATTAATTTCAACTTCGAAAACTTATGCAACATATTCAGAAGGCTTGCCATCTGTAGGAAGTGATATTGATATACTTGGTAATTATGCAAGAAAACATAACCCGGCAGCTAATTGGGTTGGTAGTGGTACTAACCAGATACCACCAAGTACAAATCAACCGTTTACCGCTTTCCCTTCTGATTATAATAATCTTCCAACTGTTTCCTTCGTGGTTCCTGATTTGTGTAGTGATGGTCACAATGTTTGCCCACCGCTCAACAATAGTGTTAAGCAGTTTGATTCATGGGTGCAGACAAATCTTGATGCTTATAAACAGTGGTGTATCAATAATAATTCTTTGCTTATTGTAACCTATGATGAAGATGATTATTCGGACTCTAATAAAATTGCAACTGTGTTTTATGGTGCTAATGTGGCTGTTGGTAGTTATTCTCAAACAATTAATCATTTCAGTATTTTAAGAACTCTGGAAGATGCAAGCATGCTGGGACCTACGGGCTTATCTGCTACTTCTGCGATAAACTTTTGTTGGACCCTGGTATTACCTGTTAACATTGTGAGCTTTACAGGAAAAAAACTAAATGATGGTGTATTGCTTCGATGGAATTTAATTGAAAAAAATTTGTTGCAAACTCAAGTTTATCATAGCATAAACGGACAAGAGTTTAATAAAATTGGTTCCTTACTTTCTACAGGTTCAAATACTTATAATTTTTTAGATACCAAGCCCAAAAGTGGAAGTAACTTTTACAAATTAGAGTTTATGGACGAGGTTGGAAGAGCCAAGTTTAGTAACGTAATAAGGGTTGATTATAATGACTTAGTTACCTTGTCAATTTTGCCAAATCCTGTGTATAGTCAATTTCATATAAATTCTACTGACGTATATTCAGAAGCTAAGTTGTTAAGTATAGATGGAGCTGTATTAAGAACATGGAAAAATGTAAATTATCGATCAATTTTTGATATTCAGGACATCAAAAAAGGCATCTATATTTTAAAGCTAATTTCCGACGTCTCAGTTTCATTGAAAGTGATAAAAGAATAAAAAAAATTAGAAAGACCTATAAAATTATTCGCTTTACTTACAAGCATGTGCTTTATATCAAATGCACAATTAGGTAGTGCGGTCTCTATAATAAAAGAACGAATCCATATTCAATACCTGCTTCACTTCAAATTTTATATAAAATTCCATTTTCTTATTTCCAGTCAGCGTACAATTATTATATGTTAAACAGAAATAGACCGGCATATCGACCATATTGACGATACGATTCGGAAATTACTTGCCCGAATTTTTATTTTTTACTATTTACTTTTTGTTTATTAAGACTATCACCTTGCGCCAGGCGGACAATTAGCTCTCAAAAAATTACTATATAAAGTACTTAAATGTTTCCTGGTCCCTTCACCTTCTGAAATACTATGCGTGCGGTTAGGGTAAGGCATAAACTGAAATTGTTTATTGTATTTAATCAACTCATTCAATAAAACTTCAGCGTTATCATAATGCACATTATCGTCACCAGTACCATGAATGTATAACAAATGTCCCTGAAGATTTTTGGCATAATGAATAGGTGAACCATTTACAAAGTCTTCTAAATTTTGCTGCGGTAGTCCCATATATCTTTCCTGGTAAATATTATCGTAAAATAATTGGTTGCCTACTGCGGCGATTGCAATTCCGGTTTTATAGATTTCCGGGTGCTGAAACATTAGGTTAAGCGTAGCAGAACCACCACCACTCCAGCCCCAGACAGCCACACGATCTTTATCAAACCAGGGTTTTTCTAAAATCTTTTTTGCAGCCATTGCCTGGTCATGAATATTTAAGATTCCTATTTTCCTGTAAATAGATTTGCGCCATTTAGCACCACGCAATGAAGGAGTACCTCTATTATCTACAGAAATATAAAAATATCCTTCCATGCTTAAATCGCCATTAAATAACATATCGCGCTGAGCGCCATACCTATCAAGAACTGTAGAGGCTGCAGGTTCGCTATACACCATAAAAACCACCGGGTATTTTTTAGTACTGTCAAAATTAATGGGTTTCGCCATCCATGCATCCAATGTGATATTATCTTCTGTGGTTACTTTGAAATAGGTGATGTTACTATTCTCATTTACTTTCATCTTACTTACAATACTTTCAGAACCATTCATGGGTTTGCCATTAGGCAGGGTAATCCATTCGCGCGCAGGGAAAGTCTTATAATTAGAGAATGAATGTTCGGCATATTTTGCAAAAGGTGAAATATTATAATCATGTGTGCCCTGTAATGCAGCGGGGGAAAGAGGTTCCAACTTCCCTTTACCATTAAGTTTTGTCCGGAACAAATAAAGTTGTGTAGCATTTTCCGGCGAAGCCATAAAGTATACATAGCCGTTTTTGTCATCAATACATTTAATATTTTCAATATCATAATTTCCTTTAGTGACTAAAGTTTCTTTACCTGTGCGATCTATTAAATAAATGTGGCGCCAGCCATCTTTTTCAGTTACCCATACAAAATTCTTTCCATTATTCAGCCAGTCCCATCCCATTGGGTCATCATCATTCCACCTTGATTTTATATCAATGAATGCACTATCATCTTCTGTGTAAAAATTGTGTGCAGCACCGGTATTGGCATCACAGAAAAAAAGTTTGCTTTCATTTTGTTTGCGGTTAAGTTGTTGCAGCACTAACTCGTTAGAATTATTGGCCCACTCCATCCTCGGAATATAATGCTCCTGCGGATCTCCGGGCACATTCATCCATTTGGTTTCTTTATTAATTACATCTACTACTCCAACTCTCACTGGTGATGGCGGCCATCCTACTTTTGGATATTCTACCGGAATGATCCTGGAATATTGTGAGTCTGTAGTGTTCAGCATATAGTAGTCACGTATTTTGGTAGCATCTACCTGCCAGTAGGCAATTTTTTTACTATCAGGGCTCCAGCGAAAACCATCGCGGCAGCCAAACTCTTCTTCATATACCCAATCAAATGTGCCATTGATAAATTTTCGTGTGCCATCAGTAGTTAGTGCAGTCACCTTTCCTGACGCAAGATCTTCAACATAAATATTATGATCGCTTACGTAGGCTACTTTATTATTATCCGGTGAAAGCTTGGCGTACATTAACGATTGGGCAGGCATTGTTTTTCCCACCTGCGTTAACTGATGCGTAGTAAGATTAAGTACCCAATAGTCGCCGCGTGTATTGTATCGCCACACTTTAGCTGTGTTAGTAAAGATCAATAGTTGACTATAGTCAGGAGAGAAACTATAAATATTGAATCGTAAAGGATCTGATTTATCCTGCGGTGTCAGGTCTGCTGCATGAACTACGATTTCTTTATTCCCGGTTTTTAAAGTGGTTTTTACAATATCTCCTTTTTCTAAAGTGAGCATGGACTCGCCATCAGCTGTCCAATTGATCTCCTTAGCCCTGAATTGAGCAAGTATTGCAAAAGAGAATAGAATGAAAATAGAAGATAGTAGACTCTGTTTAAAAATAAGGCGCATATAAAAAAATTTAGAGGTAAAAATACGTAAAGTGCACAATTGCCTAACCGTTTCTAAATTATACCGATTCTACATCCGTGATAGTCCAATTCCATTGAACTAAACGGCTGTTATATCGGCATTATACGGGTAAATTTGCGAATGGCAGAACAAGAAAAGATAAGAATTGATAAATTTCTTTGGTCCATACGTATTTTCAAAACAAGAAGCCTTGCTTCGGAGGCATGTCTAACAGGTAAGGTGAAATGCAGCGGCACCAATGTGAAACCTTCAAAAACAATTGCAATAGGTGATCAATATGAAATAAAAACGGAACACAAAAAATGGGTTATAAAAGTAGTTTCTTTACTGCATACACGCACAAGTCATGAAGAAGCGATAAAACATTATTTAGATTTATCTCCGGAAGTAGTTGCCGAAAGTATTCATTCTGCCGCTTTCATATTTCCAACCGGAAAAAGAAAAAGTAAAAAAGGAAGACCTACAAAAAAAGTAAAAAGAGATTTGGATGATTTTTTTTCAAAATGATTAGTAGCCACTTTGTTGCTATAATGAAAAATGTTTTAAACTTTAATAATGAAAATTGATATTATATCTGTCCTTCCTCAATTAATGGAAAGTTTTTTTGCGCATTCTATTTTAAAAAGAGCGCATGAAAAAGGATTGCTTGAGGTGAATGCTATAAACCTCAGGGATTATACAAATTACAAACATGGCCAGGTGGATGATTATCAATTTGGTGGTGGTGCCGGCCTTGTAATGATGGTAGAGCCTTTGGTAAACGCAATTGAAACGCTTCGACAAAAAACAAAATACGATGAAGTAATTTTCCTGACTCCTGATGGAGAAAATTTCAATCAAAAAATGGCCAATAGTTTATCACTAAAGAATAATTTATTATTCATTTGCGGCCATTACAAAGGAATTGATCAGAGAGTTCGTGATCACTTCATTACTAAAGAAATATCAATCGGTGATTATGTATTGAGTGGTGGTGAAATTGCCGCTGCAGTTTTAGTGGATGCTATAGGGCGCTTAATTCCTGGTGTGTTGAATGATGAAACGTCTGCACTAACTGATTCGTTCCAGGATGGTTTGTTAGCTCCGCCTGTTTATACACGTCCACAGGAATTTCAAGGATGGAAAGTCCCTGATATATTATTATCAGGTGATCTGATTAAAATCGATGAATGGCGCTATGAACAGGCTGTGGAGAGGACGAGGAAAAGAAGACCAGACCTAGATATATTTTAAATTACATTATCTTTTTTGGTCACCACGATTTATTTCATGGTTCAAAGTTTAATTGACTATAATTAAAATGATTAGCCTTTTTGAATTCGGAATTTTTTATCGATTGTTGATTTTACCAATTAACTTCTATAATTTACATTTTATGAACGAGATACTTGCGATATTAAAAAAGAATAAAGCAGATCTTTTTAGCAAATACCCTTTGAAGAGTATGGCGATTTTTGGGTCACATAGTAGACTTGAAAATTCAGAAGAAAGTGATGTTGATATTCTTATAGAGATAAATGGGGTAATGGGATTTAAGTTTTTACACTTGAATTACGAGATTGAATCTTTATTGAAATCAAAGGTTGATTTAATTTCTAAGCGTGGTTTGAGAGATGAATTCATTCAGGAAATTGAACCCGATTTATTGTATGTCTAAACGCAATAACTTTCTCCTTTTAACTGACATTATAGATTCTATAAACTATATAGAGGAATATCTAAAACCTTTAGATGAAAAAGATTTTTATAATGATAGGAAAACTAAAGACGCGGTTGTTAGAAACCTTGAAATAATCGGTGAAGCTGCTAATCAAATCACCATTGATTTTAAAAATAAATATCCTGCAGTTGAATGGCGTGAGGCTGCAGATTTACGCAATAAAATAATTCATGATTATTCAGGATTGGATTATGTTTTGTTATGGGAAATAATAACTCTTAATTTACCATCGTTCAAACACAAGGTTATTATGTTGCTTGATAATAAGGATGAATTTTGACAATCCTAAATTACTCTGCGAAGTAACCCAAAAAAAAAGTTTATACTTCTATTTAGAGTTGATGAATTATCTTATTTCAGCTACAATAATTTTATCTGTGTTTAGGATAAAATTTGTGTTCTGAAATTATTTTTAATCAAACATTTTTTAACTCTGCTAAAAGTTGTTGTAATACTTTTTTAGCATCCCCAAAAAGCATGGATGTATTAGGCTGATAAAATAATTCATTTTCAATACCTGCATATCCCGGTTTCATACTCCGCTTATTTACAATCACCGTTTTTGCAAGCTCCACATCCAGTACAGGCATCCCATAAATAGGTGAAGACGGATTTGTTTTAGCTGCAGGGTTAACCACATCATTAGCTCCGAGAATTAATGCTACATCTGTCGTTTTTAACTGTTGATTAGCGTCATCCATTTCCAATAAATAATCATAATCTACATCAGCTTCTGCGAGTAATACATTCATGTGTCCGGGCATACGACCTGCTACGGGATGAATGGCATAAAGCACATCTACTCCTTTTTCCTGGAGTGCTTTCTGTAATTCCTGGCAGGTGTGCTGAGCTTGCGCTACAGCCAAACCATATCCCGGAACGATCATTACTTTTTTAGCGTAAGCCAATACCATAGCCGCATCGGCGACAGAAATCTCCTTTACATTACCGTGCTCTGAATCCCCACTTTCGGATGCCTTTGCACTTCCACCAAATGATCCAATAAGAACATTGAGCAAACTCCGGTTCATTGCTTTGCACATCAGAATCGTTAGTAATGTACCGGCAGCGCCTACTAAAATACCACCGGTAAGCATTGCTTTATTATTATATAAAAAACCACCACAGGCAGCTGCCACACCCGTAAATGAATTCAGTAAAGAAATCACGACCGGCATGTCTGCACCACCAATCGGCAGAACGAAAAAGACACCATAAAGTAATGCAAGCGCTACTGTAATAAAGAATATAATATGCTGCTCTGTGCCATAATAAAAATAAACTGTTACAGCTCCGACCAGAATTAAAAGAAAAATTATTCCATTAAAAATGTGTTGCCCCTTGAAAGCAAAATCTTTGAACTTACCACTGAGCTTTCCCCATGCTATTACACTTCCTGCAAATGAAATACAACCGATAACTGTCCCTGCAATAATCGTGAGATAATGGCCGCCACTTACAAAATTGGAAAAACTATCTGCCGTAGGATGGGAGCTGTATAAATAATAAAATTCAATAATGGAAATTAGTGCAGCACACGCTCCTCCCATTCCATTAAAGAAACTTACCAGCTCTGGCATTGCGGTCATTTTCACTTTCTTCGCAGTGAGCACTCCTATTATAGATCCAATGATTATTGCGCTAAATATCCAGATGTAATTATTTAATTTTTTACCATCTTCCTCATATAAAAAAATAGTAGCAATAATGGCAAGGGCCATGCCTGCTGCAGCAATAAGATTTCCCCTACGCGCCGTTGCGGGATGTGAAAGCATTTTCAACCCCAGTATAAATGTAACTGAAGCAATAAGATAGGAGAGTGATAAAAATGAAAACATGTATCGGGATTATCTTTTATTTACTTTTCAGTGATCTGTTTTTTTTTCTTTTTTGAAAACATTTCCAACATTCGGTCTGTTACTACAAAACCTCCAACTACATTAAGAGTTCCTAAAATAACAGCAAGAAAGCCTAATGATAAAATGAGGTAATTACCTTCCTCGGCTTTGCCCATTACGATGATGGCGCCAATGATCACTACACCATGAATAGCGTTTGCACCACTCATTAACGGCGTGTGCAAGACAGATGGCACCCTGCCAATGATTTCAATTCCTAAAAAAATCATCAGGATGACAATATAGATCATCTCTAAATTTTCCTGGAAAAAACGGCTTAATTCATTCATAAAAATTTATTTAATCAGGTGTTACCACGCAAGCACCTTTAATGAGCTCATCATTAAAATCAAGTTGCAATTCCCCTTCTTTATTAATTATTAGTTGCAAAAAATTAGAAATATTTTTTCCATACATCTTACTCGCATCATAAGGCATAGAAGTTGCGAGATGGCTATCACCAATGATTCTTACACCATTATAAATTACTGTTTCATTATTTTGAGTGAGAGGAGTATTGCCACCTGTAGCCGCAGCAAGATCTACAATCACGCTTCCTTTTTTCATACTTTCAATCATCGCCTCCGAAATAAGGATCGGTGCTTGTTTTCCAAAGATCTGTGCGGTTGTAATTACTACATCGGATTTGGCAACACTTTCTGCTATTTTACTTTTCTGCCGTTCCAAAAACTGCTCATTTTGCTCAACAGCATATCCGCCTGCGCCACTTGCGTCTGCTGCACCTTCTACCTCAATAAATTTTGCACCGAGGCTCATCACCTCTTCCTTTACAGAAGGTCGCGTATCAAATACTTCCACTACACCACCAAGTCTTCGTGCAGTTGCAATAGCCTGTAGACCTGCAACTCCAGCTCCTAATATCAATACTTTTGCGGGTGGTATGCTTCCTGCAGCAGTCATTAGCATCGGAAAATAGTGCGGTAATAAATTGGCTGCCTGTAGCACCGCTTTATAACCTGCAATATTCGCCTGGCTACTCAAAATATCCATCGTTTGCGCACGTGTACTCCGGGGAAGCATATCAAGACTGCAAACGGTAACACCTATTTGTTTTAATTTCTCCATCATATCCTGCCGGTAGAGTGGCTGAAAATATCCAATAATTGTTTTTGATTTTAATAAACTGAAATCGCTTTCATCCGGTAATTGAACGCAAAGAATAACTTTAGATCGTGCAATTACCTGTTGACGTGAGGCAATAGCCGCACCTGCAGCTTCGTATACTGCATCAGCAACGAAAGCTTTTTCTCCAGCATTATTCTCTACTAAAAAATCAATGGAAAGTTTTTTTAAAGAAGCTATCTGCTCCGGTAATAATGCAACGCGCGTTTCAGGGAATGCTTCTTTCAATACTCCTATTGTCATAATACTTTTAAAAGTTGTAAGATATCAAAATTTTAAAACCTGATGGTAAAATGTTGTTTTACTTTAAAATCTTTATTAAAAAATACGATACCGATAAAAAATAAGTCTATTGTTAACGTAACGTCCACATTATTTTTTATTTGGTCCCATGCCTGCTCCATTTCCTCACTCCAATGTATGTCATCGAAAACGAAAATACTTTTCTCATCACATTTTTTTAGAAGTGCAGAGAAATAATTTAATGTCGCTTTTTTGGTATGGTTTCCATCTACAAAAGCAAGATCTACAGAATCTATTATAGACAGCGCACTGTGTATTGTGTTATCAAAATTACCCTCGATCAATTCAATATTTCCCAGGTTGACCTTTTGAAAATTTTTCCCCGCAATTGCTGCAATTGAAGGCGAGCCTTCAAGAGTTATTACTTTGCTTTTTTTTATTGCAGACGCGAGATAGCAAGTGGTGATGCCGAGAGAAGTCCCAAGTTCTAGTATATTTTTTGATTCAAAATATCGAACCATTCTAAATAGCAACTGTGCAAATTTTCGCGGCTTCAAGGAGCTTCCTGCTATGTCGTTTACAAATCTATTTTTGGTTGAAATAGTACGGGAACCCGCACCATAATCCTGCACTTCAATTGACGTTTTTTCCTGCAAAAGTTTTTTGCGTAAATGTTCAATTGTTTCATACTCAGGATATTTTTTACTGTCATTTAAAATATCTGTGATGAATTTATAAACAAATGGCGAATGAGTACCATGGCCCTTACCATTAGCTGCCGTGAAGAAATAGTAAATATATTTTTTTGCTAATTGAAGCCGGGAGTACATAGCAGTTATTTTTTTTCCCAGACTTCAAAGGTGAAAGAGTAATTATTTTTTTCATCTGCCGAATGATCAATCGAGCTCACTAGTTTCCAATCATTTTCATTTATTTGAGGATAATAAGTATCACCTTCAACAACAGTATGAACCCTTGTAAGGTAAATCCTGTTTACAATATCCATCGTTTGTTTAAAAACCTGTCCGCCGCCAATAATAAAGATTTCTTTTGCATCAGATTCCTTTGCCTGGGTAATAGCATCTTCCACTTCACTCACAACAGTAACATTTACAGCATTCCAGTCCTTTTTACTGGTCAATACGATATTTATTCTCCCTGGTAAATCTTTTTTTAATGAATTGAAAGTTTTTCTCCCCATGATCACCGGCATGCCCCAGGTCTTGTTTTTAAAATATCTGAAATCAGTCGATAGTTTCCAGGGGAGTTCATTATTAGCTCCTATCACATTATTTTCCGATGCAGCAACGATATGGCACAGTATCATAATTATTTTTTATTACACAGCTACGGCTGCTTTTATTGAAGGATGGCTTTGGTAATTTATTAATTCAAAATCACCAAAATCAAAATCAAAGATATTTTTGACTTCCGAATTTAGTTTCATTTGGGGCAAAGCAAAAGGATCACGTGAAAGTTGAAGCGTCGCCTGTTCCATATGATTATTGTAAAGATGAACATCACCAAATGAATGGACAAAATCGCCGGGCTCCATATCGCATACTTGTGCGACCATTAATGTGAGTAATGCGTAAGAAGCAATATTGAAGGGAACTCCCAGGAATACATCAGCGCTGCGTTGGTAAAGCTGGCAGGATAATTTTCTTTTCTTCCCATCGTTACCGGGGGAAGTATAAAATTGAAAAAGACAATGACAGGGCATCAATTTCATTTTAGGCAAATCGCCTACATTCCATGCACTGATAACCATTCGCCTGCTATCAGGATTATTTTTTAACTGATCTATTAATTGGCTTACCTGGTCTGTAATACTTCCATCAGCACCTTCCCATTTACGCCATTGCTTTCCATACACAGGACCGAGGTCACCATTTTCATCAGCCCATTCATCCCAGATCTTTACACCATGTTCATTCAGGTATTTGATATTGGTATCTCCTTTTAAAAACCAGAGCAATTCATAAATAATACTTTTTAAATGCAGCTTTTTTGTGGTGACCATAGGAAATCCCGCCTGCAAATCAAAACGCATTTGGTGTCCAAAAATACTTCGGGTTCCTGTGCCTGTTCGGTCGCTCTTTTGTGCACCGTCGTCTATTATTTTTTTTAAAAGATGGAGATATTCCTGCATGCGCGCAAGTTACTTAATTCCCTATTTCATAATTACATTGCATTGATGCATTTTTCGCATCTCTCTCGTGGCTGGTGGTACACCAACCGCCGCGAACCGCCATGGTTGGTGTCCTCACCAACCATTAAAAATTCTCTATTTCTTATGCTCAACTCATACTTTACTATATTTGCGCATCTTAATAAATAAAATTTTATGGCAATATTAGTAGATGCGCAATCCAAAATTCTTGTTCAGGGTTTTACTGGAACTGAGGGCACTTTTCATGCTACTCAAATGATTGAATATGGTACCAAAGTCGTGGGAGGTGTTACTCCAAATAAAGGTGGAACTACACATTTAGATCGCCCTGTGTTTAATACAGTTGATGAGGCAGTGAAGCAAACCGGTGCTGATGTGAGCATTATTTTCGTTCCCCCGGCCTTTGCAGCAGATGCAATTATGGAAGCTGCTGAAGCAAATATTCGTTTAATAGTTTGTATTACCGAAGGCATTCCTGTGCAGGATATGGTGAAGGTGAAAAATTATTTACTTGATTCAGATTCAAGACTTATCGGGCCTAACTGCCCGGGAATAATCACTGCGGGTGAATGTAAAGTGGGAATTATGCCAGGTTTTATTTTTAAGAAAGGCAAAATAGGTATTGTTTCTAAATCAGGCACACTTACATACGAAGCTGCTGACCAGGTTGCAAAAGCAGGTCTGGGTATTTCAACAGCGATAGGAATTGGTGGTGATCCTATCATTGGTACCACTACCCGTGAAGCGGTGGAATTATTTATGAATGATAAAGAAACAGAAGGGATTGTGATGATTGGGGAAATAGGCGGAGGTATGGAAGCTGAGGCTGCATATTGGATTAAAGAACACGGCACTAAACCTGTAGTAGGATTTATTGCAGGGCAAACGGCTCCTGCGGGCCGCAGGATGGGTCATGCAGGTGCTATTGTTGGTGGAGCTGAAGACACGGCTGCCGCAAAAATGAAAATTTTGGCCGAGTGCGGAGTAAATGTTGTAGAAAGCCCTGCAAATATTGGAATTACAATGGCAAAGGTTTTCAACAAATAAATCTGCTGTAATTTTATTTTTGATTTTTATATAAATTGATCGTCTTCTCCCAGTAAGATGCCTTTTTGGATAATCTCATTTTCTTATTCAATGGATCAAAGTTCTCTTTATAAAAAGGGAATAATTCTATTTCCCCATGTTTTCTCATTATGCAACGAAGATTTATATTTTTGATAAATCCATTTGTCGGATTAATTTCATTCTGAACACCACATTCCACTACGTTCCTGAGATCTAATACAATAACCTCCTCTGCTCCATCATTACGATTGAGGAATAATATTTTCAACTTGCGCCTGTCTATCCCGATCATATTGCCATTCAGGGTTTGAGATTTATTCAGGTACAAATCGTTACGCTCAGACAGGCCGTAAAATTTATTCTTTAAAATATTTTTAAGCCTGGCTTTTCGGTTGCTCAAATACATCCAGGTAGCAAAAACAATTACCACCAGGATAGCAAGAAAAATAAATATGAGGAGATAGAGATTCATGTCAGTTTTATTGATTGTTAAGTACATCAGTTATTTCAAAATCTTTCTTGCCGGCGGGTACTTCCCATGAAACTTTTTTTCCTTTTTTAAATCCGATTAAGGCTGTTCCAATAGGTGCCAGGATAGAAACTTTTTTTTCTTTAATATCAGCCTCTCCAGGTAATACTAAGGTTAATTTCATTTCTTTTTTTGTTTCCAGGTCCATGATTGTTACCAAAGAATGGAGGCGGACTATATCATCCGGCATGTTTGTTTCATCTACAATTTTTGCTTTGGAAAGTTCTCCCTGGAGTTTTCTGAAGTTTTCTTTTTCATTTACCTGCATTCCCTGCATATTTGAAAGCAGGCCGCTTAAAATATCATAGTCTTTTTTTAAAATAACTACGCTGTCGTTTTGATTAATTGCTGGTGGTGTTGCTGATTTCATGTTTTGATATTTAAATATGAATTGGGTAAAAAAATATTGAAGTAAAGATTTCGATCTTTACTAATTGATAAAACAAAATGTAAAAAGAGGTTAATGAATTCCCCGGTAACACTTAATTGTGCAAGGGGACAAATTCTTAAAGACGGTGAGATCGTAAAAAAACACGGATACCAAGTTCTTTAATACAGAAAAAGCTTTACCTGCCTTAAATACATAAGGTGGATAAACGCTTAATCGTTTGAATACTGATATGGAATGGCTCCGGTACATTTTTTTAAAAATAGGATAAAAAACGTAAGGGGCAAAAAAGAAACACTACATATATTATAAAATTTCCTTAATAAAGAATTTATTACAGGGTAATAAGTGGAAGTGCGTTATAGTAATCCCTGAAATTCAATTGAAATGCGGTATTATCAGCATCTCCGGCTTTCAATTCCTTTTTTAATTCTTTACGCGTTTTCTCCAGTTCTTTTTGAGTTTCTTTAAGCTCTTTCTTAATTTTTTCCATTTCAGCCTTGTTAATTATACTTTTATTTTTCTGTAACTCCATTAACTGCTTACGGGTTAATTCCAAATGATGTTTCATTTCTGCAGTCTGCATTCTTTTAATGGCACTATCAAGTCCGGCTGTAGCCATTGTAAAGTCAACATTTGCCAGTGCTTCCTTGATTCGGGCATTTATGTTTAAAGTGTCAAGCACTTTAATGGCAGATTGTAATTCGATATTAATCTTGTCAAAATCAATATTTTTTAAAGCATCATGGGCTATTTTTAGAATAGAATCTGTATTGATTTGTTGTTCCTCTTTAAGTATCTTTTTTTCAGAAGATCTTTGTGCCGGAACACTACTATAAATTAATATTAATGCGAAAAGTAAAAGCATAAATTTTGTTGTTGCCCAACTTGTTTTCATTAAAAAGCATTTTAAAGTTTTCATTGTTATAATTTTTTATTTATACGAATGATTTCGTAAAACGAACTTACGATAAATTTCGTAAATATTCATTTTTCGAATAAAAAATTATGCAAAAATTTTAAGCACTACCGAATGCTACAATTAATTGCGACTTTTATAAAATAATTTAGCATAACAAATCAATACCATGAATTCAACAAGAAACAATTCCTCTATTGCAGATAATATTGTTCAGGAAATTAAAAACATTTGTGGAGAGGCAAATATAATATCTGATTCAGAAGGTCTTGAAAAATACGGCCATGATGAAACAGAGGCATTATTTTTTCTCCCTCAGATAGCCATAAAGCCTCGTACAGCAGACGAAATAAGCCAGGTTATGCGCATTTGTAATGAAAATAATATTCCTGTGACTCCACGTGGTGCAGGTACCGGGCTTAGCGGTGGCGCACTGCCAAATCTCGGTGGAGTTTTAATTTCCACCGAAAGAATGAATACGATCATAAATATTGATTTAAAAAATTTGCAGGTAATTACTGAGCCTGGAGTTATAACTGAAGTTTTACAGGATGCCGTAAAAGAGCATCATTTATTTTATCCGCCTGATCCCAGCAGCCGGGGATCCTGCTTTATTGGAGGAAACATAGCAGAGAATAGTGGTGGCCCAAAGGCGGTGAAATATGGTGTAGTAAAAGATTATGTGCTTAACCTTGAAGTTGTGTTACCTACAGGGGAAATTATTTGGACCGGGTCAAACGTTTTGAAAAATTCAACAGGGTATAACCTTACACAATTGATGGTAGGGAGCGAAGGCACCTTAGGAATAGTTACCAAAATTGTTTTAAAATTAATTCCATTGCCAAAATATGATCTGCTTATGTTGGCCCCATTTGATGATGTACAAAAGGCCGGCGAGGCAGTGAGTGCTGTGTTTAGAGCAGGTTATACACCAAGCGCCATGGAGCTTGTCGAGATAGATGCGCTAAAGATTGTAAGCAAGTTTGTTGGAAGTGCCATTGTGCCTGTTGATGATGCTGTAGCCGCGCATCTGATTATTGAAGTGGATGGAAATGATATGGATGTATTAATGAAAGATATGGAAGGCATCTCTGAAGTATTAAGTGAATTCGGAAGTGGCGATCTTTTTTTCGCTGATGATGCTGCGCAAAAAGCAGAGCTCTGGAAACTGCGTCGACGAGTGGCAGAAGCAGTGAAACTGGATGGCTTTACAATTGAAGAAGATACCGTGGTGCCTCGTTATGAACTTCCTGCTTTAATAAAAGGTGTGAAGAGTTTAGGGATTCAATATGGATTTAAAGCCGTTTGCTACGGTCATGCGGGTGATGGTAATTTACATATTCGCATAAAAAAAGAAGGTACATCCAATAGCCAGGATGACCCATTAATTATAGAATCGTTACGAGCACTTTTCAAACTTGTAAAAGATTTAGGCGGCACCATCAGTGGTGAACACGGGATTGGCCTGGTACAAAAAGATTTTATGGATATTGTTTTTGATAATAAACAATTGGATCTTATGCGGGGCATTAAAAAAGTATTTGATCCAAATAATATATTAAATGCCGGAAAGATCTTTGATTGATATTAACGATTAATTAGAAAAGCTGTTGAGTATTTTTGTCTGAATAATTTTTAAACGACTCACTAAATAAGTAGTCTATCGTTTCTTAAAAAAATCTTTATGAGAAATATCCTCTTGGTTGCTATGTTATTTTTTGTTACTTCAGTTAATGCTCAGGATAATGAAAAGAAAGATGATGTGAAACCTGAGCGTGGTTTCAAAAAAGAAAAACTTTTCACGGGCGGAAGTGCCAATTTGGGGTTCTCAAATTATAGTACGGTGATTGGAATAACTCCGCAATTTGGTTACAGCCTTACGAATTGGGCGGATGCCGGTATCACTATTAATGTAAATTATTCTTCCCAAAGAGATTTTCGGGAATATGGAGACAAAATAAGGCAAACTATTTATGGCCCCGGTGCATTTGTAAGATTATTCCCCGTTAAATTTCTTTTCGCTTCAGCGCAATATGAATATAATTTCATCAAGCAGAACTATATCCCTGCTACTAATAATTACGCGCCTTTCAAGGGAACAGTGAATGCCAGCAGTCTTTTATTGGGAGGCGGTTATGCCGGGGGTCGCGAAAGAAATAATAATACTTATTATTTTATATCTGTTTCATGGGATATACTTGGGGATAAAAATTCGCCATATATTGATGGTTTGGGAAGAAGCAATCCCGTTATACGGGCAGGATACAATATTGGTTTATTCCAGGGTGCTCAACGCCAGGGTGGTAGAAGAATGAGATAATTCTTATTTAAAAATAATTCATCATCTCACCAGCGTTACACTTCCTTTCTTAAATATTAGTTTTCCTGTATAGTCTTCTCCTTCCACAGTCCATACAAATACAGCCTGGTCCTGCGGAGCACCTTTGTAAGTGCCATCCCAGCCTTGTCCCGGACGATCAGTGGAATAAATTAATTGTCCTGAACGATTATATACTTTAAAATAATTGAGTGATTTCATCCCTATCAAAATTGGTCTGAAAATATCATTTATGCCATCCGAGTTAGGAGTGAACGCGTTGGGGACATAAAGATCTGGTTTTACTTTATAAACAATTACGTCAATAGTATCGCTGGCAGTACAACCGGCCTTACTTATAATATTTAAAATATATTGTTGGTTTTCCTTAAGTCTTGCTACAGGGTTTGCAATATTCGCATTGCTTAATCCGAATGAAGGGCGCCATGTGAAAGATTCTGCATCTCCTGTGGCATTTAACTGTAATGGTTGGCCCACAACAATTATAGTATCACGAGGACCTGCATCCGCAATTAAATTTTCAATAATAATTAAAATGGTATCAAAGGCTGGTTTCGGGCAACCTTTTACATCCGTTACTTTCACTATATACCTGATGGATTGTGAAGGCGATGAAACCGGATTTGAAATATTGGGATTAGTTAAAAAATTTATCGGACTCCATGCATATTCACTACCGCCTGAAGCAACTAGTTGAATGCTTTTACCAAGGCATAGCGTTGTATCATTTCCCGCTTTCGCATTTGGGTATGGAACTGTTGTGATCTTAACCTGGTCATCAGCAAAACATTTTCCAATACTAGCGTGAACATTATAAATAGTGGTAGTAAGTGGGTTAGCAAATGGTCTTTTAGCGGTATCGCTTGAAAGTGATATTGATGGTGCCCATGTATAATGTAATCCGTCACTTATTGTATTTATTTGTATAGTATCAGTCGTGCAAATAGTTGTATCATTTCCGATGGATAAAGTGACCTGGTTAACAACGCTTACTTTTACTGAGTCTGTGGCAGTACAACCGGGACTTTCAAAAAAATTTGCATAATAAGTGGTAGTTTTTTTCGGACTTACCTTAGGTGAAAAACTCGCAGGATTATCTATATTATAATTGGGCGTCCAGGCTACCGATCCGTTTCCATAGGCATTGAGTTGCAAAGTATCAATGCTGCAAATAAGTGTATCATTCGTGAGTGAAAAAGTCGGCTTGTCAACAATTTTTATTGTGTCAAAAAAAGTTTTATTACAGCCCTTGGTACTGGTAACTGAAAGGCTTACCGGGTAATTGCCAGCGGAAGAATAAGTGTAAGTAGGATTTTTTAGCAAGCTTGAATCAGCAAGAGTAGTTGGATCACCAAACTTCCATGTCCAGGAATTTACAGATCCATAATTGGTGGTTGATAGATCAGTAAATTTTATGGGGGAATTTTTACATTTGCCGGTAACAGAAAATTTTGGAAAAAATCCCGGGTATACTTTAATAGTTTGTATCGCCGAATCACTGCATTGATCTCCCCTGTTTACAACTAATTTATACACATACACCCCGGTGTCGGAATAAATGTGTATTGGATTTTGAATTGTGGAAGTGTCTGAAGTCCCTGATTTAGGATCACCAAAGACCCAATAAAAAGTATGATTAAGTGGCGAGAAATCATCATTAGAAAAGCTGACATTAAAACCATCACAACTCACTCCTTTTGGATTTAGCCTCGCTCCGGCAAAATCACAATTGGTAACGTTTACTATAAAATCTTTCCGGTGTTCATTTATCATAACTCCCCGCCTATATGACAATACTGCAACACAAACAACATACCTGCCTACATCAGGGGCTACCCCACTTATTTCGCCGGTATGCCTGTTGATGGTAGCTTGCGGGCCTAAAGGCTGGTCATAAGAAAAGGAATTAATATAGGGAACCGAATTGTAAGGTGGAGCTGCAGGATTTGCATTTTGTGAATTCTGAAAATTTCCACCGTCATAAGCATAAGCAAACTGGTAGATCAGGGAATCGCCATCGGCATCTGTTGCACTGAATTGCAAATGAAAAGGTTTATTGCCACAAATAGCATCAATGCTTGTAGTGAATTGTGGTGAGTTATCAATAACTGCAGGAATGGAACAAGAATAAGTTGACCCCGTGCCCGTTCCACCATTGGTGTCTACATTCGTAAGTGGAGAAATTCGACAGCATGTCTGATATGTTGCCGTGTATCCCTTACTGTTAGCCGGCAGATCCACAGTAAGATAAAAAATGCCGACATGATAATTTAAGGAAGGTGGATTAGTGATGCAGATAGGAAATGGATTTACAGTTACATCGTTTTCATCAGTTCTGGGTACATCATAGTATCCCGAAGCGGATGGAAACTGTGCCTTAGTATCATTATTAAAAATTCCGATGAAAACATTTACAGGCATTTGAGCTGCGTCAGGTGGCGAGTTTTGGTCGCGAAAGAGTTTAAGTGTAATTAAATACCTGTTAGTACCATTTGCGCCCGGACCCATATATGTATAAATCATTTCTCCTCCAATGATATGCTTTGCATCACAGGAAAGGGTGGTCAAAAAAACAAGCGTAAAAAAAATTATTTTTTTCATTAAAATTCTTAAAGTGGTAATAGTAAATAAGCCCACTAAATTTCGGAAAAATATATGGCATCACATAGTTTCTGTGAAAAATAAAATTCTAAGCAAATTCCTGCAAGAAAGCGTTCAGAATCCCAATAGACTTTTTAGGTTGCTCCCACATACCCATATGAGCTGAAGATTCAAGTATATGAACTGAGGAGGTGGAAGGTAGATGACATTGCTTTAATCCCAAATCCAATGGCACAGCCTTATCATATTTTCCGAGAATAAAAAGAACAGGAAAAGTTGCAGTACTTAAGACACTAGTTGTATCTGATCTGCGTATCATTGCTTCATAATATTGAATAAGTGTGTTCGGTAAAATTGACGATGCTATATGCATTAATTTATCAGGGAAGTTTGGATTTTTAGCTTTTGATATTTCAGAAAATAAATCAGGAATGGAAGTTTTTAGAAATTCTAATGATCCATTTTTTTTTATAAAACGAATACTTTTCTGTCTTTTTTTTATTTTATTCTCATCGTCAGCAAAAGCAGATGAATGGAAAAGACCAAGAGATCTGATGATAGACGGATATTTTTTAGCCAATGCCAGGGAAATATATCCACCCATGCTGTGGCCTATTAAATTAAATGGTTTATTTCGGCCAAATTCTTTTTGTGTAATTTTTAAAATGATTTCTGCAAAATCAACTAAGTTGACTTCCCCGTCCAGCATTTGAGAGCGGCCGCTACCTGGTAAATCGGGTACAATTACTAAATAATTTTTCTCTAAATTTTTTACGATTCCATTCCATATTTTTCCATCTTCTCCAAAACCGTGCATCAATACAACCGGCGTTCCCGCGCCTTTTACTTTATAAAAAATCTTTTTATTGGTGATTTCAATTACCGGCATGTATATCTTTTTTAAAATAAAAATGAAATGCGCGTACAATCATTATCAATACAATTGGAATAAGCGAAATATTTAATAATTGAGGTAATAGAAACCAGAAACCTAACAACAATAATAATAATATTGCCAGGATTAAAAAGTAGATACGTGGCCATTTTTTTTGTGAGTGGAGATAAAAAGCAGCAACCGCATTCATTGGCCATGCCCACAACAAATTGTAATTGTTCCTGCACATAATATGGTCTGTACCAAACCACATAAAAAGAATTAAAATTCCTAAAAGACCTGCCATGAAAAAAAAGAACCTGTCAAAATTGGCCATGAAATTTTTCACAAAATTATTTTTAGAAAAACTTAGCAGGCAAATCAATACAAAAAAGCAGGAAAATATAAAGAATGGATGGGTCAGATTACTGGGTGAGTTGTCTACGTATTTTATTCTATATAAAGAAGTGTGACTGCTTACAAGTGGTCTCTGATTAATGGCAGACCGGTCCAACACATTCATGAGGTAATCCGGGAGAAACATTACCTGGTAAGGTGTCATCAGTGCATCCGTTTTGCTGCCAAGCAAAATATCAATACCAAGTTTGCTCCATTGCTTATCGTTATTATTCAGGTATTCGTGAATCAGGTTGCGAAAAGTTCTGGGCTTGTTAAGTACTTTGCCAAAACGGACTGCGGAATCAGCTCCGGCTTTTTCAATTAAGTCCCTAAGCCGTGTGGTGCAGTTGTCAAATAAAAAATCATATTTATAAGAACGGTTAGCTTCCTCCATATTTGTATAAAGGCTTTTTAATAATCGATTTTTTTCTTTGCAATCAAGATTTAGAACCTGTTCTGTCGTGGTTCTGTTTTCCTGCTGATTTGCTGCAATAAAATTTTCAAAATTATCCCTCGAGAGGTAATACATTAATTTGCCCCTGATAAATTTTGTATAAAAACCTGGCTCATCAAAATTAAATGTTCCATAATTATATACGATGTCTGAGTTACTAACGCTATCGTACACACGAAGCGCGCTGTGGCCAAATGTGGAGTACAATTCTTCGCCGGGACTTATGGTAAGCAAGCTTATTTGCGCATGGCATAGACTATCCTGTCCGTTAGAAAAAGAAGGAATTAATAAAAACGAAAGAAGAATATACTTGAAAAGGTGCAAAGGAAATATTTATATTATAAAAAGTTATTGACGGCTATAATTCGGGGCTTCTTTAGTAATCTCGATATCGTGCGCGTGGCTCTCTCGCATACCTGCGTTGGTAATTTTTATAAATGATGCTTTTTTCAGGCTCTCAATATCTTTTGCACCACAATAGCCCATTCCAGCACGCAGGCCTCCGGTAAACTGGTGGACAATTTCATCAAGATTTCCTTTGTAGGCAATCCGTCCTTCAATGCCTTCGGGTACATATTTTTGAGATTGCTCTTCCTTCTCCTGGAAATAACGGTCGCTGCTACCTTGTGCCATTGCACCCAATGAACCCATGCCACGGTATTGCTTAAATTTTCTTCCCTCATAAATGATCGTTTCGCCGGGGCTTTCTTCAGTGCCGGCAAATACACCACCCATCATTACACAATCAGCACCGGCCGCAATCGCTTTTACCATATCGCCGGTATATCTTATGCCACCATCAGCAATTAATCCAACGTTTCTGTTTTTTAGCGCTTGAGCAACCTGCATGATAGCGGTTATTTGTGGCACACCAGCTCCTGCTACTATGCGTGTAGTACAAATGGAACCCGGCCCTATGCCAACTTTTACCGCGTCTGCACCTGCATCTGCTAATGCTTTCGCTCCGTTTGCTGTGGCAACATTTCCAGCGATAACAGCAAGGGTTTTAAAGGATTTTTTTATTTTTTTTAAGGCATCAATTACGCCTTTCGTATGTCCATGAGCGCTATCAAGACACACCACATCCACACCTACTTCCTGGAGCGCATACACACGATCCATTATATCATTGGTAATGCCAACTCCGGCACCGGAAATAAGTCGGCCAAATTCATCTTTCGCAGCCAAAGGATGGTTGTGAACTTTTAATATATCTCTATAGGTTATAAGACCTTTAAGTATTCCTTTGTTATTTACTACGGGTAGTTTTTCTATTTTATGTTTTCTTAAAATGATCTGTGCTTTTTCAAGATCTGTTCCTTCCCTGGCGGTTATTAAATTTTCAGAAGTCATTAATTCGCTCACCTTTCTTTTGAGATCAGTTTCAAATCGTAAGTCGCGATTGGTTAATATTCCTGTGAGTTTGCCAGTGCTATTGATGATAGGTATACCTCCGATCTTATTTTCTTTCATTAAATACAAAGCCTCACTTAATGTTGCATCCTCGGGCAGTGTAACAGGATCCATGATCATTCCACTTTCGCTTCTTTTTACGCGGCGTACCTGTGCAGCCTGTTGCTGTATCGACATATTTTTATGAAGAATCCCCAGGCCTCCCTCGCGCGCCAGCGCAATCGCGAGTGGCGCTTCTGTAACTGTATCCATAGCTGCGCTAAGCATGGGAATATTTAAGAAAATTTTTGAAGTAAGCCGGCAACGGATATTTACATTTCGGGGTAATACTTCGCTGTAGGCCGGAACAAGTAAGACGTCATCGAAGGTTAATCCTTCAATAAAGGAATTTTTAGGAGCAGGAGCTCCATTATTTTTTGTAGGCATGTGCAAAGATAATATTCCCAAATGATAGGATTTCAATCCATCATTTTAGAAGTTTTTTTAGGCAGGCTGGTGATCATCAGACTTCTCCTGAGCAATAGTATTTGCCACTTAACGTGAATTGAAGTATTATAAGTATTTAATTTATTTTTTTTCATTATGTTTCGAAAGTACCCGGGTCTTCTCATTAATTATTATTGTGAAATAGATTTATTATTTTAAGTTGTATATGATGGGTATAACTCAAGTAGGCTATGCTAAATCCAAGCCCCTTCTTGAGCTAACGTAGGTTGGTAAAACTATTTGCGATATAAATAATAAGGGAATCTCCTGTTCACCTAAATCCTTCCAGTTCCAGCAAATTTTATGTTGTACGGGAAAAGCCCGTATGAATCATCATCGGGCTTTACCAAAACTAATTGCCAAATTTACTTATCTTATCTGACCACGAATTGCGCCTCCTGGGTAAAAATTGGAGTGCACGTTTATGTAAATCGGCTGAGTTCCATTCACCAATTCGTCAAATTGGGACGAGGTTAATTGGATATTTACGTTCTTTCCTAAATTTTGAATTCCTGCTGCCAAAAAAATGAAAGGAGATCCATTCGCGCCAGGGGCACCAAAATGAATGTGCGAATTTGTCAGCATATCTCCAGCATCAATCTTTTGATCAAGAATTTTACAAGTTAACTGCATGTCTGATGTGACTCTTAAAATGGCTATCCCCATAGAATTCGATGTACTTCCAGCTTG